>NZ_KB906163.1:0-1315 GCF_000381185.1 Thioalkalivibrio sp. ALMg13-2 | reverse complement strand
GGGCGGGTTATAAGGTGGCCGATTCCGTCGCTGCAGGCGACAAAACGACGGGGTCAATGGCTAACGCTGGGCCCGCCGCAGCCTCCGCCGCCGGTCGTTTTGCTAGTCGAGGGAAGAAGTAGCACTCCGCGCTCGTTTTTGGCGAGGGAGGAGTGCTGTCAGACGATGATGGGCTTCAACAGCTTATAAGCCCATCACTCCTTGGTGGCATAGTGCGCGTAATCATTTTCGCCGTAGTAGCTCCCAGGGGACATTGCGATGTCCTCTGATGGCGTTCCGAAGGCGGAAAACTCTTCGCTTTCGCCGCCTTCTGCTGCGGCGGATTCCAGAAGCACCGCCAATAGTTCTCCCGAACTAACCCCCGATGCCAATGGCTCAACACCGTTTTGTGCTTGTGGTGAAACGGGCGCCGCGACGGCGTTTCGACCAACAGCCTGCGCCACACCTGATCCCAAGCCCGCAGAGGCCACACCGAACTGCCGCACGCCGGCCTTCCAGCCTCGCCGGCGGATCGAAGTGACGAGCCCAGCGGCCAGGAACAAGGCCAAGGGGGCAAGAATAAGTGTTGTAAGTACCAACATGCTTTATCCAGTCGTTTTCGTCCTTAACTACACCAGTAGCGCACGCCGGCCCGAGATTCAAGGCCCGGGGGACCAATCCACGACGCGCGGCACAAGCGGTTAAAGCTCAAGCTCCATCAGTAGCCCGCCTCTTTCTGGTGCCGGAAGGCGAGGATATACACGGCGTCGTCAGTCGGTTCGTGTCGGTAGAGCGCCACAAAGCCGGAGTCACCGAAGGCAATCACCAGCTCGCGCAGCTCGGGGATTTCAGGGTCCGGCCGCCCCATATCGGGGGCCGTTTCCAGCAGCAGGAATTGCCGCTCGATCGCCAGGCCCGCGCGCCTGGCGGCATCCGGGGCTTTAGTGGCGAGAGCGCGCCTGCATCGCTCCAAACCTTCTGCGGCGCCTGCGGTGACGATTACTCGTGGCACTCGGGCGCGGCTCCTTCAACGTCAGTGCCCCATGTACTCAACCAGTCGCGGGCTTCCTGCCCGGTCAGGTGCTGCCCGGTTTCCCGGTAAGCCGACCAGGACGCCAGGGCTTCCTGCCGGAAACTCTCGCGGGCTTCCTCGCGGTCAACGTACTGGCGGATGGCTTCCAGCATGATCCAGTGAGGCGACCTCCGGCGTTGGGCGGCGAGATCCTGGAGGCGATCTTTCAACGCGTCATCGATTTTCAGGGACGTTGCCATGGTGGCCCTCGTATTACGTGGTATTACCTTATATCAAGTTAGCGCGGTACCCGGCCCCGCGTCC
>NZ_KB906162.1:0-1466 GCF_000381185.1 Thioalkalivibrio sp. ALMg13-2 | reverse complement strand
TTCAGGGGCCTGATACGCTCAGGCGGGCGGTAAAGCCGTCATTCCCCAGGATCGCGCGCGACCCTCGGGAATGACGGCCCGAAGGCCGTCAGGATTGAGGGTGGATTTCGAGCCTCACCCAACGGGCGAGACGCTCGGCCCCGCCGGAGATCCAGTGGTCGATCTCCGTTCCGGAACGCATGTCGAACGCCAGTACGCGCAGCGCAGCGACCTGAAGGTCCGGATCGATTACCCGGAGTCGGGTAAGGTCGAACGGAAATTCCTGGCCGTTGAAGAGACCGAGCAGGAACAGACGGACGTGCCGTCCCTGTCCCGTCGGTGACTCCGCCGCGTCGGCGAGCTGGTTCAGGGCTTCCAGGGTGGCGGGATTCATACCGCCTCCTCGGACTGAACCTCGGCCTCCGGCCGCAGGTGCTCAGCGGCTTTCCGAGCTTGGCTTGCCGCCCGAAAAATGGCCCGCTTGTCCTCCTTGAGTTTCCTGACCCAGGAGCCGATGTAGCCTTCGTGGCGAAGATCCCCCTGGATGCCGATCTCGGCACACAGGAAGGCGGCACCCAACTCGGCGACCAGCTCCTCGAACGCATAACGCTCGGATCCGAAGTGATCAAACTCCACGATGCCTTCGCGCGCGAGTCGGGACTCATGTCCCGTCCAGTGCGTGAGTTCGTGGAGCGCCGTGGCGTAATAACCGGCCTCTTCCCGAAACGACGCCTTCGGGGGCAACTGGATGTAATCCGGACCGGGCGCATAGAACGCCCGGTCGCCCCCGTGTCGGATCAGAGCCCCGGAGGACTCCAACACCGATTCCGCGGCCTCGATGGGCGTGAAGCTCGGTTCCGGGGCGTCCCCGGTGGGACCCACGCGATACCGGTCCTCCAGATCATCGATCTGGTCCACGTTGAAGAGCTTGAAGGCCCGAAGGATGGGCACGGTTTTCATTACCGGCTCGCCCTTCTCGTCCGTCACCGGCTTGCCATCGCGGTCGGTCTTCTGCCGCTGGATCGGCTTGAAGAACACGGCCAGCGTGCTCTTCTCGCCCTTGCGCACCGATCCGCCGGCATCCTTCGCCTGCTTGAAGGTCATCCACCGACTGGTGGAATACCCGTGTGCCACCTCCCGCATCCACAGGAGCATGACGTTGACCCCGTGATAGGGGCGATTGGTCGCGGCATTGACGGGCATTCCGCTCGCCAGCGCCGCCTTGTCGCCATCCCAGGGTTTGACCCAGGGCACGACACCGTTTTCCAGGGCCGTAACGATCTGATCGGTCACTTCCTGGTACAGGTCCTTGGAGGCTTCTTTCTTGGACATGGTCTGTCTCCTGCGCATGAAAATGGGGACAGACCGATCCCCGTGGGATCCGACTGCCCCACGGGGGTTGAAATGGTATGTTGACCGTTCGTACCCGAGCAGCGAGGCGCCGGTGATGAAGGTCATTGAAGGTCAACGTTCCACCCTGGAACAGG
>NZ_KB906161.1:0-1524 GCF_000381185.1 Thioalkalivibrio sp. ALMg13-2 | reverse complement strand
CCTTTGTGAAAAGACCCCTTATCAACACCCAGACCGTCAAGGAAGATTCGCGGAAAATGGGCGTCGGCATGATCGTCGCCAGTATCGTTGCGTTATTCCTGGAGGCGGTGCCGCTGGCCAGCGTGCTCTACGTGATCACGCTCGGAGTGATGCTCCTGGTCATCGGAAACATCCAGATCAACGAGGAGGAGTCGTGATGGAGCCGTTCGCGCTGATCGCCACTCTGATTTTCATCGTCTTCGTCATCCTGAACGTCATTGGCTGGCGTCAGGAACGTCGCAGCAAGAAACAGTAGCGCCTCGCGCTACCTTCACCCTCCCGGGGAAACCAATCCCCGGACGGGCATGGTTTCTCCGGATTTCACTGAAACAGGAGAACCACCATGTCTGAGAACAAATACTTCGATCTGCACATCACCGGCCTTGGCTACCTGAATCGGGTACGCGAGGTGAGCCCCAAGAAGGGGGCGTCCTTCTATGCGTGCGACATCGTCGCGCTGCATGGATCCGCCGACGCCCCCGACAAGACCCGGTTCGATTGCCGGGTCAGCGGGGCAGAAGCCGAGCGGCTGATCAAGGCCGCCAAGACCTACATCGATGAAGATCGAAAGGTCCTCATCGGATTCAAGCTGGGTGATCTGTACCCGGATCTGTTCGAGTATCAGAAAGGCGAGAAAGCCGGTCAGACCGGCGTTTCGCTGAAGGCTCGGCTGCTCCGGATCGCCTGGGTCAAGGTGGACGGCGAAACCGTCTACACCGCATCTGCGGACTCGACTCAGGAACCGGAAAGCTCGGCCGCCTGAATCCGACCGACCGTTCGCCAGGGGGTCCTCCCCCCTGGCTGCGGGGCGTCTCCGTTGTGGGACACCACCGATCCCTCTTGTTGCGGCAGGAGGGATCGGTGGTGTCCCACAACTGACGGAGAAGCCCTATGAAAGCTCGCATCACCATCACCAAGCTCTTTCGTTCGCTCGACTCGGTTTCCGAGGCCCTCAAGTGCGGTTTCCAGGTACTGGATACCCGCACCCTGGAGCCCATTACGGATGCCGATCTGGAACAGCTTTCCACGTCCGATCTTCACCATCTGGAAATGCGGATCGGTTGATCGAGCCGGCGCCCCTTCGGGGGCGTCATTCCCGAGGGTCGCGCGCGATCCTGGGGAATGACGGCTTTACCGCCCGCCTGAGCGTATCAGGCCCCTTAAAACCCTTCCGGATCGGGAAGAAGGGTGCCGACACTGCCGGTCGATCCATTTCCTTTACCCACCACGGGGACAACCGATCCCCGTGGGGGCGGTCTGTCCCCATTACTCGGAGACAGACTCATGCGAGGACTTCACATCAGCCGGAAACACGAAGGCATGGCATTCAAGCGCGCGGGCGAACGAGTGGACCTTCGGTTCACTCAGCCCGAGTACACCAAGCGCCAACCGGCCCGGGTGACTCCACCTCCGCGTCACTGGTGCCTTGAAGCACCCTGCTGACCGACCGATGCGCCGATCCCCAAGACTTTGTCCTGGGGATCG
>NZ_KB906160.1:0-1621 GCF_000381185.1 Thioalkalivibrio sp. ALMg13-2 | reverse complement strand
CCGACCGCGACCTTACGGATCCCGTGGACACCGGGGATCGCTTTGAGCGCCGCCTCGCCACCCTGAGCGCCGAACCGGCCGTGCGAGCCGCCGCGAGCCCCAGGGGTCGCGCCGGGAGCGGCCAAGTCAACGAGGCTAACTCGGGTGAGAGCCAAGTAAAGAATCTTAACTCGGTGGACCCACCCGCAAAAATGCCTGAAAAAACAGGAACGTCGGACCGAGTTAAGAATCTTAACTCGGCTCACGCGCGCGGGGGTAGTAGTAGTTTATATAAACCTACTACTACAAAACCTACCTCTGAGGTATTGGAACAACCGGGCGCGCGCGGCAGTGAGGAGTCGGCCGACGCGCTGCACTATCCCGAGAGCTTCGGCTCCGATCACCGCAAACTGGCTGATCGGTGTCTGCAGGGATTGCCCGCCGACCAGGCCCAGCAGGTCCTGGACGAGGTCGCCGGTGCCATCCGGGATCGCGCTCAAACGGATCCGATCCGCAACCCCTTGCGCTACCTGAGTGCCGTCGCCAAGCGGGCGCGCAGCGGCGATTTCCTGCCGAGCTACGCCGTGGACGCGGCCGAACGACGCCGGCGCAAGGCCGAGCAGGCGGAGCGCGAACGACGGATCGACCAGGCGAGCGTCCAGCAGGCCGAGGCGCAGGTGGTCACGGTCGAGCCCGACGCGAACAACGAACTGGTGCAGCGATTGGAGAAGGCCCGCAGCCGCAGCACCCACCGATCCAAGGAGCCAGGGGCATGATCCTCGACGAACATGACATGCCGTTCAGCCACGGCCGCGCTCGCGTGGTCCGGGACGCGCTGAATCGCGAGACGGATAAGCGATACGAGCTGGTGCCAGTGCATTGGGGCGGCCAGCAGGCGGGCTATGGCGTGGAGCAGGTCGATCCCGACGCACCACCCGAGCCCCCGCCTCGGCCACCTGACGACGAAGAACCGAGCGAATCACTGCGACAGGCCGCACGGGAGTATCGCGCGCCGGCGTCGGCCGGGGAGCCACCCCGGGACCACCCCGCCGACGCGGACGCCGAGGTGCCGACCTACACCTTGCGGCCGGCGCTGCGCAGCGTATGGCCCACGGTGCTCAAGTTTGTGCTGCTCCTCGCCGTACTGGCCTGGACGCCGGAGATCGTGGCTTGGCTGGGGCAGTTGCCCGATCCAGTAGGCGCGAGCATTGCCGAATGGCGCATGACCATCCCGGGCATTGGCGAGCTGCCCATCGTGCAGGCAGCACTGTCGATGGTCCTCGGTATCTGGATGGTGCTCACCGCGATCCGCATCGTGTTCGCGATCTACTACTACCGATTCACCCTCGACCCCGACCGCGTGACGGTGCAGACCGGGATCATCGCGCGCCACCGGCGCACGTTGCGCTATGCCAATGCCCGGATCCCGACCCTGGAACAGGGAGTCATTGATCGCCTGATCGGAATCGGCGAGGTCCGAGTGTCCTCGGCGGGCGGCGGCGAAACCGGCGAGATCCGGCTGCATGGCGTGAGACGACCGCTGGAGGTGAAGGAGGAGATCCAACGGCGCGTGGACGCGGTTTGGGATCGCTGAGCCAGACCAGAGGGTGGAACGGGGTTCCACCCCCCTGAGCCAGACCAG
>NZ_KB906159.1:0-1732 GCF_000381185.1 Thioalkalivibrio sp. ALMg13-2 | reverse complement strand
TATCTAACGACAATTACTCTGGCCGGTCGACGACAACTACTTTGGCCGGTTGCCACTAAGCTGGACTGCTCTTCCATGCGACCCACAAGGGGCGGGGATGGCGGTCACCGAGCAACAGGTCAGAGTCTTCATGACACAGCGATCCAAAGGCACAACGCAGACGGCGGCGGCCGCCAAGGCCGGCATTTCTGAACGCACTGCCCGGCGGATTGACGCCGGCGAGCCCGTCGGTGGCGGCAAGTCGAGGGATTGGCGTACACGCCCAGATCCGTTTGCCGAGGTCTGGGACGAAGTCGCCGGCGAACTCGGCAAGGAGCCGGATCTTCAAGCTCTCACGCTGCTGGAGTGGCTGCAGGAGCGCTATCCGGGGGCCTACCCGGATCACCTGTTGCGCACACTGCAGCGGCGGGTCAAGGCCTGGCGTGCCCGGCACGGTCCGGACAAGGAGGTGATGTTCCCGCAGCACCATGAGCCGGGGCAGCGGGGCCTGTCGGACTTTACGGTGCTCAAGGACGTGACGGTGACCGTGTGTGGACACGCGCTTGATCACCGCCTGCATCACTTCCGGCTCGCCTACAGCGGCTGGTGCCATGCGCGGGTCATCCTTGGGGGCGAGAGCTATACGGCGCTGGCCGAGAGTCTGGCGGAAGCGCTCGAGCACCTCGGCGGAGTTCCGATGGAGCACCGCACGGACAGCCTGTCGGCGGCGTTCAAGAACCTCGACGTGAACGCCCAGCAGGACATCACGGAGCGCTATCAGGCGCTGTGTGCCCATTACGGCATGCAGCCGAGTCGCAACAACCCGGGGCGGGGTCACGAGAACGGCAGCGTCGAGTCGCCCCATGGCCATCTCAAGCGGCGGATCCGGCAACGGCTCAAGCTACGCGGTTCGACGGACTTCAACAGCCTCGACGAGTACCGGGCCTTCATCCAGGAGGTGGCCGCGAGTATCAACCGCCGGAACGCCTCGCGCATCGCCGCCGAACGGGCCGCGCTGGCGCCATTGCCTTGTCGTCGCGGCGTGGACTACACCGAAGCACTGGTGCGGGTGACGACCTCCAGCACGTTCACCCATGCTCGCGTGCTGTACTCGGTCCCGGCGCGTCTGATCGGCGAGCGCTTGCGTATCCATGCCTACGACGACCGGCTCGTACTCCATCATGGTGGCCAGGCGCTGATGACGCTGCCTCGCGTGCATGCCGTCTCTGGTGGTGGGCGGCAGCGCTGCATCGACTACCGCCATGTCATCACCTGGCTGGTTCGCAAACCGCGAGCACTGGCAGGCCTAGCCTTCCGGGATGAGCTACTGCCGGACGCCAACTGGCGCAGCATCTACCAGCGTCTTAGTGCGCTGCTGAGCACCGAGGACGCGTGCAAGCGCGTGGTCGGGGCCCTGCGTCTGGCCGCCGAGCAGGACTGCGCACCGGCGATCGGCGAGTACTGGAGCAACGCCCTGGCGTGCGGGCACTGTCCCACGCTGGCGGAACTGCAAGCGCGCTTCTCCCCGCAACGGCCATCCGGGCCGCTGCCCACACTCGAGTCGCGCCAGCATGCGCTGGCTGACTACGATGCCCTGCTCCAGGGGGCCGCTCATGGCTGATGCTGCAACGCTGCCTCTGCTGCTGCGGCAGCTCCGCCTGCCCACCATGGCAGGATGCTACGAAGAGGTCATGGATCGCGCGACCACTCATGGCTGGAGCGTCGCCACGACGTTGGCGACGCTGTGCGAGTA
>NZ_KB906158.1:0-1774 GCF_000381185.1 Thioalkalivibrio sp. ALMg13-2 | reverse complement strand
CGCATCGAACGCATGCTGGCCGAGAAGCCGATCCAGAAGCTCGACGAGACCACCCGCCTCGGCGTGCAGGCCGCCTGCGAGCGGCTGGACGCCGACCGTGTCTATACCAACCGCGAGGCCTTCCTGAAAGACCTGAAGGCCGAGCTGAAGGACCTCGGCATCAAGCTGGGCGCCCCGGCCCTCAAGGCTATCTGGAGCGCACTGAGCGAGCGCGACCCGGAAGCGGACATCTGCACCGACAACAAGGGCAACCTGGAGTCCGACAGCGACCTACGCGACACCGAGAACGTCCCGCTGGGCGAGGACGTCTTCGACTACTTTGAGCGCGCTTGGCCTACTACGGCCTGACGTTAACTCGCAAGGGCACCGCCTTTGGCGCATGACTAGAGAGGCTGCCAAACTCGTGAAGGCCGGGGCGGCCAAGTGAGTTCTAACTATCGGCTCCAGGCGCCCGCGAAAGCGGCGCACCCGCTTCCGCGGGCGCCTGAGCGGGCCGTTCCTGAGCGGGCCGTTAGGGAGACGCTGATTGAATCGGCCGCCGCTCCTGCCTGTCGAGCGGATTTGGAATGATGGCAACAGGTTTCCTGCCCGAAGTGATGGGCGATGTCCCAGCGCAGCTTTTCGGATCTCGAGCACTCCAAGAAGGTGGTTCGCCGGTCGCGGGGTTAGGGCGGTTCGGAAACCATGCCGGGTGCGCCCTTTGGCTTGAGTTGTCCACTGCCCTTTGCGGGTAAGCCCCTTGCCATTCTTCATGCCATTCCCTTCCAGGGCCTTTCGCTTTGCGGTCGCTGCGTGGCCGGTCGAGGCTGTGTAGCTGCGGCGGACCTTGGCCGCAGCCCTGTGGGTGAGCATCGCCTTTGCCTGCCCGATCCAAGGTGGTGGCCGAGTCCTCCCTGGCCGTTTCCGGTTGCCCGATGCGGCCCCATTCGCGACAGACGACATACCCACCGAAAAGCCCTCGCTGGATGAACATCCGGTAGCACCGGTACTGATTGCGGTCAGGGACAACCTTATGCAGGCGGATCTCCATCATCGCCACTCTCACGAAGTGCGGTTCGACCGCCGGGAAAGTGGCGATAGAGCGTGGCGGGCGAAACACTCAGCTGCTTGGCGAGTTCCCGCACGGGGGCATCGGAATGCGCAAGGACTGTCCACGCAAAGGCCAGCTGTTCGTCTGTAAGCGCCGGGGGCCGCCCGCCGGTGCGGCCACGCTGGCGCGCTGCGTCGAGGCCCGCACGGGTCCGTTCCTGCATGATCGAGCGCTCGAACTCGGCGACTGCGCCAAAGACGTGGAAAACGAGCTTGCCGCCGGGTGTCGTGGTGTCGATCGATTCCGTCAGGGACTGGAATTCGATCCCGCGCTCTTCGAGATCGCCGACCGTGGTGATGAGCTGCCGCATGGATCGGGCAAGCCTGTCCAGTCGCCAGACCACCAGGACGTCGCCCTGCCGCATGTAATCCAGGGCCTCCCGAAGCTGCGGGCGATCACGCTGGGCTCCCGATGCGCGGTCTTCGTAGATCCGGTCGCACCCGGCCTGCCGTAGGGCATCGGTCTGGAGCGATGGGTCCTGGTCCCGGGTAGAAACGCGTGCATACCCGACTTTCATAGGCTTGTCCTCTCGAAACTCATGGCTATGCTAGGTTTTGCGACATTGGGTTTCAAGACATGGTTTTGAGACACTGAGCGGGAAGAAATCGAGTCGCTCACACGGGTTCGGCTTGGCCGTCTCGAAAACGATCGTTTTTGATACTGGCTGTTCGGTGATCGGCGGGG
>NZ_KB906157.1:0-2073 GCF_000381185.1 Thioalkalivibrio sp. ALMg13-2 | reverse complement strand
CATGGCCTCGTAGAGCCGGTTCGAGAGGTCGTAGTGCTGCTCCGCGACCCGCCGCGAGCGCCGGCGACTCTGCTCGTTGGCGAGCCAGCTCAGCAACACCTGGCCAAGTACCGACGGCGTACGGACCTTGTCGTCCAGGCTGGCCTGGAGGATCCGGAAGAACAACTCGTCGAGCCGCTCGGTGTCCCACCAGCCGTCCATGTAGGCCTCGCCAGCACCGAGCGAGCCCTCGGCCAGAATGCGCTGATACAGGCGCTCGTCGTGGACCTGGAGATCCCAGGGCCGCTCGCCGCCGGCCTCGACGTCAGCGCTGCTCAGCAGTTCCGTGACTTGTTGTCTTGCTGACATGCTCGCGCTCCTTGCAGGAATCGGATGGCCGGGGTCCGGGCGCAATAACCGCGCCACATTAGCCTTAATCAGAGCTAGACCCAAGCTCGCAACGTTCCATTCTCCTCCGGATCCGGACGTCCCCGGAAGTGGTGCAGATCGAGGGTGGTGAAGCCACCGTGAGCCTTCGTTAGAGTTGCAGTCGCCGAACTCGCAACAACGAAGGAGAACCCCACCGCTCTTACTCCACTGGACGCGACTCGGGTTCTACCCCATTTCTGACAACCGAACGCAGGGATGGCATCAATGGCGAGTACGACTCATGCGAACGTGCTCCACGCCCCAGATCGGGCGAGAGCTTCAGGAGGCACCATCCAGCGGGAGTGATCCAGAACTGGCGCGGCGCTATGGCATCGCCGGTATGACCGTGCGCATGAACCGCCCCGGGTTTCCCGGAGTCCCGTTGGTTTGGGTCACGCTGCACGAACGGACCCCTGAAGTGGTTGATGGTAGTGCGCTTCGATCGCCGCCGGCGGTCCGAACCCCACGTATTATCCCAGACGTGCACGATCGGCACCGCCCACAGCGGAGTAAATCGGTGTTTCCCTAACGGACGAGATCTGCTGTGCGGCGTGTGGTCGAGCCGAACCACAGGGGTTTGTCGACGACGAACTTCATCGACCGTTTCACCAGTCCTTGGCCGGGGAAGAAGCCAAGATCGAGCCAAAACCGGATCACCGCCGGAGCATCAAGATCGATGCTCTGCTCGATCGGCACCAGGAAGCCTTCGTAATCACCCGCCGGAGTCGCATACCGCTCTAGAGTGATGGGCATGACTCGGTGCTGGTACTCACCCGTGTGTTCAACCTCTTGCGTCTCTCTATTCACGACGGTGGCCCTGCCAGAGGCGCTCCATGTCCGGTCGGGCACGATCCTGCTGGGTAGCAGCACCACGGGTGGCTCGTACAGCACGGTCTGGCCTTGCGTCAGCACGTCCAGACCGGTCAGCACCACGCTGCCATCCCAAAGCTCGGAAAGATGGAGAATGTTGTAGTCACCAAATCGAACTTCCCAGCGGCCTTCACCGTCTGCGGGAATCAGTTCCAGCACGACTTGCCGTCCTTCTCCGTCTCCGTCGACCACCCTGAACGTGCTTTTACCGGGAACCAGAGGGAAAAGCTCCGCAGCCTCAACCTCTTGAACCGTCGATATCGGAGGCGTCGATGTCTCCGCGAGGGTGGCCCCGGAGGTGCAGAGGCCGACGCCGATCAGTATCGCTCGCGCGTAAGACTGGTACATCGCATCTCTCCTGGAGTCTGAGGGCAAGGTGCCGCGCAACACTCGTGGCAGTGAAGCGACGTCAACGGGATAACCGGCCCCACTGGCGGGGGATTGTGAGATCTCTCCTAGATTGTAGAGGACGTCCGCGTCGTGGTCCTTGGCGGTCCAGAGGTATTAGTCGGTTTCGCCGGTGAGTACAGGCATGGACGGCCTCGTTGCCAAATGCATGGTTGCCTGAAGCGGCTAGATCTGCCCCTTCAGTCGGGTTATGCGCTCACACGGCTCGCTGCACAAGCACATCCGGGCCCTGGGGGCCGCGGGATATGGGCAGGCCCCCCGCGGTCGCCTTCGAGGGGTCCGGCTGGCCGACTGAGCTGGTCTAATTTCCGTGGACACCTCGTTAGGTGGGACGATACCCCCTGGACGAGGAGAACAACCATGGCACGCAAGCGCCGAAGTTTTTCA
>NZ_KB906156.1:0-2119 GCF_000381185.1 Thioalkalivibrio sp. ALMg13-2 | reverse complement strand
ATCTGGCGCAAAACAGCCGATCAAATTATCGCGTCGATCGCCCGTCTAACCGATCGCCTCGATAAAAATACGAACTTTTGTTAAAGGACACTAGGGAAACACTTCGCGAGCGCTCGTCGCTCGCGACATGCGCGCATTCGCAACCCACCCCGGTGGCGCCCTTCGCCCGGCCTTCATGCACCCCGCGCGCATACGCCCTCGGGATTGGCGCACGCACCCCACCTGTTGCCAAAGCCCCCGGTCCACCTCACCACCGGCTCCCGACGCTCGAATACTCAATCCGCAAGCGCCATCTCCATGGTGCTTCACGCCCCCTCCTCCCTCCCGGGTACGTCCAGGTCCTGTCGTCCGACCCGCCACGCCGGGGCACCTTGACTCATCGCTTTTTTGGAACCGCCAATCCCTTCACATTTTCAACACTCAGCGATCACAAAGAACGCGAACGGCCCCCGTCAGTGTGCCAGCGAACAGACCCGTTAACGCCCTGAGCCTATTTTGAACCCTCATCCTGAATCCGCTGCAACGTGGCGATTCAGTCCCTTCCCGGCAATGTCGCTAGGAAGGACAGGTTTTGATGAAGCCGTTAAAACGGACATTTTTCCAAGCCGGGATATCCGTTTCGAAGGAGATTCACATGAACAAGCTACATTCATTTGCCTTTTACGCTTTGGTCACCCCAGCCATCACCCTCGGCGCAGGTTCTGTGCTTGCACAGCAGTACGATGAGCGGGACGTTGAGCGCGACGCGCAGAGCACCCAGAGTGAACAGGGCCAGCGCGCCGGGCAGTCTGACTCGAAAAGTGCAGAAGATTACCGTGCCACCCGCGACGAGGCCCGCATGCAGAGCCGCGGCTATATGGACTCTTCACCGGCCAACAGCATGCACGCGAGCGAGCTGATCGGCACTGATGTTAAAACCACGAGCGATGAAGATCTCGGTTCGGTCGATGACCTGATCATTGACGAGAACGGCCAGATCGTCGCTATTGTGATCGGTGTTGGCGGATTCCTGGGCATGGGCGAGAAAGACGTCGCCATTGGCTGGGGTCACGTGACCACCTCCGGCACTGCGGATGATCGGGAACTTCGCGTCGACGTTACCCGTGAAGAGCTGCGCTCTGCGCCGGAGTTCGAACGCCGCGATTGATCGCAAGCACAACCCGGATCTGGTGGGATAACTAGACGGCAGGGGCGAAAGCCCCTGCCTTTTTTATGCCTGGACTCCACACCTCCAGTACCGCATACCTCCACGCGATAGTGTTCGCCCTATCGATTTCCGCCCGGCCGCGTTCTACTCGTCCTGTACTACACGGCCGAAAATGCTGCTGCCCTGCGTACTGCCTCGATATCGTCCTGCAATGACATGGCCTGTTCGGAACGGGCCAGTGCCATGCGTGAATGCCTATTGGCGGCCGCGACCATCGCCGGGTCATCGGTCTCGGCCAACGCACGAAAAGCCTTCTGCAGTCGGATCGCAACTTCCACGAAACCGGCACCGTCACGAGCCAGAGCCGTAAATGCGTCGTCGAACAAGTCGTCGATCTCCAAGCTCGGCACGAATACCCGGTCATAGGTGATTTCCGCCACCCGGTCCTTCTCCAGCGGTGACACCCAAAGTGTAAACAGTCGGACCATTGAGCCGATTACATTGATCGCGGTCCCCGGATCATTGGTGCCAGGCGACAGCGCCTTGTCGGCGATCTCCGACAAGGCGACAAGCGCGAACCGCGGGTCATCATCAAACGCACGGTTGGGACAAATCTTGAAGGCGACAGCAAAGGCCTCCGGGTCGAACGCCTCGCACCCTTCAATGCGAAGAAGAGGACGGCGCGCGCTGACGAACGTACCCGGCAGAGCCGTCACCAAAACGCGGCAGTTGGCATCTTCAGCGACCGACTGCAACGTCTCCAGATCAATATGCTGGACATAACCAACCGTTGGCGAGAAGACCGGGGCCCCAAGGTCCCTGGTCGGATTCATGGGGCCTGCCAAAGCGCCCAGCGTGGGCGCATGACGACGCCGATCTGTCGCCTTCCCGTAAATTCGGTCCATTGAAAACTGGAGGTCTCCGGGCACACTAGAGCCAAAGGAGGCCGAGATGCGCAAGAGTCGGTTTACG
>NZ_KB906155.1:0-2298 GCF_000381185.1 Thioalkalivibrio sp. ALMg13-2 | reverse complement strand
CCCCCTCTTCCGCGGCCGGTTCGTCCGGCACGGGTTCGGGTTCCTCGGTTTCGGCCTTTCCGCCGCCGATGAACATCAGGAGCAACCCCGTTACGACGGCGAGGCCGACGACCGGCCCCGCGATCTTGAGCCAGCGCGGGATGGGCTGAGGCGCTGGACGATTGTCCGACTTCTCGTTCGTGCTCATTGATCACCTCGCAGAATCGACCGGGCGCGGGACGGGGCATACCGGGCGGCCACCTCGTCGCTGGGGATCTCCAGTTCGGCGCCGGTGCGGAGCTGATTCGGGTTCGGCGCATTGGCCGGGAAGAACGCGTGCGGGTTGGCCTCGAACAGCGCGGCGGCCATGCGCGTCGGCTGCTCCGGCGAAACCGCCTCGGCGATGGAGCCGAGGGTCTCGCCGCGCTGAACCGGGCCATACAGGCGGGCTGTTGGGGGCTGTGGCGCGAGCACGTCGCGCACGGTGTCGG
Source organism: Thioalkalivibrio sp. ALMg13-2 (assembly GCF_000381185.1). Taxonomy (NCBI): domain Bacteria; kingdom Pseudomonadati; phylum Pseudomonadota; class Gammaproteobacteria; order Chromatiales; family Ectothiorhodospiraceae; genus Thioalkalivibrio; species Thioalkalivibrio sp. ALMg13-2. Next base: position 1,828 of record NZ_KB906155.1, on the reverse strand, counting down.
CTTCGATCGCTTGGCCGCGCGCCCGCGCGGACTCGGCGTAAGGCGCACGCGGTTCGTAGGAGATTTCCCGCATGGCGGGATCGACGACCAGGCGCCAGGTGGGGCCGGCGAGGGTGGTAAGCGCATTCTCAAGGCTCAGGGGCCCCAGCTCTCGATGCACCTCGGGAAGCGGTCGGGTCAGGAGCACCCGCATGGCCGGGTCCGCCTTGGCCGGTTCCTCCAGCTGATACCCGCTATGTGTCAGGAGGTAGGTGAGCGCGGAGCCGACGTGCCGGACGTCCGACGGGAAATCCATCTGGACCGTGACCTGCAGGGGCTGCACCTGCTCGGGTGCGGGCGCATCGGTGGCGGTGAGGTATCGACCCACCTGAATGTCACTGGCCGCAGCGGTTCCCCAGGAGGTGAACGCCAGCGCCACAAGGAGTGCGGGTAACCGTGTTCGCATGTCTTGCCTCGCCTGCTTGGAATAAAGACCCGCGCCAAAGGAGGCGCGGGCACCAGCCCTAAGGGGTATGGGCTGCCCGCCGCCAAGGCAGCGGACGTCGCCAATTCTCCGGGTCCCGCGTGTAGCGGCTACGAAAAATCCTGAAGCGAGCGCGAAGGGTTTTTGAGTTATCCACAAAAACTGGGGATAACTGCATGGGAAAGAGGGGGAAGAAAGCGAGGGAACAAGGACTTGCCAGGCGTGGGCAAAACGTAACCAGCCACCCCGGTTGGGTCGGGGGTGGCTGATCCGCGAGTTGACTTCGATTGAGGTGCTTCAGGACCGGGCGCGTCGATTGTGCGATGGCCCGGTCGAGTAGGAGTCTTCCCCAGGGCGGATCGATCTCACCCTCCTGCAGTAGCGAGTCGTATTCCGGCGATCCATGGTTTTGGGGGGATGGATCTATCTCGAATGGCGCGGCAGTACCGCACAAAGGGACCCACGCTGCACCTGGCGGTGGGCGGCCAGTGATTTGAATCACGGAGACCAGAGTCTCCCCACGGCGGGCGCTACGCACCGACCGTGGGGAGACCCCCCTAAACCATTCGAGAAGAACTCGTGCCGGGCCCGGAGGGCCCAACGAGTTGACTTGTGAACCTCCACCGAGGATCGGTATTGATCGACTGACCCGAGCCAGGGACAAAATTGGATCAGCCGACAGCGCCGGGCCGCAAAGGGGCAAATGCGGCACCCCCACTCTCGGCGCGTAGGGGCTTTTGCCGACGGGCGTCGGCAAGGGGCCTGATACGCTCAGGCGGGCGGTGTAATACGCATTCAAACTCAAGGGCCCGATTCGGGCAATCCTCCAGACTGCAAATGTTGAATCTCCGCCGTCATTCCCGAGGGTCGCGCGCGATCCTCGGGAATGACGGCCCGAAGGCCGTCAGGGTTAGATCCAGCGGAAGACGTGCTGCATCCGCTCGCCTGCGTCTAAAGGAAGCTCGACAACGTCCGCGCGAGCATTGCTCCATGTAGTGCCGCCGAGTGTCGCTGCCTCCTTCCGTAATGCCCTCAGTTTCCCAAGCGCATCTGGAGCAGGAAGCGTGGCGACGTAGTCGCCCACCAGGGGTGAGCCCTCGTCGGACACGCGCAGGGTGCGATACTCCGGCGAAGGAAGCGACGCCGCCGCGATCCGGGGGAAATCGATCATCCCCGAAACCGCGTTGGCGGCCTCCGCTAGGGTCAATCGAGGCAGACCCTCGGCATCACAGTCCATGTCGAGAAACACCCCTTTGGGGTCATTCCAGGCGGCCCAGGCAAGCAGTTCCGCGCGTGTGCCGACCTCTAGGAGTCGCTTCTGGTACAGCGGGTCGCGATACAGCTCCGCGAGTTCATAGGTGTGCA
>NZ_KB906154.1:0-2436 GCF_000381185.1 Thioalkalivibrio sp. ALMg13-2 | reverse complement strand
ATTCTTGACCACGCCCTTCATCGAGGCCTGGAAGCCGCTGGAATCCCCGTCGAGCTGGCCTTTGCCAACGAGGCGGACGGCGACTACCTGGAGGCCTCGCTGGCGAACAATCCGATCTGGAAATCGGATTCGATCGCCATCGAGGCTCCAATGCAGGACGTGGAATGGCGGAAGCTGCCGGCCATCGACATCCTCGCGGCGGGGCTTCCTTGCACAGGGGCCTCCCTCTCGGGTCGAGCGAAAAACCGCTTGGCGAAAGCCGAGGAGCACGAAACCGCTGGTCCGTTGTTCGTCGCGTTTCTCGCGGCGATTCAGACCTTGCGGCCGAGTGTGATCCTGCTGGAGAACGTGCCTCAGTACGGCACCACGACCAGCATGACGGTGATCCGGTCCATCTTGAGCAGCCTCGATTACGAGCTGCACGAGACGGTTCTCGATGGATTTGAGCTGGGCTCGATGGAGCGGCGCAATCGGTTCTGCATGATTGCAACCAACCCGGAGGTGCCATTCTCGTTCGACGGGCTGCGTGCCGTTCGGGATCGTGAGTCGTGTATCCGGGACATCCTGGAGGACATCGACCCTGACGATCCTGCCTGGAAGGCATACAGCTACCTGGCCGAGAAGGAGGTCCGCGACAAGGAGGCCGGGAAAGGCTTTCGGCGGCAGCTCCTCGATGGATCCGAGGAGAGCCTTGGGACCATCGGACGCGGGTACGCCAAGGCGCGGTCCACCGAGCCGTTCATTCGGCATCCGAGCGATTCGGCGCTCACTCGGTTGCTGACACCGAAGGAGCATGCCCGCGTCAAAGCGGTTCCTGAGTCCCTGATCGCAGGGCTCTCCGCCACGCGCGCGCATGAAATCCTGGGTCAGTCTGTGGTGCACGCCGCATTTGAAGCCGTCGGAATGCACCTCGGGCGCGCTCTATCCGCCTTGCGGGACTCGATGCAGTCCCATCCACCCATCGCGGCATAAGTCGTGCCGCTCACCGGTCGCGCCCACTCAGCAATCTGCTGGGTGGGCGCGCATCAACTGACGGCCTTCGGGCCGCCATTCCCGGAAGCCGCCCTGGCTTTGCCAGCGGCGGGTTTTATGACAGAGTTTGAACAAACGCGACCCTTACCATCGGCTAGGGGTGGCGTCATTCCCGAGGGTCGCGGGCGATCCTCGGGAATGACAGCTTTACCGCCCGCCTGAGCGTATCAGGCCCCTGAAAGCACCCCCGGATCGGGCAGGGGTGCGCCGGCTTCGCCGGTCGATCCATTCCTTTACCCACCACGGGGACACCGACCCCGTGGGGGCGGTCTGTCCCCTCCATGCAGGAGATAGACCTATGTCGATCCAACCGATTGCCCATGCGCGCATTGCCGATCTGAAGCCGATTTCCCGGGGACGATTCGAGCTGTGTCGTTCTGGCACTCGATACCGCATTGGTATTCAACCGAACGGAGCCATTCGGCTCCTATCCGTCTCGTCCGCCCGCGCGACCTGACGGCTCTCAACCCACCACGGGGACACCGCTCCCCGTGGGGGCGGTCTGTCCCCTCCTTGCAGGAGACTGACCATGTCCATGCTGATTCACATCGTCCCCGACACGGACCCTTTCAACCCACGCGAAGACTGCGACAACCTTCTCGGAAACATGGTGTGCTGGCACAGCCGCTATGAGCTGGGAGACCAACAGCCTGCAGAGAGCCCCCGCGAGTGGGCGCTGCAGGTGGCATGCGAGTTCAAGCCATCCATTGAAGATCAGGTCGAGCGTTTCGCCGACCGATTGTGGAACCGTCTGGACGCCACTGAACCCCGCCTGGAGAAGCGGCTGCACGAGCACAGCCAACAGGTGATCCAGTTCCAGGAGCAGAAGGTGGACGCGATCCTTGATCGATACATGATCATGGTGCCGCTCTACCTCTATGACCACTCGGGGATCACGATGTCCACCCGACCATTCAGCTGTCCATGGGATAGCGGTCAGGTCGGGTGGATCTACGTGACCCGCGAGGAAGCCCGCCGCGCGTTCGGGTGGAAACGTCTGAGCCCGCGACGGGTGGCGCGAATCCGCTCGATCCTGGAGGCCGAGGTCGCAGCTTACGACCAATACCTGCAGGGCGAGGTCTACGGATACGTCGTCTATCAGAACGGCGTCGAGGTGGATTCCTGCTGGGGTTTTTTCTCCGATTCGTTCGGCGAGGACTACCGGCAAAACGGCATGGCCGAACACTGGCCGGATGGATGGGAGAATGCCCAAATCATCGTGTCCATGGATCCGCACGCCCAGCTCGAAGTGGCCTAGTGGTCACATTGCCATGAACCGCGTGCATCAAATGATGTTCGCAGGATCAACCCTGACGGCCTTCGGGCCGTCATTCCCGAGGGTCGCGCGCGATCCTGGGGAATGACGGCTTTACCGCCCGCCTGAGCGTATCAGGCCCCTGAAGC
>NZ_KB906153.1:0-2473 GCF_000381185.1 Thioalkalivibrio sp. ALMg13-2 | reverse complement strand
GGACAGGGCCAAGAACCGATTGATGTGATCAGCGATACCGTCAAAGCGGGCTACAACATCACCCTGGATCGGCCCCCGAACGCCGGAACACCCTATGCAGGGGGCGGAGACACGCCCCTCCTCGCGCGGACCTGGAGCAGCCCGCAGGAGGCACAGGAATGGGCAACCCGGGTGCTCGGGGACAAGCACATCCGCACCTGCCAGGGATGCGAGAGCGAGACCACCCCCGGCGTGGGCCTCCTGCCCATCCTCGAAGAAACCAACCAGCAGGTCCGCGAGGACCTGATGCAGCTCGTTTCGGGCGCGACCAATCCGACACGGAGCAATCTGCGCGACGTTTCGGCACCCGGCGTGGGTGTGTCGCGCGGCCTGATCGAGGCGCTGCGCGAACTCCCGGAATCCGACCGCATGGTGGCGGCGGGACGGCTGGCACAGGAAGTCGCGACCGCGCGCACGATGGAGCAGGCCCTGCTGACCCGTCGCATGCTGCTGAGCGGGCGGAAGGCACCGGAGATCGACGCGGCCGGCGTCGCCCGCGAAGACATCCGCGACGGCGTCGAGGAGATCACCTCCGAGATCGACACGCTGATGATGGAGGTCGAGGCGCGCCAGGCCGTGGTGTCGAATACGGCCGGGTCGATCCTGCGTGAAGCGCAGCGCCGCGCCCGCGCTTCCAGCGGCACCCCGTCCCCGCAACCGATCGAGACCGCCCCAATCCGTGGTGGCGTGGTGCCACAGCCATGATTTTGCGAATCCCGCGCCACCTCCTGATCGGGGTTGCTGCCGCCTTTGCGATCGTCATCGTGGCGGGGCTCGCGTGGAACATGATCGAAGGGGCGGAGGCGGTGCGGGCCCGCCTCGATCGCACTGAGTGGCTGCTGGCCGGTTGGCGCTGGCTGCTGATCGCGGCGGTCGTGCTGGGGTGGCGGTATTGGGTGACCTGGCTCGGCGGGCACCTGCCGCCGGAGTCGCAACAACGTCTGGTGGACGCGCGCTGGAGAGTCGCGGGCTGGCTCGTGATCCTGGAAATCCTGCTGGGACAGAACCTGCTGGGCCGCGCCGTGGAGTTAGTGGTATGACCGTTGGGCATCCCCTCGAAGCATTCACCACCATTTTCGGGTGGATGCAGTTTCAGAACCTGTGGGACATCCTCGTATTTTCGGGGATCGCGTTCATCCCCTTTCTGATCATCGTGATCCGAGCCTTCGTGGACAACTACACCGGACAGGAGGCCAAGGCCGGGAGCCGGAAGTCCGTCCACATGATGGAGGTCGAGATCGTAAAGGCGCTCTCGGTCGTCGTGCTGGCTGCACAGCCGATCTGGCCCCTCACGCTCAGTGAGCTGGAGTTTGAGAACACCTGCGGCCAAGTGCCGGACATTTCCAGCATCGAAGACACCACGTACTCGACTACGTTCGATCTCTCGAATGCCTCGGTACCGGTCTGGTGGTACGGCACCATGGCGATCTCGAAGGGGATCACTGGCGCAGCGATCGCCGGTATCGGGTGCCCGGAAGAAATGGTGCGCACCCGCCTGACAATCGATGAACAACGGATCTCGGATCCCGAAGTGGCGCAGAACGTCCAACGATTCACGAATGAGTGCTTTATCCCTGCCCGCTCTCGATTCCAGCGCGAGCGTCCGGACGTCGATTCACTGCTGGCCACGCACGGAACCGATGATCCCGAGTTCATCGGTTCCCGGGTCTACCTGCAAACCGATGGATTCTATGACCGCTATAGGGCCGGAAGCCCGGTACACGGCTTCGACTACAACCCGGCCCGAGACGATCCAGATTACAACGAGGGCGCGGAGCCGCCTTACGGCCGCCCGTCTTGCGAGGACTGGTGGAGCGGGAATGGAGGACCCGGGCTGCGGCAGCAGATCCTGGATGAAATGGAAACCAGCACCTTTGAGGGGATCCGGGACCGGGTATCCGGATTCTTCGGGACCTCGGACGAGGAGATCGAAGACCGGATGATCCGACGGATGGTCGATCAAGCTGCGGTCAGCGCCCCAATCGCTACCAGCGAACTGACCAATACCGACTCAGGGGGTGGAGTTTTCGCGACGATCGCAGCGGGGATTGGAATCGGCGCGCAGGAAATGTTTTCCCATGGCCCCATGATGCTCACCATCCGCGAGGCCGCGCCCATCGTGCAGAGCTTCCTGCTCATGGGGATCTACATGCTGCTCCCCATCCTGCTCGTGTTATCGCTGTACTCTTGGGGACCGGTGTTCATCGCAACGGCCTCGATCCTCACGATCACGTTCTGGACCTACCTCTGGGCGATCAGCCGCTGGCTGGAGGACAACATGATGGCGGCGTTGTATCCGTCCACGGGCAGCTATATGGCGTCGAGTTTTGGGTCGCTGCTGTCTGCTGATGGAGGGACAAAAGCCAGCATCCTGAGCATGGCAATCGGGTTCCTGCACATCGGCCTTCCAGTGCTGTTCAGTATGATTGTCGGT
>NZ_KB906152.1:0-2868 GCF_000381185.1 Thioalkalivibrio sp. ALMg13-2 | reverse complement strand
CGAGGAAGGGTGCCGACGGGATAATGGCGTGGATATGGCCTGGATAGATGCAGGCACGTTTGGAATGGCCACCCATCCGTCGGATTGCCCACCCACCCCCGTCATCCCGGAAACCGCGGAGCGGTTATCCGGGGTCTCCGTCGTTGGGGGTGGCGCAGACGTCGGGGTGTTCGCGCGTGGGGAGATCCCGGCTCTTCGCTTCGCTACGGCCGGGGTGACGGACAGGGGCTGCGGCCGGGATGACCGAGAAGGCCATGGTGGGCGGAGTGTGGTCCGGATAATGGCTGGGCATCGGTGCGTGGCGTTACGGTTTCGCGGCCGGAGGAACTGGGGGCGGCAAGGAATTGCCGCCGGTCGAAAAAAATTTCGATGCAGGGCTAAAGGTTCCTGGGTGAGGGTCGTTAAGGCTTCTGAGAGCGGGGATCAACCCGTTCACCAGAACCGCCCGAGGCGGTGACGAACGACTCTACAGGAGAGCGATCATGTCCCAAGTAATTAACACCAACGTTCTTTCCCTGAACGCCCAGCGCAACCTGAACAACTCCCAGGGCGCGCTGGCTCAGAGCCTGGAGCGTCTGTCCTCGGGCCTGCGTATCAACAGCGCCAAGGACGACGCGGCCGGTCTGGCGATCGCCGAGCGGTTCACCACCCAGATCCGCGGCTTGAATCAGGCCGTGCGTAACGCCAATGACGGGATCTCCTTCGCGCAGACTGCGGAGGGCGCACTCGGTACCGTGGGCGATGCAATGCAGCGGATCCGCGAACTCGCAGTTCAGTCCGCTAATGACACGAACTCGGCTTCGGACCGTCAGGCTTTGAATAATGAAGTCGAGCAATTGGTCCAAGAAATTAACCGAGTATCCAACTCTACCGAGTTCAATGGTACTCGTATCCTGGATGGCTCGTTGGAAGATCTGATCTTTCAAGTGGGTGCGAATCGAAACCAGACTATCTCGGTTGATGGTGTTGATGCTCGAGGTTCCCAGTTGGGTGGGGAAGTCATCGAGGGTGACGCAGTCTCCCTGAATGCTGTGACTGGGGGGGCTGCCGGTGCCAGTATCAGCGAGGGTGATTTGGCCGACATCACGGTCAATGGCGTAGAGATCGATCTCTCTGAAGCGACGTCTCTTGATGATGTCGTTAATGCCATAAATCAGGAGTTTGGTGATACCGGTGTACAAGCGGTCCGCACTTCAGGGGTGGAAACGGCTAATGATTTGGGTTTCACTGATCCTTCAGCTGCGGGGGCTGTCGAGATCAATGGTGTCTCCATCTCCATTGCAGATACGGATGGGGTTGCCGACATTGCAGAAAGCATCAATGAACGTTCTTCACAGACGGGTGTGACGGCGTCCGTTGACAACGGGCAAATCGTCTTTGAGTCCGATGCTGATATCGAAGTTTCGGTAATTGACGGCGGTGACCTGGTGATCGCGGGCATCGGCAGTGGTGAGTCTGACGTTTTTGCACGGGGCATCGAGTTGCAAGCTGAAATTGGTACGGGCATCGACGTCGCTGGGACGGACGATACGGAACTGGGTCTGGAAGGGGTTGCAAGTCAGGACTTCACTCTGAACGGTGTGAGTGTAGCGACGCGTGAGGGAGCAACCGATACGATTCGAACCATTGATCTTGCACTTCAGCAGGTGAACGGCCTTCGGGCTGAGCTCGGTTCCGTACAGGTCCGCTTCGAGAACACCATCTCCAATCTGGAAATCTCCTCGGAGAACCTGTCTGCCGCCCGTTCGCGGATCCAGGATGCGGACTTCGCGGCCGAGACCGCCGAGCTGACCCGCGCCCAGGTGTTGCAGCAGGCGGGTACCTCGGTGCTGTCGCAGGCCAATGCGGTTCCGCAGAACGTGCTGGCCCTGCTGCAGTAAGCTCGATCACTCGGGCTTCTGGTTGAGGGAGGGTGGCGCGAGCGCCATCCTCTCCTTCTGAAGAGGACAGCGATATGAGTGATGGAATCGGCAATATCACATCACCGCTGGTTGCAGTGAACCCGCGTGGGGGCGAAGGGGCGAAGGCTCCTGGCCCCGGCGCGGGTCTTGTTCGTGGCGAGGGGCGGCCGGAGGCCGTGGCTCGTGCGGACAGTAATACGGAATCAACGGCTCGTGGTTCCACCGGACCGGCGATCGAGGCCATGGACATGGACGAGGTCAACCAGGTGGTCGAGTCGATCAATTCCTACCTGCAATCCACCAAGCGGGCGCTGGAGTTCAGCGTAGACGACAGCAGCGGCCGCACGGTGATTACGGTGATGGACGGTGAACGCGAAGAGGTGATCCGCCAGATCCCGCCGGAGGCCGTGCTGGCCCTGGTGGAGCAGTTCCAGACCGAGCAGGAGCTCGGCGGTACGGGGCTGGCGGACAAGGCCTGAGGGCTTCGTACACCTGCAAGCGTGATGTTCAGTTAAGCCGGGCCCGGCAGCGGGTCCGGCTTTTTTCGTTGTGCCAGCATCAGCCAGCCGCAGATCCACGGCCCGCTGGCCCCTTTCCTGTCATCCGTGCCGCGGCCCCCTTGGCGTGATCCCGGCCGCAGCGAAACGAAGAGCCGGGATCACGGACGCCGGGACGCCCCGACGTCGGTGCCACCTCCAGCGACGGAGATCCCGGATAACCGCTGCGCGGTTTCCGGGATGACGCCGGCTGGGTGGCAAGCCCGAAGGTTCGTGTATACGGGCTCATGCGCGTGCCGTTTCCCGTCATCCCGGCCGGAGCGTAGCGGAGAGCCGGGATCTCACTACGTGCGAACACCCGGGCGTTTGTGCCATTGTCGACTTCCCGTAAATTCGGTCCATTGAAAACTGGAAGTCTCCGGGCACACTAGAGCCAAAGGAGGCCGAGATGCGCAAGAGTCGGTTTACGG
>NZ_KB906151.1:0-3269 GCF_000381185.1 Thioalkalivibrio sp. ALMg13-2 | reverse complement strand
TGGTGCCGGCGAGAGGAGTCGAACCTCCGACCTATCGATTACGAATCGGTGCCGGTGACCAAACAATGTAGAGGGCGTTACGTCAGGTGACCCGTGAGGACTGGTAAACACACCAGTACCAAGGGGCACCATTATGACAGTCCGAATCACGACCACATCAACCAAGGGCGGTGTCGGCAAGACCACCGTCACGGCCAACCTCGGCGCCTACCTCGCGGACCTCGGCTACAAGGTCCTGCTGATCGACGCCGACATCCAGCCCACCCTGTCCAGCTACTTCCCGGTGGACCCGGCCCTGATCGCCGCCGGGGGACTCACGGAACTCATTACCAACGGCGACACCGACGGCACGGTCACTCCGATCGACATCCCGCTCGACGGCGAGCACGACGGGGCCCTCGACATTGTGCTGTCCAACGACCCCCAGGGTCGGCTGCAGCAATGGATCCTGCACACGCCGGACGGCCGCGTGCGACTCAAACACATCCTCGCGGATTACGACGACCTCTATGACGTCGTCCTGCTGGATACCCAGGGGGCTGTCGGCCCCCTGCAGGATGCCGCCGTCCTGGCGGCAGACTTCCTGCTCTCCCCTATTCCCCCGGAAATCCTCTCCGCCCGCGAGTTCGCGCGCGGGACCGTGTCGATGCTTGATCGGCTGCGACCGATGGCGGCCATGGGCGCACCGGTCGGTCCACTTCGCGGCCTCCTCTATCGGGTAGACCGAACCGGAGACGGCCGCGCGATCGCGGACGAACTCCGGCGCGAGGCCTGCGGCGAAAGCCGAGGCCAGATCACCATCCTCGATACGTTCATCCCCTCCGCCGTGGCCTACCGAGAGGCGGCCACCCAGCAGGTGCCCGTCCATCGATGGGAGCCCCACCGACAAGGGCCCACCCTGTCCGGTGCCGAGACCATGCGCCGCCTCACCGAGGAGCTGTTGCCTCACCTGATCCGGGGAGGTGCGCAACATGGCTAAGAAACAGCTGAGTTCCGAGGAGCTGCGCAGCCGCCTGACCGTCGGCCATTTCGGCGATGCGGCGGCGCAGGATCTACCGCCAGGCGACCCTCTGACCGTCACGCAGATGGTGCTGGAGATCGACCGGATCCGGCCGTATGACGGCAACCCCCGGCGGCAACGCAACCCGCAATACGACGAGATCAAGGCCTCCATCCGGGCGCAGAAGCGCCTCAACAACGCCATCGAGGTCACACGGCGACCGGACGACGACCTCTACATGGTACGCGCCGGCGGGAACACGCGGCTTCAGATCCTGCAGGAGCTGTACGAAGAGACCGGCGACGAGGCGTACCGCAAGGTCCATGTGCTGTTCCATCCCTGGACCTCGGACCAGGATGTGTTGGGTGCGCACCTGATCGAGAACGAAATGCGCGGCACGATGACCCTGATCGATCGCGCCCTCGCGGTCGATCGGCTGCGCGAAATGTTCGAGGCGGAGGCCGGCGAGAGCCTGAGCCGCAGCGAACTCCAGCGGCGACTACAGGAGATCGGTTACACCGCATCACGAACGCTACTGAGAAGGTTCGACTACGCCGCGAAGAGCCTCTTGCCCTGCATTCCGCAGGCCCTCCACGGAGGGCTCGGCAACGACGGAGTGGAGAAACTCCGCAAGCTCCATCGGTCGGCTCATGCCGTAGGCGAGTCCCATGGGCACACCCTGGATGCGGTGGACATGGTGTTTGAGGAGTCCCTCGCCGCCACCGATGCGCCCGAATGGGACCCCGGTGCAGCGCGCCAGGAACTGGAGCGGCGTCTGGCCGAGAAGCTGTCCCTCGATCTGCGCACCGTGCGCATGGAACTCGATACGCCGCCGACGCAGGACCCCGAGGGGACGACGGACCCATCCGACATGCCCTCGGACGCCGATCCCGGCGCAATGGTCCAATCGACACCGCCCGTCCAGGATGCCCCACCTGACGGGGCACCCGGAGCGAACCCCGAGCGTTCCGGTGCCGCTACCGGTGGAGAGGCCGGTGAAGGTGACCCGCCTCCTGCCACCCCACCGGTCACGGCACCGACTGAGCCCGCGCCTACGCCCGCAGCCGCGCCAACCGTGGCGGATCTGAGGCGTCGGATCTACACGTTGGCCGAGCAGATCGCCACCCGCTACCACTACGCCGATCAGATCCAGCCCGTAGACATCGGCTATGGCTACTTCATCGACCTGCCGAGCGAGACGGTCGAGGAGGCGGCGGCCAGGATGAACGGGGTGGAGAACGACTACCGCCTCTGGACCTGGTGGCTGCTGGTCAGCTGGTCGCAGATCGGCCTGCACCCGGACCGCGTCCTGCAGACCGCCCCCACCCATCGCCTGGCCTCAGCCATTCACCGAGGCGACGAGGAGGAGGTCATCGCGCGGCACATCCCCGAGCCACCCTGGCGCGCGCTGGGCTGGATGGTCAGTTCGTGCCTTCGCGAGCGCGATTTCGCCGACTTCGTCGCCCTCGTCCAGGCCTGTCGAGACCTGCAGCACCAGGCGGACGCGGACGATCTCGATCCGTGGGAGGGCTGAGCCATGAGCAGCACAGCGGATCTCACCCTCCATGTCCTGCGCTACGCCATGTCCAGGCTGCAGGACGCCGACATGAACGCCCTCAGCGTATTGGGCCTCACACCGGACCAAGCCTCGACCCTCGCTGACATGACCTTCGACGAGCTGGTCGAGATTTCGCGACTCGGGCATCTGTTCATCGACCTCCAGATCGACGCCGATCGGTTCGATCAGCTGATCGAACGAGCGCGGGGCGAGGTCCAGTCCCGCCAGGTCCAGGACGAGCTGCTGCGGCACCAGGCGGACGCCCGGATGATGGAGGCGCTATTCGGGATGACCACGACGGATGTGGCCCGACGTCGGCGAGTGCTCGGGCTGCCCTCGCAGCCCGGTCGGCCGCGATCACCCACGTCCGAACAGGCTCAGGCGATGTGGGACGCATGGCGGGCCGCCCCGAAGGACCTACCCGATCCGGATCGCTATCTCCACGTCGCGCGCAGCACGGGCGCCTCGGCCTCTGCGGTCTACCGGCTCGTCGCGGAGTGTCAGCACACGCTGGCCCCAACGTATCCGCCGGCCAAGACGACGCAACCCGTGGTGGACCTGGTGCATCACCAGCTCGGGACCCACCTCTATTCCGCCGGGGGCTCGTCATGACTGAGGAGATCACACCCCGCATCCGAGGGCTCAAGGCGTACCTGGAGGACGCCGCGCGCCAGCTACAGGATCGGCCGCCGGACCCCGCCGGCGAGGAGG
>NZ_KB906150.1:0-3889 GCF_000381185.1 Thioalkalivibrio sp. ALMg13-2 | reverse complement strand
CGATTCGTAATCGATAGGTCGGAGGTTCGACTCCTCTCGCCGGCACCAAACTTGCTGTCATCGTCGGACCAAGGGGACGATGACAGACCAGAGCCAGGGACAGGTCCGCCCTATTCGGACCATCGGAAGGGCGGTGTGGGTAGCACCGCCCTTCTTTTTTGCGTCCCCCGCTCGAATGTCGAGGCGTACTGCCAGGTGGCACGTACTGACTGGCTACAGGCGGCATGTAGAAGCCACCCGGTCCTTTACTATCCCATATCGGAATCCCCAGTCAAGCAAGGGTTTGCGTGTCTGCGGTGATCCGGCACGCTGACTAGGATCGGCCCGGTTGGGGGAGGTGGTCAACCAACTGGCGCAGCTGCCCCATATCGGGTTCGACGTATTGCATTGTAGTCGATAGGTTGGTGTGTCCCAGCAAGTGTTGCAGCGCGCGAAGCGGTGGGTTCTCCTGGCGCCCCACCTCGGTACCCAGCGTATGCCGCAGACGGTGCGGCGAAATGGGCTGTCCCAATACCTCGCTCAGCTTCCGGAAGAAGCCGCTGACCTGCTCCACGCGAATGCCTTTCCCCTGGTAGCGCGCCTCCCCGCGATGCAGGCCCAAGTCGAACACCTGTGCGTGCTCAAGGCCCCGAGGCCCCCTTAGCACGATGGTCCGGTCATAGAGCTCCCGCAATGGCTCAATCAAGGGCGCGGGAATCGGAATGTCCCACTCGCGGTGGGTCTTCGATCCCGCTACCGATAGTCGCAGGATGTTCTGGTTCCAGCACACGTCGCCCCAGGTCAGCGCGGCCAGTTGCCGCCTTCGCATTCCCGTGTAGTAGAAGGTCAGCAGCACCACGAGCCAAAACCAGCGGGGCTCAAGGCACCGATTCTCTGAATCGTCGAGGGCCTCGATCGCCTGATCCAACAGGTCTCGGGAGACGGTCTTGATCCGGCGCTCTTCCGGAGCCGCGTCCACCCGTTCCAGGGGATCATGGCTGATCCATTCCGCATCCATGGCGAAGCGCCACATTGCGCGGAAATGGCGACGGTAGTAGTTCCATGTCGTCGCGCGGGCGCGCTGCAGGACCTGGCTTCGCCATTCCAGCAGCGTCTCACGCTGAATCTCGTCCAGCGTCCTGACGCCCATCTCGTTTTGAAACTGTCGAACAACCTGTTGGTAGCGAATGGCGGTTTCGGGTCGCAAAATCCGCTCGCGCAGATAGATCTGCACCAGGTCGTCAAGGGTGCGGTGGGTTTCCATCGCGGGCATGCCCTCTCCCAGTTAAGGGTACAAGTCACGCCCCTGGCATCGTTCAAATTAGCACACGGTTTCCCTGCCAGGCGCGCGTCCTCACGAATGCGGCGGTGAAACCGCCACTACTCCGTTCGCGATGGAGACGTAACCCACTGGGGGTGAAGGCGGCGTTCTCGAAGGGCTTCACGCTCGATGCGCACGCTGTCGGGGGCCTCGATTCCCAGCCGACTCTTGGAAGGGTCGATCGGGCTTACGCGAATCGGGCCATCCGGGTGGTGGACTAGTACGGCACCGTCTACATCCCAAGCTACCGATGCAACGGGTGAATAGGCCGCAAGCCGAAGTCGTCCTTCGGGGGGGCGGATGGCAACGACAAAGGAATCGTCACCAAGGAAGACTATATCGCCATCTTTCGCTGTCAGTACGAGCATTCCATACTCCTGGTGGAGGTCCGTCGCATCCTTGCGTTCAGCCGCGAGAGCCTTTCTCGCACCGGCGGGATGGTAGCGATGTCCGTGAGGGCTGTCACGCCCGCGTAACTATCCACGCCTAATGGGTGGCCTACCCGTCGTCCGCGCGAGCCAAGTGCGGGTTGGGTGAGGGATTCCAGTCCGGCCCGAAGACCGCGGACATGTCCGGTATCAGCAGTCCATTGATCCGGCCCCCTTGTCGTTCTCCCTGCACCAGGTATCGGTAGATATTGGTGCCTTCCGGGGACTTCGCGTGGACGCCGAGCTTCTGGAATCGCTTCTGGGCGGCACTCCATTCATGTCCTGTAGCCGCCGCGAAATCCCGGAAGATCCTGGGACTCACCAGTAGCACCCCCTCCGGGACGACGTGGACCCGCGCCTCACGCGTGTTGACGAACAGGGATCCGTCTGCAACGCCTCGGCGGATCCACTCCAGACAGGCCGCCCCCGAGTCCTCCGGTAGTGGAGCTTCATGGTCGAGTTCGCCCGGCGATTCTGCCTGTGTATCTGGCGCGGGTGGATCCGCCGGGTGCTCAGCGGGGGTGCCGTCCAGGACATCCTCGAGGCCAGGGGGCAGGGGCAGGCCGTCCACATCGTCGGTCAATGATTCGGCAGCAGCCGCAGGCTCCCCGTTCGCTTGATCCGATCGTTCAGGGGCCTGCCCCTTTATCTGGGTGTTGGCTGCGGGCCCGGCCGCCCCGCGCGCCGTTGGCTTGTTGTTGGAGATTTCACCCTCCTCGGTCGACCCTGCGTCGAACGGCTCCACGGCTCCCTCGAACACAGCAGGCATCGTCTCCGGATCACCCCATACTCGCGTCACCGGGAGTCGGATCAGGGTCAGTTCATGAGCCCACCCGTCCCCGGCTACTCGTGCCTTCCAGATAGCCCGGTCCCCATTGGCTGTCAGCAGCCCGTGTTCCTGGAGAGTGTCGAAGATCCGGTCATTGTTTGACGGGACCCCGGAATGCCCTTCCTCACGGAGCTGCACGCGTAGCGCATCGGCCACGCGCTTCGATACGAGCCAAAGATCCCCTTCCGTGCGCCAGCCGGCCGCCCCGTTGCGGTTTAGCGGTAACGCTTCCTCGATCAACAGGTGACGGAGCGCCGTCAGCAGCTTCTCGTGCAGTGGTTTGCTCGGGGCCGGAAGCCGATCGGGCGATTCGCCACCCAAGTTCCGCGCGACCGATTCCCGGTCGGCCTGCAGGATGATCTGTCCCAGGGCCCCTGCTTCCTCCATCTGGCCGTGGATCGTGCGGATCCACGCCTGCAGCAGTTCCTGGTGTCGACTGATCCAAGCCACGCCCTCTGACGGCAGGATCCAATGCGCCACCAGGCTGGAGACCGGCTCGTGCAGTTTGTGGACGCGTCCATGGCGATACCGCACGGAATACCAGTTCGCATCCGGTCGCTCGGTCATCGGACCGAGCGAGGGCTCCCAATGGCTCAGGCGGCGCCCCGAGACGTCGTACAGGATGATTTCCTGGTCCACGACCGGTTTACCCACGTCGTGAAGCAGGGCGGCGGCAAATACGCCGTAGGACCACGCGTCCGCTTCATGGGAAAGCCGTTCCGGTTCGGCACCGGGCGGTAGGACGTACCCCCTCCGGATCTGCAGGGCCTTGAGTACGACTTCAAGGCCATGGTCCAGCATGCCGCCGCGCCCGGAGTGGTGATGCACCTCAGATGCCGGGGTCTCCTGAACGAACGCGGCGTATCGGTGCAACGCAGACAGGACGTACTGACTGGAGCAGTCCGCTGGCAAGGCCAGCAGGGCGGTGATCTGACGCAGAAGCGCCTGCCGGTGGGGCGGCTGCAGCAGTTGCTCGGCTGTCTGGATTGGAAGGAGGCCTTCGCGGGGCGTGCCAGTCGGCGGTGGTGAGGCAGGCTCTCGACGGCGAAATAGGCGCAGCATAGGCAAGTCTTGTGGGGGCCCAAGTGCATGGTGCTCGGGATCGAAACCGAATTCCGAGGGAATCCCTGAATGGTCGCGCCCTGTTTTTCAGGAATGGGTCGGATACCCTTACGCCACAACAAGCAAAGGGGGACATAGCGATGAGAGGAAGGGAAACTCTCTATTTCGTGGAGGTACGGGGTGCGGCCCGTCTCCCGGTCACCCTGTTCGCCATCGAGGCCAAGGACACTGTGATGGTCGGGCCGCATACGCGAGTTTGTGGCGGGGGAG
>NZ_KB906149.1:0-4145 GCF_000381185.1 Thioalkalivibrio sp. ALMg13-2 | reverse complement strand
TCCGCCCCCATCGCGCACCAGCAGGTGTACATGGTTGGAGGTCACTATGTAGTTGAGCACACAGAGTCCGTAACGCTGGCGCGCCTGGTACAGCCAGTAGCGCCAGAGCGTCCGGTCGCGGGCAAACTTCAGCAGAAACTCCTGCTTATGACACCGCTGAGTGATATGCCAGACATGGCCCGGCAGATGATGGCGATTCGCCCGTGGCATGGCTTCCCTCCCTGGAATGCCCATTTGATGGCCGAAATGACCGCTTTAAGCTCGAATCGCGGCCTTTCTAGACCGGTTTACCGCTGTTTTTCCGTAGGTTACCGAGGTCCGACCCCGTTATCCCTCCGTATCCCCATCCCTCTTCTCCCTTCTCCCCGACTGCCCCCCCCCGCCTCGCAATCAATGCCTCGCACTGCGGATCACGGTTTATGGCTCTCAAACCACTCGAGGATGAGTTCCAGGCGTTTGACCAGATTCACCGGAGTGCCGTCCCGGGACAGGTTGTGGCCTTCGCCATCGAATACCGCCAGCTCGCTCTCTACGTCGTTATTAAGCAGCGCGTAGAACCACTCCTGGCCCTGCCCGATCGGGGTCACCCGGTCATCGGTAGAGTGGATGATCAGCGTCGGCGTACTCACCTGGTCGGCGTACTTGAGCGGTGAGCGTCCCCAGTAATAGTCGTAGTTCGTCCAGATCGTGCCGCCAAACTCGGCATTCATCCTTGTCGGCACGTAGTCCTGGGTGCCGGCCTCAGAGATCCAGTTGGAGACACTGCGCTGGGTGACCGCCGCGCGGAAGCGATCGGTCTGCGTGGTGGTCCAGTTGGTCAGAAAGCCGCCATGGCTGCCACCGGTCAGAAACTGGCGCTCCTCGTCGATCCAGTCGTAGCGCTCCAACGCCGCGTCCAGGGCCTGCATGTTGTCGCGGTAGTCCACCCCACCGTAGTCCTGGTACACCGAGGCCTGGAACTCGTAACCGTAGCCGGTCGAACCCCGATAGTTGGTGAACAGCATCGCGTAGCCCGCGCCCGCGATCATCTGAAACTCGTGGAACCAGCGATGGCCCCACATATGCCCCGGACCGCCACGAATGTTCAACACCAGCGGCCAGTCATCGCCGGCGTCGAACCCTTTGGGCCGTAGCAGGAACGCATCCACCGTGCGGCCATCCTCGACCTCGTAGCTGAAGCGTTCGAGCTCGGTCCGGTAACGTGATTCCAACAGAGTGTCGTTGAAGCCCGTCAGGCGTCGCGACTCGAACCCGTCACTGTCGGCGACGTGCACCTCCGGCATCCGGGTTTCGTCTTCGACCAGCAAGGCCAGGGACTCGCCGTCGGCGGCAAAGTCGATATCGCTGAGAGCGGCTTCATCACCGAGGACCACCTCGCTGTCACCATCGGGGTGCAAGCGAATCAGTGGACGGCTGCCGCGGAAGTCCGCCAATACCAGGGGGCGATCGAACCCCTCGGGCCACCAGGCCTGCGTAACGGAGAAGTCCATGCCATCGTGCAGTACCTTGTGGTCGTCGTTGTCGATCCCGATGCGGTGCAGTTCCACGGGACGATAACGGTCGGACTGATAGAGAAAGGCGACCTGGCGCCCGTCGGGCGAGAACAGTGGGTCGGTGACACGCCCATCGGGCGCGGACAGCTTGCGTTCCTCACGGCTTTCGAGATCGAGCAGGTAGATGTCCTGATTGAAGCTGCCGTCGTACTCGCGGCCGCTGCGGTCGACATTGAACGCCAGGAAGCGGCCATCGGGCGAAACCGTCGGGTTGTTGTGGTTCCACTCGGCGTCCCCTGCCAAACGCTCGAGTTCGCCGCTTGCCGAATCCAGCAACCACAAGGTGCGGCGGCTCTCATCCAGCCAACCCTGCGACTCACGACGGCTGAGCGGCCGCGAATAGACCTTCACATCCGCCTGCGGTGCGTCATCCCCCTGCTCCTCCTGCGCGGGAGCCTCGACGGCCGGGTCGATGGTCAGGGTAACGATCAGGTGTTGACCATCAGGCAGCCAGGCAAAGTGAGAAAGATCGCCCTGTTCAATCTCGGTGATGGCATGGGCTTCACCACCGTCAATGGGTATCAGATGAATCTGGGCGTCCTCGTCGACGGTCCTCAAGAAGGCCACTTGCCGCCCATCGGGAGAAAAACGGGGATGACGATCGGACTCACCCTGGGTGAACTGGCTTGCCGATTCCGAGCCATCAGCCGGCACCATCCAGATGCTCGATTCCCGATTGCGGCGTTCATCGTCCACGCGACTGCGCACGAAGACGACATGGCCAGCATCCGGCGAAAGCCTCGGCTCGGTCGCGAACACGAAGTCGTAATAGTCGGCGGGCACCATCGGCTCCAGCGGCTCCGGCGGCTCCGCCCATACCGACGGCGTGTAGAAGATGACGATCAGCAACAGTGTTCGGGTCATGGAGTCCTCGAGGGAAAGGAAATGCTCCCGAGTTTGCCGCAACGAGATCATGGGTGTCCTTTTCTCGCCCGCCTGCGATGGACGTTCCGGGTCGCCGCCACGACGACGAGCGCGCATTCACCGTCTCCCGGCCGCAACGGTTCGATACCCCGCATCCCGGCAAGCGGCCGCGCAAGGGTTTGTACCCACCCATCGATCGAGAAGCCGCCCTGCAGAAGTAGCTGTTCCACTCCATCCGCGGAAAGACGCCGGGGTCAAACCTTGCCTTCCGCCGGAAACTTCCAGAGGCAAAAGGAGAGCTCTGAGCCCATAGCTCACCAGCTGGCGTGACCCAAACCAACGAGTCTCCGGGAAACCCGGGGCGGTTCACGCCCTTCCCGGCAGATGATGGCGATTCGCCCGCGGCATGGCTTCCCTCCCTGGAATGCCCATTTGATGGCCGAAATGACCGCTTTAAGCTCGAATCGCGGCCTTCCTAGACCGGTTTCGTTCGGCTATTCCGCACGTTACCGAGGTCCGACCCCCTTACTTAGGAGGTTTCCGAATGCCCCTTACCCCTTTTCCGCTTCACCCGGTACATTTCGCCATCCGCACGGCTCAGCAAGGTATCGGCGTCCTCTCCGTCAGCGGGATAGCAGGCCACGCCAATGCTACAAGACGGTATGATCCCGCCGAACTCGGCGCCCAGGGGCTCGTCCATGGCCGATTGAATGTGCTCGACCTTTCTGGAAACGGCACCCTCCACCTGGATATCCGTCAGCAGGACAATAAACTCATCCCCGCCCATCCGCGCCACCGTGTCCGTCTCCCGCACGCAGCCCTCCAGCCGCCGGGCGATCGTACAAAGCACACGGTCCCCCACCGCGTGTCCATGGACATCATTGATCACCTTGAAGTCGTTGATATCCAGAAACAGCAAGGCCAGGTGGTTCTGGTAGCGATGGGCCGAATGTATCGCCAGATCCAGGCGGTCATAGAACAGCGATCGGTTGGTCAGTCCTGTCAGCGGATCATGATGGGCGAGGAAGCGCAGTTCCTCCTCGGCCTGCCGCAGGGCCGTCACGTCCCGCGCAACCCCAATCCGCACACCCTCCTCCTCGACCCAGTGTGCCGACCAAAGGATGTACACGACACCGCCATCTTTGCGGATATAGCGGTTACGGAAATCGACGTGAGGCTTGCCCTCCATGACCCGAACAATGGAGGCCAGTGAGGCCGCCAGGTCTTCAGGATGCATATAGTCGGTGATCGTGGTTCCGATCAGCTCTTCTGCGCGATAACCAAGCAGATCCTCACAGGCATCGCTCACGAAGACGATCTGATTGTCCCGATCGACCACAAAGACCGTGTCGAGGATCAGATGGATCAGTCTGGCCGAGAGCGCTTGAAGGTCAACGGGCATTGGTCAAGGATATCTGGTCCACGGACTCACACTCTAGTGTCCTTTAACAAAAGTTCGTATTTTTATCGAGGCGATCGGTTAGACGGGCGATCGACGCGATAATTTGATCGGCTGTTTTGCGCCAGATGAACGGTCGAGGCTCATCGTTGTACGTCTTCAGGTATTCGCGGATGGAGTCTTCGAGTTCGCGAGTACTGCGATGCGATTGACGCTTGATCCAGCGCTGCGAGATGAGCGCGAAGAAGCGTTCGACCAGGTTGATCCAGGACGCCGAGGTCGGCGTGAAGTGCACGTGGTAGCGCGGTCGTGCAGCGAACCAGGCCCGA
>NZ_KB906148.1:0-5574 GCF_000381185.1 Thioalkalivibrio sp. ALMg13-2 | reverse complement strand
GAGCCACTTTAACGAACTGGAAATGCTGCTCGCCTCCCTGGAGGCACGGGTCGCCAGTCAGGACGAGGATCTGCGCGCGCTGCGCTCCGAGCAACGCGACTTCCGCGAGAAGCTCGACGGGCTGGAGTCCGCGATCGACAACCAGGGACCGGATCAGACCGTGACCGACCGACTGGAGGCCCTGCAGGGTGAACTGATGGACCTGCGCGCCGAGGTGGAATCCTCGGAGGCCATGGAGCCCGTCGAGGCGCTGAGGGGCGATCTGAACGCCACGCAGCGCCGCGTCGCCCGCCTGGAGGAAACGCCTGAAACCCCCGAACCGAACGCCACCCTGACGGGTATCGAACACTGGGGGGCTCGCCACTTCGCCATCCTGGAAGGCGCGAGTGGCCGCGAGCGCATCCGCGTGGGCGGGCGCTACGGGCAATGGACGCTGGAAAGCCTCGATCCGGACGCAGGTGTCGCGGTCCTCCGGCATCCACGCGGGTTCATGCACGCCCTCGCCATCCACGACGAGTAGGAGCAGGAGACCATCATGGGTGGAGCTGTCGTTTTGCTGTTGATTGGAGTCGGCGTCATCGCGGCCACGCACGAGCCGGAACCCGAGGTGACACCCGATCCGCCCCCCGTCGAGCCCGTCGCGATTCCCGAGCCGCCGCCGACCTGCCTTGACCGGGTCGCCGAGCGGACCCGGGTCGAAGCCGATCTTTCGTCCAAATGGGAACAGCGGGTCTATTTCATTGATGGGCGCCCCTGCATGCGGGGGCACCCATGACCCGGCCTCGCTACTCCGTGATCGCGTTGCTGGTGACGGCCGGACTGTCCGGCACCGTTCAGGCCAGTTCGGTCGAGTCCGACGCGACCCGCGCCGAGGCCCGAGCGTCCGAAGGCGTCGAAACGGCACCGGCCCGGACACAGCATTGGGATCTCTCCGACGCCGAGTGGGAACGCTACGACGCCATCATGGAGGGTCCACGGGGACTCTGGTCGCCGGATCTGGACCCGATATGGGTCCTGGGGATTCATGCGGAGACCGAGCGCGAACGTCGGTACTACGCCGAGCTGGCCGTGGAGCAGGAGCGTGATCGCGTCACCGGAGAACTGGCCTTCCAGCATGCCTACGATGCCGCGTGGGATCGCCTCTACCCGGATCGGGTGCTGATCGAGCCGCGTGATCGGTCCGGCTCCGCGACGGGTACCACGCCCCGCATGAGTGAGCCGAGTACGCCCACCCTGGACGACCTCGGTGCGGATGATCGCGTGGTTCTGGTCGCCGCCCGCGACTGCGGCCGCTGCGGGGACATCCTGGAACGCGCCGTGGAGCGCTTGCAGGACGGGGCACAGTGGCGGCTGGACGTCTTTCTGACGGATACCGATGCGGATCAGGAGGTGCGCCGATGGGCGGCGGAGAACACGGTCCCGATCGACCTGGTGCGAGCCGGTCGTATCACTCTCAATCACGACGACGGCACGCTGGCCGATCACGACACGCCCTCGCTGTTGCGGCAATCCGGGCAGCGCTGGCAGCCGGTCTTGCCCTAACGCTCGCGACCCGGGCGGCAGCCGGCGTTCCTGAAGGCTACCACCGCGTCGCTCAGGCCGAGGGTGTTCCGGCCGATGTCCTGTACGCCCTCGCCGCCGCCGAATCCGGCGCACGGCTGTCCACGGGTGCCGCGCGGCCGTGGCCCTGGACCCTCAACGTGGGTGGGCGGCCGGAGCGATACCGCACGTACCGGGAGGCGCTGGACGCCCTGGAGCGCCACCTCGCGGCCGGGAAGCGGAACATCGATATAGGACTCATGCAGGTCAACTGGCGCTGGCACGAGGCTCGTCTCCAGGACCCGGCGCGGGCCCTCGACCCCTATCGCAACCTCCGCATCGGTGCCGCGATCCTGCGAGAGCAGTACGAACGCAGCGGCCACTGGCTGGAAGCCAGCGGCCTCTATCACGCGCCCTCGAACACCACCAACGCCGCCCGCCACCGGGCCCGCGTCCAACACCATCTGGAGGCTCTGCCGTGATCGTGAAGTCCCCCCTGGCCGTCCTGCTGCCCCTTCTCTTCGTCTCTGCCTCTGCGCAGGCCCTGGAGGTGATCCTCGATACGGGCGAGGGCCGTCCGGCGGCCCCCTACCTGGAGCGCCTGGAGGGCGCCGATGAGCCCACACCTCGCAATACGGCCGCACTCCCCCCGTTGAACGACGCGGCCGAGCGCATGCTGCCCATCGAACCCTCCCGCTTGCGCGTGGCACCCCTGCAGGGACAGCCGCCGGCGCATGTCCGCGAGACGCTTCAGCACATGCCGCGCCCACTCTGTTTGGTGGGCTCGGATCCGCAATCGCTCGCCTGGCTGGAACACCACCGGGTCGCGCTCATGCAGGCGGGGGCCGTGTGCATGCTCGTTCAGGCGGAGACCCCCGAGGACCTTGAACGGGTGCGCGACACCGCGCACGGGATCCCGGTCCAGCTCTCGCACGGCGATGATCTCGCCGAGCGGTTGCAGCTCGACGTCTACCCGGTCCTGATCTCGCGCGAGGGGATCGAACAATGAGCCAGCTGCCCGTCGAGGCCCTGCTACGGCCGCCGGTCGAGTTCTACTCCGCCTTTGTGGCCGGCGCCGCCGCCGTCATCGCGGTCGCCGCGCCCTGGGCCCTGATGATGACCCCCTCGATCGCCTGGGTCGCGGCGGCGATGCTCGGGGCACTGGCCGTGCACCGGGCGCGACAGGGGTGGCGGATCGTGCGGTATCACCGCCACCTCCGACAGCTGCCCGAGTTTTCCATGAGCGCGAAACAGATCCCCGTCTCGCGCCGCAAGCTCTACCTCGGACGGGGGTTCCGCTGGACACAGAAGCACACGCAGCGCCTGCGGGACACGATCCGACCGGAGGTCCAGCATTACGTGGATCCCGGCCACCTGTACCGCTGGGCGCGGCGCAAGGAGGTCCAGTGGGAGTCCACCCCCGGGCTGCGCGGCATTGCGCGCGCACTCGGGAAACGGTCCTGGTGGAACCCCCTGGCCCCTCTGCCTCCCGTGGGGGGAAAACCCGCGCTGCACGCCGTTGAGCCGGATGAGGAAGATGCCTGGACGGATCTCGGTGAGCGCGTGGGGCACACCCTCGTCCTGGGTACGACCCGAGTGGGCAAGACTCGACTGGCCGAAGTCCTGATCACTCAGGACATCCGGCGCGGCGACGTCACCATCGTGATCGACCCCAAGGGGGATGCCGAGCTGCTCAAGCGGATGTATGCGGAGGCCCGGCGCGCAGGGCGCGAAGACCAGTTCTATATGTTTCACCTGGGCTACCCCGACCACTCGGCACGCTACAACGCCGTCGGGTCGTTCAGCCGCATTACCGAGGTCGCCACCCGTGTCTCGAACCAGCTCCCGAGCGAAGGCAACAGCGCCGCCTTCAAGGAGTTCGCCTGGCGATTCGTGAACATCGTTTCTCAGGCGATCGTGGCCCTGGGCCGACGCCCGGATTACCAACAGATCCTCCGGCACATCACCTACATCGAGCCGCTGCTGATCGAATACTACGAGCACTGGCTCCCCAGCGTGGCCCCCGAAGGCTGGAAAGAGGAAGTGGGGCGGCGCGAGGCCAACACCAACGAACGCCAGCTACCGCGCAACCTTCAGGGGCGGGACAAGCGGGCCGTCGCCCTGATGCTCTACGCCAAGGAGCAGGGGCTGTTCGACCCGGTCGCCGACGGCCTGCGCAGCGCCTTCGAGTACGACAAGACCTATTTCGACAAGATCGTGGCTTCGCTGCTCCCCCTGATGGAAAAGCTGACCACCGGCAAGACGGCGGAGCTGATCGCCCCCGACTATCTCGACACCGACGATCCGCGCCCGATCTTCTCCTGGCGGGAGATCATCCGCACCGGCGGCATCGTCTACGTGGGCCTCGACGCGCTCTCGGATGCCGACGTGGCGGCGGCCGTGGGCAACTCGATGTTCGCGGATCTCTGCTCCGTCGCGGGCCAGCTGTACAAGCATGGGCAGGACGACGGGCTACCGGATGGTGGTCGGTCGGGGCTCCCGACCGTCAACGTGCATGCGGACGAGTTCAACGAGCTGATCGGCGACGAGTTCATCCCTCTGCTGAACAAGGCCGGTGGCGCGGGGTTCCAGGTCACGGCCTATACGCAGACCTGGTCCGACGTCGAGGCCCGGATCGGATCCAAGCCCAAGGCCGGCCAGGTGGCCGGTAACTTCAACACGCTGGTCATGCTCAGGGTGAAGGAGTACGAGACGGCCGAAATGCTCACCGAGCAGCTTCCGCAGGTCGAGATCAACACGCTCATGCAGGTATCCGGCACCAACGATTCGGCCGATCCCGAATCCGACCAGCACTTCTCCAGCCGCAACGAAGACCGCATCACGGTAACCGAGGTCCCGCTGCTCACACCGTCCGACATCGTCACCCTGCCCAAGGGTCAGGCGTTCGCCCTGATCGAGGGGGGGCAGCTCTGGAAGATCCGCATGCCGCTCCCGGACAGTAAGGCGGACCCGGTGATGCCCGGGTCGCTCACCGACATCGCCGAGCGCATGCAGCGCGATTACACCACCGCCGAGCACTGGTGGCAGGACACCGCCATGCCGGTCGCCCCGCAGGAACCCGCCTGATGGCGAGCGCACGCCGGCAGACATCGAGTCACCCCGCGCAGCAGCGCGACCCGGGGCTGATCGGGCGAACGCTGAACCTCGCGGGCCAGATCGTCCTGTGGTTGCTCGCGGCGTTGCTGTTTTCCCTGGTGGCGGAATGGGTCGGCATGACCTGGATCTGGCCGGAGCAAGGCATCCAGCACAGCCAGCAGATGCTCGAACGCGAGATCGGCTACCTCAACGAGGACTTTCGTCAGTCCATGTTGACCGCGGATCCAGGGGGCTACGCGCGCAGCTTCGCGGAGGTGTCCTATCGCTTCCTGTTTGAGTACACGGGGATCCACTCGCTCGTGGAGTGGCTGTCGATTCCCGCGCACCCCGAGGATGGCCGGATCGTGCACTCTCTGCGCAACGGGTATCACTCCATTGAGCCTTATGTCCTGGCCGGCATGGCGATCACGCAGGTCTTCGCCCTCCGCCTGGGGGTGCTGACCCTCGCCATGCCGGTGTTCGTCCTGTTCGCCATGGTCGCCCTGGTCGATGGACTCGTGCAGCGCGATCTGCGCCGCTGGGGGGGTGGCCGCGAATCGTCGTTCGTCTACCACCACGCGAAACGGCTGATGGCGCCCTCGATCGCCATGGCCTGGGTGGTCTACCTCGCACTGCCGTTTTCGGTCCACCCGAATTGGGTCATTCTCCCGTTCGCCCTGCTCAATGCGATCACCATCGCCATTACGGCTTCGAGCTTCAAGAAATACCTCTGAGACCCCCCCCCGCCGCTGCGAGTGTCACGAGCGCATAGCGTTTCTCAACCCCCGGACGGCCGGACGCCAAACCCCTTACCACCGACGTTCGACGCCGCACTCCCGCTCGAGCTTGCGATGCAGTCTGCTCGGCCCACCCACGTTTCACCCTCGCCAAACCCGCCCTTTCCGAAGGCTCGAATAGCACGGCGCAGGGGCTCAACCC
>NZ_KB906147.1:0-6332 GCF_000381185.1 Thioalkalivibrio sp. ALMg13-2 | reverse complement strand
CTGAGCCAGACCAGAGGGTGGAACGGGGTTCCACCCCCCTGAGCCAGACCAGGAGGAGAACGGACGTGCCGAGGATTGCCACAGTAGACGCGGATCAGGCCCTGGATCGACTGCTGGATGTAGCGCTGAACCACAGCGGGCAGGCGCGCTCCGTCCGTCGCGTGCTGTTGGCCTGCTACAACGCGCCGGAATGGCCGCTGGACCTGTCCGACCTTCGCGGACTTGATCCGGATCTCCAGGCGTCCGCGCTCACGGCAATCGGACTCTTTATGGAAGGTTCCGATCTTTATGAATACCGCCCGGAAGCCCCCTGGCAGGCGATTTGGGATTTAGCCTGCCAGGAATCCGAGGGCGGTGATAGAACACGCTGACCGGGATCTCCCGGGACTCACGACATTAGGAGGCGACCATGGCCGACACGAAACCCATGCCCAACGAGGCCGACCCCATCGTGGACTGGCGTACCGCCAGTTCGTCACCCGGAGGCCTGCGCGGGTCCGCCGCGATGGAGATCCAGACGCGCCAGGCGCAGCGGCTGGTGCACGGACGCGGAGCAACCGACAAGAAGGCACCCATCATCGGACTCGTGCGCTTCGCGACCACGATGCGGCGGATCTGGCGAGCCGCCGCCCTGGACGATCCGTGGGCCGACTGGAAACTGCTCCAGACCTATGAATCCCTCACGGAGAACCGCGAGGGCATCAATGCCCTCCGGGAACAGACCGAGCGACTCCTGGCCTCGATGCCCGGAATCGAGATCGACGTGGCTCAGAGCCAGAGTCCGTGCACCGTCCCACTGGAGTTCTCGAACCCCTACGGCTTCATGGGGGCCTACCTGATCGCCGACTTCGATCGAACCGCACGCGCCATCCTGACCGCACGCCACGTCGGGCTCATGGGCCGGGACGAGAGCGAGCGGATGCTGTATCAGGGTGGCCGACTGGTCCGCAGTGCGTTCAACGCTCCGCAGGGATTCCAGTATCAGGGCGTGACCCGGGACGACGTGGCCGCTGGCACAGCGAAAGCCCGACAGGCGATCGAGACCCTCGGCCTGCCGCCGAAGGAAGTCCTGGAGGGGAAACTGCGGGCGCCGGTGGCACCCGACATTCGGGACCCGAAGGCGCGCAGCGAGCCGCCCCCGGGGCTTTATGACGACGAGGACGACGATGAAACTGATGCCCCTGCAGGCGAGCGCGCCGAGTCCTACGACTCGCCCGTGGCTCAGGAAACCGGAACGTGATGGACCTTGATGGATCGCCTGGCTCAGATGCACGGAGAGTAGTTATAGCCGAAGGCCTGCCATGTAGTTACGCCCTAAAGGGCCCTTTAAGGGTAAGGGGGGCGCGGGGCCACTGGAGAGGGATACATGAAACTCGCTGACGCACGTAAGCGAATGCAGGTTCTCGAAACCGAACTACGGCAGATCGATGATCAGATGGACCAGCTGGTGCAGGAGTTCAAGAACACGTACCAGCGGCCCTGGGTCGCACATCCCGCGATCCATCGCTCCCGGCGGGAAGGCGGGTCCGTGTTCCGGTGGCGTCTACGTGGATTCGACGGCATAGGCCAGTCCTGGCTGATGTTTACGTCGGACATGCTTCAGGAGGCACTTTCCCGCGAGGGTGTGCCCCTGCGGACGCGTCTGGCATGGCTGAAGATCGAGCGTCGAGGGCGGATCCTCACGTTCGAGCACCGCAGACGGAACTACGAGCGGCTGCGCCTCAAGGACCTGGTCACCCAGCTACAGGGCTTGAACGCGCTGGAAGACCAATGGAGCGGTGGAGGGAGCCATGCTGAGTGACACCATGAGTCAGAAACTGCGAGAGGGTCTCCGTAAGTCCGCGCGGGCGATGCGCCGGTCAATCGGCAGCATGACCATGGAAGAGGTGGCCAGGGCGGGGCATATCGTGCCGCTGGACGGCTGGAATGGTCTTGACCTAGTGGAACTCGACGAGCTTTTCGACGGGCTCGATCAGGCGCGGTCACTGCGTGTCATTTGGCGGGCACGAACGGAGTTCGGCATCGACGTCACAGGACCCGACCACGCGTTGGCGCAGATTCGCCATCACCGCCTGGGTGATCGGCAACGGTTCCAACTCGTGACGATCGCGAAAATCGAGACGGCGAGAGCCGCCGCGTAACCGCTATCCCGATAGTGGAACCCTGAGCCAGAGCAGAGGGGGTGTAACCCCGTTACACCCTGAGCCAATAGTAGGACGAGTCGGCATCTTTCGGCCAAAACCACCCCGCTTCACTTCAGGATTTCGCCTAGCTTCCGGATGGGGCGCCGCGCACGCTGACATCGAACCCATGTCCGGTGCGAATCAATGTCCAATGCCTTTTCCGGTCGCGGCAACCTTGGCGCGGCGCCCACGCTCCGCCATGCCGAGCGCGGCGGCGAATCAACCCCCGTCACCAACCTCCGCATCTTCTTTGATCGACCGAAGCCCGACGGCAACGGCGGCTTTGAAGACAAGGGCGGGTTCTGGTTGGACGTGGCCTTGTGGGGCCCCCGTGCCGAGCAGGCCGCGCGCCTGCTGCCGAAGGGTGCTCGGGTCCACGTCGAGGGTGAACTGTTCGAGTCCACATGGAGTGACCGCGAGACCGGCGAGGAGCGATCCCGCCTCGAAGTCCGCGCGTCCGCCGTCGATCTGGACCTTGCGCGCGTCGAGGACGTGACGTTCCGGCAACGTGACGAGCGCACGGGAGGGACGGATGCCTGAGACCAAGTTCGCCCGTGCGCGCTGCGATTCCTGCATCTACTGGCACCGTCTGGGCACCAATGAAGGCTCCTGCCGACGCCACCCCCCGGGACTGCTGCAGCCCGTAGGCGCGAGCGACGGACCGTTCCCCATCACGAACGCGATCCACTGGTGCGGCGAGTGGACGCATCCCGAGGAGGTCCGCTGAGGCATGCCCGTGTACCAGGCTCAACTGGTGGAGCTCGGTCGCGTGGTCGCCACGACCCGCTTCGAGGCGCACAGCGACCAGACGGCCGGGAAGGAAGCCGACGAAAGCGCCGACTGGCGCAGAGGGCAATGGGCCGCGGTCACCCGCGTACCCACGGAGCCAGAACCTACGATCGCCTCGCGCGTCACCGCCGATGACCCAACCAAGGAAGAAGGAGACACTCCATGATGAACGGCATGATCACCCGCACCCTCCTCGCCGGTACCGCAATCGCGGCCCTGTCCGGCTGCATCGTGATCGAGGAGACGCGGCCGACGACATCCAGCAGCTCCACGGCTGGATCCAACAACCAGGCCTCCGGCCAACAGCAGTACGCGAACGAGGTCCTCAACTTCGAGGTCACCACCGCGACCGACGTTGATACCGCCTTCAATCGCATCCGCCGAGAGTTCGGGTATCTGCCGCTGGAACAGCGCACCAATCCCGCCGGACAGCCGTACTTGGAGGCCTCGGACGCCTACCATTTCCATGAAAATCCCGGCTCCTTCTACTCCGTGCGGGACTACCGCGAAATCCTCGGTCACGCCGGCGTGGTTCAGATGGACATTTCCCGTGAAGGCAACGGCAGTCACATCGCCGTGGAGTATTACGAAGGCACGGACCAGGTAGACGGCTTCCCCGCCACGGACGCGTTCATGGACCGCTTCCGCGCCAAAGTGCGCTCCACGGTCGAGTAGGTCCGGTCGTGCGACTGTTTCTTGCGGAAAAACCTTCCCAAGCCCGCGATATTGCGCGGGTATTGAGAGCATCTCGCAAGGAAAATGCGTGTATTCGCGGGGATGGGGTGACGGTAACCTGGTGCTTCGGGCATTTGCTGGAAATGGCCCCGCCACAAGACTATGACCCGGCGCTCAAGCAGTGGCGCGTGGAGACGCTTCCCATCCTGCCGGACCAGTGGCGGATGAACGTGCGACCCAAGGTGAAGGGGCACTTTTCCAGCATCCGGTCCCTACTGAAACAGGCCTCCGAAGTCGTCGTCGCGACGGACGCCGACCGGGAAGGCGAGACGATTGCGCGCGAGGTGCTGGATCTGTGCGGCTACCGGGGGCCGATCCAGCGCCTCTGGCTCGCCGCGCTGGACGAGGCCAGTGTGCGCAAGGCCCTCGCCAACCTGCTACCGGGGGATCAAACCTTCCCCTTGTACCGCGCCGGCGTGGCGCGCGCCCGTGCCGACTGGCTTGTGGGCATGAACCTCACGCGGGCCTACACCCTCGCGGCTCGGGCCCGAGGCTATGACGGCGTGCTCTCGGTCGGGCGCGTCCAGACGCCCACCCTCAAGCTCGTGGTCGATCGTGACCGCGCGATCGAACAGTTCAAGCCAGTCCCGTATTACGAGGTTTCGGTCCGCTGCGGCCACAAGAACGGCTCCTGGGAGGCCCGATGGGTGCCACCCGAGGGAGTGAGTGACTCCGAAGGCCGCTGTACCAGTCAACAGGCGGCCGCCTCTGTGGCGCAGCGTGTACAGGGGGTGCAAGGCACCGTGACCCTGGCGCAGACCGAGCGCAAGCGCGAGAACGCGCCACTGCCCTACGATCTCTCGACGCTGCAACAGGAGGCATCGAAACGGCTGGGGATGGGGGCGCAGGAGGTCCTCGATACCGCACAGTCGTTGTACGAGAAGCACAAAGCCACCTCCTATCCCCGGACCGACTGCCGCTACCTGCCCGTCAGCCAGCACGGCGAGGCACGCGACGTCCTGCAGGGACTAATGCAGAGCGACTCGACCATCGAACACCTGGTCGAAGGCGCGGATGCCGCCGTACAGGGACGCTGCTGGAATGACGCGAAGATCACGGCGCACCACGCCATCATCCCGACCACCGCCGTCGCGGATGTCCACGCGATGTCGTCGCGGGAACAGGCGGTCTACGATCTGATCCGGCGCCGCTTCATCGCGCAGTTCTATCCCGCCTACGAGTACGACCAGACGCGGCTGGAAGTCGCGGCCGAAGGCGAAACCTTCCGCACGCAGGGACGCGTCAATCGCCGAACCGGTTGGCGTGTGCTGATCCAGACGGACGCTTCGGCCGAGGAGCGCGCCGAAAGCGACCAGGCCCTTCCCAACGTGCAGAAAGGCGACCCCGTCTCGCTGGCCGGCGCGCAGATCCGCGACAAGGAAACCACCCCGCCGGAACGCTTTACCCAGGGCACGCTGCTCGCCGCCATGAAGAACATCGCCCGCGAGATCGCGGACGAGCGGCTGCGGCGCGTCCTGAAAGAGAACACGGGCATCGGCACGGAGGCGACGCGCGCCGGGATCATCCAGACCCTCATGGATCGCGGTTACCTGGAGGAGCGCAAGAAGAAGCTCACCTCCACGTCCGCCGCCCGGTCACTGATCGATGCGCTTCCGGGTCCGGTGAAGGACCCGTCCACCACGGCTCTGTGGGAACAGGCGCTGGACCAGATCGCCAAGGGAGAAGGCGAGATCGACGGGTTCCTGCAGCGGCAGTCCGAATGGGTCAAGCGACTGGTGCAGAACGTTCAACAGCAGGGCGCTGACGCGGTTCAGGTCGAGGCACATGCCCAGCACGCCTGCCCCGCATGCGGTTCGCCCATGCGGCGCCGCAAAGGCGGGTCCGGGGCGTTTTGGGGTTGTACCCGCTACCCGGACTGCACGACCACGCTGCCCGACCAGGGCGGGAAACCCGGCAAGGCCCCGAAACAGGGGCCGGTCGGGCAGTGCGGCTGCGCCCAGCAGGGCAGCATTAAGGAATCACCCAAGGCCTGGCAGTGCGAAGCGTGCAACGCCATTGTCTGGAAGCAGGTCAGTGGCAAGAAGCTGACCGAGACCCAGGCGCTCACGCTGTTCGCAGGGGACCTGGTACAGCTCAAGGGTCTCAAGAGCAAACGGACTGGCAAAACCTTTGATGCCGGTGCGAAACTAACGGAAGGCAAGGTGCAGCTGCAGTTCGACTGACTGCGCCAGACTACAGGAGAGCCCATGGCGATCATCCGATTCCCCATCGAGCGCCGCGATCACTGCGCCGCCGGCGCGACTGTTCAGCACCCGGAACACGGGGTCTGCGAGGTGCTCGACATCCCGGACGACGCCCCGATGCAACGCCTGCTCTACCGGGAACGGGATCACGCGTGGGTGGAGGCCGATGTGCGGGAGCTGCGCCAGATCGAGCGCCCGCTCGAACCGCATGAATTGACAGACGATTATTGGGAAGGATAAAACTAGAAGCGTCACACGGCTTTACCGCCCGCCTGAGCGCATCAGGCCCCTGAAAGCACCGCCCGGACCGGGTAGCGGTGCGCTGGCCCAGCCAGTCGGTCCTGCTGTATTTCATCCACCCACGCCGGGGAGAGCCTCCCCCCGGTTGGGCGCGTCTCTTTCGGCTATTCTCGAAGGAGGC
>NZ_KB906146.1:0-6386 GCF_000381185.1 Thioalkalivibrio sp. ALMg13-2 | reverse complement strand
GAGCCGGTTGTTCTCGTCCTCCAGCTCCTTCAGCCGTCGGACGTCCGCAGCCTCCATGCCACCGTACTTCGACTTCCACTGGTAGTAGGTCGCCTCAGAGACCCCGATCTCCCGACAGACGTCCTTCACCTTCCGGCCGCCTTCGACCTGCTTCAGCGTCTGAACAATCTGACTCTCCGTAAACCGACTCTTGCGCATCTCGGCCTCCTTTGGCTCTAGTGTGCCCGGAGACCTCCAGTTTTCAATGGACCGAATTTACGGGAAGGCGACACTCGCCCGCAGACGAGCCACCTATGAGCGCGCCCGCCAGGCGCGCCCCGAACGCTGGGCCGGTAGCGTCCGGGACTTCGGGCTGCCCGAGCAGGTCCATCTGAACCCTGAACAAGCCGCGAGCGGTTAACCAGCGCCTGCATCCCTTTCAGGTGACATCTACCTTGACAGACACCGACTACCTCCCAGCCAGGTCCCATGCGTCGTCATCCCGGAAACCGCGTCGCGGTTATCCGGCATCTCGTACGTAGGTCGTTGTACTGGCGTTTGGCGTTGTTCCGGCGTGGGAGATCCCGGCTCTTCGCTGCGCTGCGGCCGGGATGACAGGGTGGGGGTAACGCTGCGGCCGGGATGACGGGGTGGGGGCGCTACGGTCGCAGGTAATGGGCGGGCGTTGGGGTAGCTCGAGGAGATCGCCACGTCGCTTTGCTCCTCGCGATTGCGGGCTAGGGCTGCCCCGGAGTGACGGGGTAGGGATGCGGTTTCGGGATGACGGGGTTAAGCCTGGTGCCCTGGCGGCTGACCGGTGGTTCGGGTGCTGCGGTGGGGAAGTGCGCGTGGAAGAAGTGAGTTGCGTCGTAGGTCAGGGCTGTGACGGGATTCGAAACTACCGCTCAGGGGTGGAAATCGACCGCTGACGGATTTTCGGTGTGTGTGAATGGAATAATTTTGTCGCTGTGATAATTTCTGCCGCGGGGACAAGGAAGTCCCCGAAAGAGCCGCCTGGGCATGGACGCCGAGGTGGCTCTTTCTCTTTCTGGGGCTTGTGACGGAGAGGTGGCTTTCCGATGGGTGGAAGGCGGAAGGCGCCGCTGCTGGCTTTTCTCGCGTGATTCGAGGTCTCGGAGTTTAATTGCGTGCCGGGTATTACGGCTGGGGTAATGGGCTGGCGTTTGGGGTGGGTCGAGGAAATCGCCGCGTCGCTTTGCTCCTCGCGATGACGGGATTAGGGATCGTGGTCGCGAGGAAGGATCTGGGGGTGTGCAATGGTCGGCTGTGGCGCGGGCTTCGCGGCCAGGGCCGCTCCCACAAGGGTTGGGTCTTGGACCTTCTGTGGCTCCGGGCCGTGTAGGAGCCGAGCCTCTCGGCGATTAGGGGTTGGTTAGGCCCATATCGCCCAGGGGGCTGGGCTCCTACAGGTTGGGGCGGCGCTTGGTTTAGTGGTCGGCGGGGGGCATGTATTCGTGGCGGATGTGGTCCGGTTGCTCCGGTAGCTGGATGCCGGCGTTTTCCAGGGCTTCGGTTAGCTCCTCGCATTCGTCGAGGTCGTCGGCGCGCTTCTTGAGCGTGGCCAGGGCGTCGGCGGCTTCCGCCTGGGGCATGGTGATGACGAGTTCCCCGTTTTCCGCTTTTTCCAGGTGCATGTGCTGCTCCTTAGTGTCTTGTGGTGAGTCGATGATGCCTTTGCGGCGGCGGGCTCAGTCCTCGATGGAGGGCTGCTTGGGGGCCTGCTCGTCGAAGGCATGCGGCGGCTGGCGGAATTCGTTTTCCAGCTCGTAGATGCCGTCTTGCAGCACGGAGCCCAGTGCCCTTGCGCCGTTGCTGATCTCGCCTTCGAGCTCGGTGATGTTTTCGGCGATGTCCTTCGCGGTCTTCTTGTCGATCTTCAGGGTGACCGTTCCGTCCTTCAGTGTGGCTTCCATGTCGATCTCCTGGTTGCGATGTTGGTGATGTTGGTTGTACCCGTGTAGAACGGGTCTGATTCGTGTTCGGTTGACCTGCATCAAGATAGCCGGGCTCGTTGGGCGCTATCCTGTATAACCGTTGCTGCCTCCAACGTACCGAAGAGGCAGCCTTTCACGAGCATTCCCGCTTCCCGGGAAAGGAGAAACCATGATGCATTCTAAAGTGATGACCATGCGCCACGGCCCGCGGTTCCTCGCACTGGTGGCGATGCTGCTGGCGCTGACGTTTGTCGGTGCGGCGCAGGCCGATAACCATGGCGACCAGCAGCCGGAGATGGTGAAGGTGACGCAG
Source organism: Thioalkalivibrio sp. ALMg13-2 (assembly GCF_000381185.1). Lineage (NCBI taxonomy): Bacteria > Pseudomonadati > Pseudomonadota > Gammaproteobacteria > Chromatiales > Ectothiorhodospiraceae > Thioalkalivibrio > Thioalkalivibrio sp. ALMg13-2. The sequence continues at coordinate 4,139 of NZ_KB906146.1, read as the reverse complement.
AGCCCGCATTCGTTCCCGGAAACCCTGGCCGCGTTCGAGCGCGAGGCGTCCGAGGCCGGCTGGAGCATCCTGAACCGCAACAACATGGCCGGGACGCTGTCCGAGCGCGGTTTCACCATTGATCCGGTGGTGATCCTGGACGTGTGCAGCGGGCGCTACAGCGCGCAGATCCTGGAAGAGGATGCGTATCGGCCGGTTTCCGCCTTCATGCCCTGCCGGGTAAGCATTTATCAGGACAGCCAGGGCGACGTGTTCATCTCGCGGATGAACGTGCCGGATTTCCTGCCGATGATGCCGGAAGGCGTGGCCGAAGTGATGGAGAAGTCTTCCGACGAGATCGAGGCAATTATCGAGCGGGCCATCGCCGAGTAACGCAATCCGGTACAGTCCAGTATTGCAGACCGGGCGGCAGGCTGGATTGGATCTGATGTTCCCGGTGCAGTGGGGCCCGCTTCGGCGGGTCCCTTGTTGTTGGGGCCGCGGGGATGACAGCCCGCCGGTTCCCCTGGAATGTGCAATGAACGCTTGAATGGAGACGGGGTGCCCCCCGATGCAGATGCCGTTGGCATTGACGAGAAACGACGCGACTAGCAGTGATTCGGCCCGATGGGGCGCCGCGCCAGCCGGAAACGGGGCGCGGCGCTTTTTTGCGTCCGCGTCGAGCGCGTGCGGGCACCGCCGATGACGACTCGGCGTCAGGTGTCGCGGCGCTTCGCGGCCGGGTGGATTGCGGGCGCCTATGTCGTGCTGGGGCTGTTGTGGATTGCCCTGTCCGATGTGGCGCTGGCCTGGTGGGCGGGGGCGGACATCACGACCGCCCTGACACGGGTGAACCTGGGCAAGGGCTTTGGGTTCGTGCTGGTCTCCGGGGCGCTGCTTTATCTCGCGATGCGCTGGTTGCCGGCCTGGCGCGACGAGGCGCCGGGTACGGGTGCGGGCGAGGAGCTGGCGCGTTTCGGCTCCTGGCCCTGGCTGGTGCTGGCCGTGGCGGTGATCGCCTCCACCGCAGGCGTAGGGCTGGGCGCGTGGCACTTGCAGGGGGCCGCCGCCGAGTCGCAGGCGCGTGAGGACCTGCAACGCGCGGCTTTTTTGAAGGGCGGCGTGATTGACCAATGGCTGGCGGAGCGTACCGGCGACGCGATGGTTCTGGGCGAGGCGCGGGGCTTCAACCTGTTCGCGGTAACGGCCCTCGAGCGGCGCTCGACGCTGGCGCTGGAGCAGGTGCTCGATCGCCTGGAACTGATGCGCACGGCTTATGATTACGACAGCGTGGCCCTGCTGGACGCGGATCGTCAGCCGGTGATCGAACTGGGCCGCAGTGCCCTCGACGAGGCCGCGATGGACGCGGTGCTGCGCGAGGTGCGGCGCAGTGGCGAGACCAGTGAGCCGATCCTGCACGCGGACCCGGACCGGCGCCCGCGGATCAGCTGGGCAGTGCCGGTGCGTGACCGGGCGGCGCCGCAGGATCCGGTGGTGGGACTGGTGCTGCTGTCTTCGACGCTCGAAAACCTGCATCCGTTGCTGACCCTGACCGAGAATCGCAACGGCATGGATGCCCAGGCGCATATCGTGGTGCGCGAGGGCGACCAGCGCGCCATGATTGCCCGGATCACCGAGTCCGGAGGCCTGATTATCCCGGCGCCTGCGGCCTTCCCGCGGCTGCGCGAACGGGTCCTGGATCATCCTCGTGCCGAGGTTGTGATCGAGCGCTTTGAGGATGGGGATAGTCCGTTCCTTGCCGGTGTACAGGGGCTGGCACCCGCTGGCTGGGATCTGGTGCTGAAGCGCGATCTCGACGCGCTTCAGGCGCTGCCACGGCAGCAGGGGGCGTGGGCGGCCGGGGCCACGCTGTTCGTGTGGCTGGTCGTGCTCGGGGCGGGGGCGTTGCTGTGGCGTCAGCAGTGGTTGCGGCGCAACCTGGCTCTGGTGCGGGCTCACGCCGATCAAGATCGGCTGCTCGGGATCTTTTTCGATATGCCGTTTGTCGGCATGGCGATTTCCGGACCGCGGGGTCAGGGCTGGGAGCGCGTGAATGCATGCCTGGCCGACATGCTGGGTTATGCGCCGGACGAGTTGGCGGCGATGGACTGGGACCGCCTGGCCATACCCGAGGATCGTGGTTGCGAGGCGGTGCTGGACGCCGAGATGCGCCGCGGCGACCGTTCGGGTTATAGCGTGGTGAAGCGCCTGCTGCGCCGTGACGGGCGGGTGATGGTCGCGGATATCGACGTGAAGTGCAGCCGCACGCCGCAGGGCGAGCTGGACCGGGTGGTGGCGACGGTCGAGGACATCACCGAACAGCGCGAACAGGAAGAGCGGCAGCGGCTGGCCTCGGTGGTGTTCGAGAACACCCGAGAAGGGGTGGTGATTACGGATGCCACCGCCCACATCCTGTCGGTGAACCGGGCCTTTACCCAGCTGATGGGATACACCCAGGACGAGGTGGTGGGGCGCACGCCGAAGATGTTCCAGTCGGGGCGCCACGATCAGGCGTTCTACACCAACCTGTATCGCGAGCTGCAGGTGAACGGTCACTGGCAGGGCGAGATCTGGAACCGGCGCAAGAACGGCGAGATTTTCCCGGAGTTGCAGAGCATTACCGCGGTGCGCGACGAGCAGGGCCACCTTACACATTACGTATCGGTGTTCGCGGATATCTCGCGGATCAAGGCGTCGGAGGCGGAGCTCGACTTCCTCGCGCATCATGATCCGCTGACCGAGCTGCCGAATCGCCGCTTGCTGCGTGCACGCCTGACGCACGGCATCTCGTTGATGCGTCGCCGCCAGGGGCATCTGGCGCTGCTGTTCGTGGATATCGACCGCTTCAAGGACATCAACGACAGCCAGGGCCACGCCGCGGGCGACCGCTTGCTGAAGATCGTCGGTGAGCGCCTGCAGGTGGGGCGGCGCGGGACCGATACCGTTGCCCGCCTGGCGAGCGACGAGTTCGCGGTGCTGGTGGAGAACCTGGGGCATGTGGACGACGCCGCGCTGGTGGCGGAGAACATCATCCGTGAGGTGGGCTACCCCTGTGATCTCGGCAACGGCGTGGAGATGGAGATTGCCGCGACGGTTGGCATCGCGGTCTTCCCCGATCATGGGGTGGATGCCGACACCCTGCTGCAGCAGGCGAGCACGGCGCTGTCGCAGGCGAAGATGGACGGGCGCGGGAGCTATCGGTATTACTCCGACGAGTTCACCCGTGCGGCACGCGAGCGCATTGACCTGTCGGCGCGCCTGCGCCGCGCCATCGAGGCGGATGCGCTGGAGGTCCACTACCAGCCGCAATACAACGTCGAGGACGGGCGTCTGCTGGGGGCGGAGGCGCTGTTGCGCTGGACCGATCCCGAGCTGGGTCCGATCTCGCCGGGACGCTTTATCCCGCTGGCCGAGCAGACCGGCCTGATCGTGGAGCTGGGGGGCTGGGTGCTGCGCCGGGTGATCGAGCAGGGCCATCGCTGGCGCGCGGCGGGCTATCCGCCGATCCGCCTGGCGGTGAACGTCTCGGCGCTGCAGTTCCAGCGGGTGCCGATCGACCAGCAGGTGGGCCAGCTGCTGGAGGACTTCGAGTTCCCGGCGGATCAGCTGGAGCTGGAGATCACCGAGTCCGCGCTGATGGCGGACCCGAGCCGCGCCCGGCGCATCCTGCAGCGTCTGCGCGAGCGCGGGGTGCACTTTGCGATCGACGACTTCGGCACCGGGTACTCCTCCATGGCACAGCTCAAGCGTTTCCCGGTGGACACGCTCAAGATCGACAAGAGCTTCGTCGACGGCCTGGCCGAGGACGATGCGGCCGGCAGCGCGGACGATCGCTCCATTGCCCGCTCCATCGTTGGCCTGGGCCATGGCCTTGGGCTGACCGTGCTGGCGGAAGGCGTGGAGACCGCCGAGCAGCTCGCGGTTCTGCGCGAGCTGGGCTGCGACCACTATCAGGGGTTCTACGCCAGCCGCCCGGTGCCGGCGCTCGAGTTCGAGGCCTTGCTGACCAGCGCTCCGGGCACGCCTTCACCCTAGGGAGACGCTGATTTAATCGCACGTTCGCGTTGGTGCCCCCTGTTTTCCGAGACAAGGCGCGTCGAGCAGCGGGTAGTGGTTCTACCCGCAAGCGGCGCAACGCAGGATCGGGGAACAGGGGGCAC
>NZ_KB906145.1:0-6412 GCF_000381185.1 Thioalkalivibrio sp. ALMg13-2 | reverse complement strand
ACCAGCGCGGCGTGGAACTGAGCTTCATCCAGCCGGGCAAACCGATGCAGAACGGCTTCATCGAACGGTTCAACGGCAGCTACCGCCGCGGGGTCCTGGACCTCTACGTCTTCCGAACGCTGACCGAAGTCCGGGAACACACCGAGCAGTGGCTGCAGGACTACAACGAAACCATCCCTCACGACGCGCTGGGGGACCTGACGCCGGTCGAATACCGGCAGTTACACACCCCGGAAACCTCTAGTTATGCGTGGACCTAATCCGGGGAAGTCGACAGAACCACCCAGAATTCAGGTTCGCACCCGCTCATATAATGCATGCGGGTTAAATCTTTTTGCGAGCCTGGGTTCTTCGTCATTGCGAGGCCTCGAAGAGGCCGTGGCAATCGGTCGGAGTGGCCTGGATGCCGCTCGATTGCCACGGGACCAAAAGCCAGGGACTGCCCCCGAGCCCCGCGCCTCGCTATCCCGTCGCGCGCATGCCGCCGCCTCCCCCTCCGCCGGGCGGGGGTGTCCAGACGTTGCGAAAGGCCTGATGCGTCTTCGGTGGGAGGTGGCGGGAGAAGCGCAACTCGACACCCCGGTCGGTGCGCACGGCCTGGATCCGGCCCTGCTTCAGCCCGTATCGTCGAGCGACGTCCTCGCAGCCCCGCACGAACCCGGACGGCGGCTTGCCGCGCCGCACGCGGGCAGCGCCATCGCGCAGCTCCACCGAAAACACCAGCCGGGCATGCCAGAGCATCAGCGCAACGCCAAGCCCCAGCAGGGCGAACATGATCAGGAACGTGAACAGCATGATGGATGGCGGGACAAGGGTGCGCCCCAGTGTAGCGCACCCCATCCGCAGTTCTTCGCCTCCGCTCGTCGGCGGCTCGTCACCGCAATAGCCCATTTACGGGCCCAAAAGCCCCGTGTAAGCCCTGGAAATAGCCCTTCAGATTCGCAAAGCCGCGTTAACTCAGTCCGTTACCGTGGTCCGACCCTGTCCTTGGCGACACGCTCAACAATTGTTTCGCATATTCAAAGCGTTCCTCTACCTTCTGGCGGTCCTCAACTTCGGGCTGTCCCTCACTAGCCCCACGGGCAATCATTTCAGCGTGCCGTAACAGCGCAGCGCGATCCTCTGGCCGCTGTACGAATCTCGCGACCTCGGCGATCGTTTCCAGCAGGCGGACAGTAACCGCGGTGTTCGAGCGGGACACTTGTCGGATCTGGTTGAAGGCCGCATCTGTGACGTCCACAAAAGTAGACCCTGGAGCAATCACCCTCAGCTGATCCGTACTGTCATAACGATAGGGCGATGGCATGTCTCGCGTAGCCAAACGACTCAACGCGGACGCCAGGTGGTCTACGCACGTAATTGCCGTGAACGGGTCATTCACTCCCGAGGAGAGGGCACGCAGAGCGACCTCCACGAGTTGGGTAACCGCGAACTCGATGTCCTGGCCCGAAGTCCGCTGGTTACCCAAGGCGAAGGTGTTGTTGACCTGATCCGCAGGCACGTCGGCGGCCCTTTCTCCCGGCCAGACCAGCATCAGGGGGCCACCGGAGACCACATAGTCGCCGGGTACTCGCTCCAGTCGAATGACCACATCCTTTTGCATCGCCAACTCGATCAAGGCGTCCGTGTCGATGAACTGAATGTATCCGTCCGCGCTCGCTCGAATGGGACGAGCCTCCCGGTCAAATACGTCCAGAAATGCCGACTCGGGTGGTGTTGCCGACGTCCGTGGCGTCCCCTGCCCGATGTGTTCCGGAAACAGGCGGTCCACCCCGGCGATCAACTCGTCGCTCACGCGCGCCACGATTTCGTTGGCCTGCATCGAAACAGACACGTGGTGAATGAAGTAGATCAGCACCCCCACGCTCGCGACCGCAAAGAGTACGCCGAGCGTGATTGATATATGAGGAACGAAAGCAACCTCCTCCGCGCGCCGGATGGTAAGGAGGACCAGCAAGCAATACAGGAAGGTGGCGACGAACGTGCCCAGCACGACCTGAGTCGTCGTATCGCGCAGGAAATTGCGGAGCAAGCGCGGCCCCAACTGCGACGTCGCCAGCGACAGGGCGACCAGCGTCATCGAAAACACAACTCCAGCGATGGTGATCATCGATCCGGCGATGACCCCCAGCACGGCGCTGGCCCCCTCGGCTCCACCGGTGAATGTCCAGCCCCACGAACGCAACAACCAGTTCGTCACCGGCCTATCCAGGGCGACGCTTATAAAGGCCAAAAACACCGCGCCCAGGGCCATCATGGTGGGGATGAACCATAAGCTGGATCGAATGCGGTCCCAATACCTGAAAGTCAGTGTTTTCACTATGACGCCTCATTCACTCACATGCTGTTCGCCGAGTTACCGTGGACCGACACCGTCTTCCTCCATTCTCCCGACCCCGGGAGATCCTATCTTCCGTGGAGGATGACCAAGGCCGTTAGAAGCATCACGTTCGCGGCGAGGGATGCCCATAGGACGATCGTCTTCCAGTCTGGACGGGGTGGGGCCCCGGTTGTCGAGTGCGACGTCTGAGCCGGGCGAGTCCGGCGGACGTCAGCACCAGGTTTGGATGTTCCCCCGGTTCGATCACCCCTCGCTTTCTTGGTATGGGGCGTTTGTTTCTCCTGGACATAGTCGCGATCGTAAAGCCCCATCTCTGTCTCCTTTTTTGTACTACTCCGTTTCTACAGCAGAGTACGCCGCGTGTCGTCAGGACCGGAAGGGGCGGGGGAAAAGGTTGAGATGGCTTCATTGCGCGGCCTCGCAGAGGCCGCGGCAATCCGTCGAGGCAGCCCGAGGCCTTACCGGTCGCCTTCGCGGTGCCGGAGCGGGATCCTCTCTCAGAGTAGGAGCCCATTTATGGGCCGCAATGCGCCGTTTAACGCCCTCAAACAGCCCTTGGGGTTCAGAAAGCCCCGTTAACACGCCTAGTTACCGTGGCCCAACCCCGTCGATGTGACCTGGTCGAGGTCCTTGACCCGTGCACGCGTCAGAACCCTTTACACCCGATGATCGCGTTTGCGACCGCCCCCCGTCGGGTGCGCGTAACCTACGGTTTTCCAACGTCAATATAGAGCGGAATCCAGCGGGCATGGATGTTGCTGATTCGTGGGTGAGCGCAGACCCCAAACCCCAAACCTCAACCTGCCTGCGCAGACCCACGAGGTAACGACCATGACTACAAAGACTGTACGGGGCGGAACCCTCGCCCTTCTGCTCGCGGGAGGCATGATTGCCGCCGGATCGGCCTCCGCCAGCGTCATCAACTGCTCCGATCTCGACGGCAACCTGGGCGACAAGGTCACCCCCAACCAGGGCTGCCAGGTCCTGGAGCCGCTTGACGGCAACGTGAATACCAGCCTCACAGTCGTCAACAATGCCGAATTCTTCGGCTACTCGGACTGGCTGTTCGACGGCAAGTACGAGGACACCAACGGCAACCTGATCAACGACCCCGATGATCCGGCAACCATCGTGAGCTTCAACGGCGATGCCCAGAGCGGGACCTGGGAGCTGGTGGTTCTCGACTTCTGGAGCAATTTCGAGAACCTGATGTTCGCGTTCAAGGATGGCGCCGACACCAACATCGTGGCCTACGACATGCTGAACGGCGCCCTGGGCGGGGCCTACGCCACCCCGTTGACCGCCCCCCCGTTCGATTTGTCGGGCGCGGGCGAGGATCGCGACATCTCGCACATCTCGGTGTTCTACCGTAACGGGCCTACCAAAGTACCGACCCCCGGCTCGCTGCTCCTGGTCGGTATCGGCCTCGTGATGCTCGGCTGGGCCCTGCGCCGGCGCAAGGACCCCGCCCCGGCCGCGACGGCGTAAGCCACCGCAGCACCCTGTCCCAACGGGCCCCGGAAGCGATTCCGGGGCCTTTCCTCTGCGCCCGGCGCACATTCGCCTCCGGCGGGAGGGGTGCCGGTTTCCCCGCGGCACAAGGTTGTGCCGCCAGATCCGCCCGCCGCAGGTGGTTGAGCCTGATGCAGGCTGCAAAGCCCCCTTGCTATCGCAAAGGCAATCAAACCGGTGCAGCGCAGCGTGCGCTGCAAATGCCAGGATTCCATTACCGTCGTCCGCCCCATCATGGATGACACTGTCTGGTCATCCCGGAAACCGCGCAGCCGTTATCCGGGATCCCCGCGGTTGGGGGTGGAATCGGTGTCCGAGTGTTTCCCGAGCTGGGAGATCCCGGCTCTACACTTCGCTACGGCCGGGATGACCGGGGTGGGGCGTGTAAACGTAGGTCTCCTCTTTTTGATCTGATGCCCGTTGATCTGATGCCCGAAGCGCCGTCATTGCGAGGCCTCGCAGAGGCCGCGGCAATCCGTCGGAGCGGCCCGAGACTCTACCGGTCCCCTTCGCGGTGCCGGGGCGGGATACGATCTCAGAGTAAGAGCCCATTTGTGGGCCGGAATACACCTAGTTACCGTGGTCCGACCCCGTCATGCGGGTCAATGCAGCCTTTCCCTCCTGGGGTGTCACACCCGCGCAAACTCCTGCCACAGCCCCGGCTGCGGCCGATGTCTATGCGCGCGTGCTCCGGTGCACACTCCGACGCCCCCGTCTTGCACCCTCGGTACCACGGTCTAAGATTCAAAACAGACCATTCGGTCTGAACGGCACTCCCGTGGTGGGACGGGAAGGAGGTTGATCATGCACATCGCGCGGTCCGAGGTACCCGAGGTATTCAGTGCGCCGGGCGCTGTGGCCCGCCAGGTCCTGGCGTTCGGGGATGCGTCCGGCTACACGCAGATGACCGGGGAATATTTCTCGCTCGAGACGGGGACTGACATCACCCCGTTGCTCCGGGGCCTGAAGGAGGATCTTTGCCAGTCACCCCACTGGGGCTACATGATCCAGGGTCGGCTCATCATGACGTACCGGGATGGCAGCGAGGAAACAGTCAGCGCCGGGGATTTGTTCTACTGGCCGCCAGGGCACACACTCCGGGTCGAAGAGGACGCGGAAATCATCCTCTTCAGCCCGCAGCACGAGCACTGCGAGACCCTGAACCACCTGAAAAAGCAACTCGACAGCTAACCGCCAACGCCCGCAAAGCCCCGGGGCAGGACGTCCCCCGCCCCGGGGCCAGCAGCCGAGCCGGTTACAGGCTGCGCACGATCCGCTCACTCCCGGATCGCAGCGATGCCACGACCTGATGCGTCTGCTCGGGATCTTTCGGGCGGGCCACCACGGACCAGCCTCCATGCTCCAGCGTACGGCCGGCCACCTCGATGACATGTCCCTGGTCCAGCCGGATCGCCAGCGCTGCGCCCGCCATGAGGCCGAGCAGCGCGCCCACACCGATTGTTTACCGTGGTCCGACCTGGTCATGTTTCTCCGAGGGCCGAAGACGAGGACTAGACTCCGTAGACACGGGAGCAAAGCGCAACGGCTGACTCCAGTGATCTGATCTAGCGTTCGAACGAAAAACGGGGCCGTCTTGGCCCCGAAAAATCGGCGTCACATTATGACGCTCAGCCTATTCTCATTGCGTTACCGTGGTCCGACCCCGTCATGAGTTCGCAGGTCCGCAGGGCCGAACTGCTTTGCTTGGCTATGCGCTGTACGTGTAGACATACCATGCGCTCTTTTTTGTATTAAGGGAGTCGTAAAGTTTTTGAGCCGGATGATTGTCTTGGGCTGTAAGCCATTGAAGTCTTGCTGCACCCTTTTCCCGGGCGAACTCCAGGCAATGATTGATCAGCTGCTTGCCTATCCCGTTTCCTCTATGGGCTGGCAATGTATAAAGGTCGCTCATAACGCCGACCCGAGCTGGAATGCTGGATACATACGTAAAATATACAGTAGCAAAAGCCACGGCGTCTCCGGCTTTGCTCCTGAAAAGGAAAATGCAGCCATTATTTCCATTTTCGCTGAACTGAGAGAAGAACACTCGATTCTTCTCATCATCAATTTCCTGAACCTTGTAGAACTCCTGGTATTTTCTAATCAGCGGGAGTGCTTCTTCGATGTTCTTACTTGACACTGCTTCTATCACTTGACGAGTCCTCTAAAAGCATAACGCCAACAGCACGCGCGGCTTCGGAATGGAGGCGAAGACGCGCGGGACTTCGGGGTCATGTCGACTTCCCGTAAATTCGGTCCATTGAAAACTGGAAGTCTCCGGGCACACTAGAGCCAAAGGAGGCCGAGATGCGCAAGAGTCGGTTTACGGAGAGTCAGATTGTTCAGACGCTGAAGCAGGTCGAAGGCGGCCGGAAGGTGAAGGACGTCTGTCGGGAGATCGGGGTCTCTGAGGCGACCTACTACCAGTGGAAGTCGAAGTACGGTGGCATGGAGGCTGCGGACGTCCGACGGCTGAAGGAGCTGGAGGACGAGAACAACCGGCTCAAACGGATGTATGCCGAGCTGGCCCTGGAGAACACGGCCCTGAAGGACGTGATC
>NZ_KB906144.1:0-6508 GCF_000381185.1 Thioalkalivibrio sp. ALMg13-2 | reverse complement strand
GCCGTCTCGTTGGAGCTCTCCGCGAACTTGCGGATCAGCTCCTCGAAGATCAGGCCCATGCCGAAGTTGGAGATGCGCGCCGGGCGCAGGTCGATCGCGGCGAAGCGCTGCACCACCTGGTACAGCAGGTTGTTGGAGGCGAGCTGCTGGACGAAATCCTCGAAGTGGAAGTGATCGAAGATCTCGCGGGCATGGGTGCTGAAGGACTCGATGTAGCTCATCAGGTCCTCGGCCGTCTGCGTGTCCGACAGACTGCCCAGCGATAGCGGCGAGGTGTTGAAGAATGGCTGCTCCGCCTTGCGCAGCAGAAGCTGCTCGCGAACGGTCTCCGACTTGTTCTCGTGCTCCTTCGCGGCGGCCAGCACGCCGTCCTTGGTCGGCTCCAGCACGCACTCCAGCCGCCGCAGCAGCGTGAACGGCAGGATCACCCGCCCGTACTGCGACTGCTTGAAGTCCCCCCGCAGCAGATCCGCCACCGACCAGATCCACGCCGCCGTCTCCGAATGATTCTCCGTGTTCAACGGCTACTCTCCTGTACTTTTATTGACCGACCCGAGGAAGGCGGTTTGGTTGGAGGCATTGTCCACCAATCCATGTTGGCCCGCGAACGCCCGAGCGAAACCTAGCTGGACACTTACACTCCAGTCTGCCGCTCAGAGGCGACCCTTTCCGTCGCCCCGGGGCAGACCTGCCCCGCTGATGGGTACTATTTCCAAAGGTTTCGGAACGCCCCGTCACGCAATCGCTTCGATCAGCTCCGGATCGTCCTCGACCGGGCGGTTCACGCGAGTCGACACTGGGTGATAGACGAGCACGTCGGGGTTCAGGCGAACGGTTTTCTCCCGGATACTCTGCCGCTCACTTAACTCGGGATCGAGCCAGCCCCACCGGCACACCGCGTCTAGCACAAGCTGCTTGCGGTCGTGGATATGCGCAAGACGATCCGAAGCGGGTTCGGTGATGATCGCGCAGCAGGCCCCACCGTCGGTCGTGGGTTCCCAGATACCCGCCATCATTAGGATGTCCTGCGGCGCATTCTCGGCGAGCGTGATGTAGAGGCCACGAAGGGTCGGACCCGGAACGGGGCCGCGCATGCGCTGGTGGCCTTGATCGGCAAGCTGTATGCCATCGAGCGCCGCCTCCGCGGCACGTCGGCGGAGCACCGCTACGAGGTGCGCCTCGCCGAATCGAAGCCGATCCTCGACGAGATCAAGACGTGGCTCGACGATAAGGCCCGGAAAGTGCTGCCCAAGGGCCTGCTCGGCGAGGCCATCCAGTACGCCCGGAACCAATGGCCGATCCTGGTCACGTTCCTGGAGGATGGTCACCTCGAGATCGACAACAACCGAGCCGAGAACGCCATCCGGCCGTTCGCCGTGGGCCGCAAGACCTGGCTGTTCTCCGGCAGCCCCAAGGGGGCCGAGACCAGCGCGATGCTCTACACCCTGGTGGAGACCGCGAAGGCCGCCGGACTCGAACCACGCGCCTACCTGCACTACCTGTTCGAGACCCTGCCGACGGCGACCACCCCGGACGCCATCGAAGCCCTCCTGCCGCACCGCCTCACCCCGGACGATCTCAAAATCCCGACTCCGAACCTGTAAGCCGCAGCCCCTGGGTTGCCCGGACGCTTACGGACGGGCCGGCCACCGGTGCTACGATTCTCGACCTGACCTGGATGCCTCTCGTGGCAACTCTTCATGACCTCGTGACGTAGTTGTTCCTGCAATCCCGAGCTCGGTTACTCCGACCCCGATCCCCGCTTGCAGGCGAGGCCGCCCGACAGTCGGATGCTACGATGCTAGACTTGACCCTCTACCCGAAAGAAGCCGCAGCGCACGGCATCTCGCTTCGCAAGCTCTTCTAGGAAATGTGGACCCTCTACACCGAGCAGCAAAAGGCCAAGAAGAACTAAATGCCCGTCAATCTCGACAAACCGCAGAACTGGAAGACCGATATCGCCGCCTCGGTCGATATGTATAACCAGTGGTTCATTAATTTTGCGCCCGAAGCCTTCCGGGAAACGCGGATCAAGGCCACCAAAGACGTTGAATCCGCCCTTGCCGACACCGCCAACCTGACAGACGTGACCCCGGACATTCTGCGCCAATGCCCTGGAGTGTTGCCGACCCTTCGCATGTCCACTTGCCCGCCGCTGGCCGTTGATAGGCTCATCGGCCTTGCAGGCGTATCGCCAAACCTTGTGAAAAACCTGGAACAGAACAAGCTCCCCGCACGGATGAAGCGGGCAGACCTCGACGCCGGGCTGACCATGATCGGCGATATCATCGAGAAAATGGCCGATCCTGATATCTTTGTCTGGATAGGCCGGGACGCGCCGCCCGCCGAGGCTGAAATCCACCGCGCCGCCACCATCGTTGCCGACCGGCTTTGCGGCAGTGTGGCAAATCCCATCATCCGCAATGCCCAAGAACGCCGCCAGCTCGCCTATATCGCCGAATGGCTGGAATCACGCGGCTACACGAGGTTACCGGACGGCTATAATGGCACCTTCCGCGAAATGTCCCCTGGCACCTATTCATTCCGCATGAATGTCCCCGTAGGAGGCGATAACGGCAGCAACAGCATCAACATCCCCGTTGATGCTGTCATCATGCGCCAGGACGCCCAGGAGGGCGAATTCCCGCTCTTGGTCGAAGCGAAGTCCGCAGGCGACTTCACCAACACCAACAAGCGCCGCAAGGAAGAAGCCCAGAAGGTCAACCAGCTCCGCCACACCTACGGTGCAGACGTTGAATTTATGCTGTTCCTCTGCGGCTACTTCGATAGCGGCTATCTCGGTTACGAGGCCGCAGAAGGAATTGATTGGGTGTGGGAACATCGCATCGACGATTTCCAGGAGTTTGGCCTATGATTGCGACGGACATAGAAGCCCTGGAGGAACAGCGCCTTGCCCTGCAAGCGCAACTCGACGGCGGCAAAACCGCCGAAGACCGCAACCGTATGGGCCAGTTTGCGACCCCGACCGCCCTTGCCCGTGAAATCCTCGCCCACGGCATCCGCCTTCTACCCGAAGATCAGCCGATCCGCTTCTTTGATCCCGGCATTGGCACCGGCTCATTCTATTCCGCCTTGCGGGCTGTTGCGCCCGAAGAGCGCATCGAGAGCGCACAAGGTTTCGAGATCGACCCGCACTATGGCGCACCCGCCCAAGCGCTCTGGCAGGATACGCCGCTTGTGATCCATGCCGAAGACTTCACCAGGGCGACGCTGGAAGGGCAGGGGGCAAACCTTCTGATCTGTAATCCTCCCTATGTCCGGCATCATCACCTGTCCGGCCCGCAGAAGGCCGCGCTGCAACAGCGCACCGAAGACGCGTGCGGCGTGAAGATTAACGGCCTGTCCGGCCTCTATTGCTACTTCATGGGGCTATCGCACCCCTTCATGGCCGAAGACGGCATCGCCGCCTGGCTCATCCCGAGCGAATTCATGGGCGTGAACTATGGCCGGATGCTCAAGCGCTACCTTTTGGAAAAGGTCACGCTCCTGCAAATCCACCGCTACGATCCCCAGAACGTGCAGTTTGACGACGCGCTTGTGTCCTCTGCCGTGGTCTGGATTAAGAATACGCCGCCGCCCGCAGATCATGCCGTTACCTTTTCCTATGGCGGCACACTCGCAAAACCCGCACTTTCGCGCGAGGTTGCCGCGACAGAGCTTGCCCATGAGCCCAAATGGACACGCTACCCCCAGGCCGACAATGCCTCTCAGCGCGCCGGAATCTCGCTAGGCGACCTGTTCGATATCAAGCGCGGCCTAGCCACCGGCAATAACAGCTTTTTCATCATGGACCGTGCCCAGATCGAAGAGCGCGGATTGCCGATGGAGTGTTTTACACCAGTTCTACCCGGCTCGCGCTATATTCCCGAAGACGAGATCGAAGCCGACGCAGACGGTTTGCCGCTGATCGACAAGCAGCTTTTCTTGCTCGATACCCGCTTGCCCGAAGATGAGATCGCGAAAGTCTACCCGGCTCTTGCCGCCTACCTTACCACTGGCAAGAAGGGCGAGAAGGCTGTTGCTGATAGGTATCTTTGCCGATCACGCAAGCCTTGGTACGCCCAAGAGAACCGCCCCGCCGCACCTATAATTTGCACCTACATGGGACGGAGCAGGGCAGGTGGCAAACCGTTCCGCTTCATCCTGAACAGGTCGGATGCTACCGCCTGCAACACCTATCTAATGCTCTATCCCAAGCCGTTCCTGGCGCACGCCGCCGACAAGAATCCGACGATCATGCGCGCTGCCTGGGAGTTTTTGAACGAGATCGATCCGGACGAGCTGCTAGGGCACGGCCGTGTTTATGGTGGCGGCTTACACAAGCTCGAACCCAAGGAGCTGCGCGGCTTCCCGGCGGAAGACCTCATCGCCCGTCTGCCAACGATTAAGCCGCTCCGCAAACGGTTAGGTTTGTTGGATAAGGCTGTCGCCTGACCGCTCTGACATCGACCCCTTGATCGCGAATGATGTGCGACAAATCCTTTCCGGCCTGGCCACGGTTGTAGTTGGGGTAGGGGCTTTACACCGCGGCGGAACGACAAAAGAATGTATTTCGCTGGACGCTTACGGTAGGCGTTGGTCAGTGACGGCATGAGGTCTTCGTTCACCGCAACCAGCAGCACACGATAATCCATCAAGAGATCCCAGCGGACCGCTTGGCCAAAGCCAATACGGTAGAACTCCGGCCCGAAGCGATCAGGATCATCCATGGAGTAGACCACGGCTTCCTTGTCCTCCGCTTTCTGTTTCGACGACCCCCCGAAAATCCGCGGCGTGGCGGTCATGTACGGCCGCTTGCAGGCCTTGACCACGCTGTTGTCGTGCACCTTCACGAAGTCCGAAGCTTCTGAATCCGCCACCGTCACGCCCGTCGTTCGGTGGGCTTCATCGCAAACCACAAGATCGAACTCCCCGAGTCCCTGCAGCTGAGCATCAGCGACCACCTGGATGGACTGATAGGTCGAGAAGATGACCGTCCGACGTTCGGGGTCGTGCTTTTCGAACAGCTTGCTGTGTTCGGCCAGCTTGATCGGATTGGTCGTCGCCGGGTACGCGAGGTCATGGGTGCGCATGTCCTCGTGGTCCTTACCGACCTGGCTGTCCGAGCACACGGCGAACGCGTGGAAAGGCGTCTCGGAGTGTGCGGTCCATTCACGCAAGGTCTGAGACACCAGCGAGATCGAGGGCGCCAGGAAAAGGATGCGGCCACCCTTCGGTACCAGGGATTCGGCGATCCGTAGCGAAGCGAACGTCTTCCCGGTACCGCAAGCTATGATGAGCTTGCCCCGTTCGCTCGTCTCGAACCCCGTAAGGGTGGCGTCCAGGGCCTCCTGCTGATGCTCGCGAAGCTTCCGTTTCTTCTGGAGCTTGATCGGAGACGGATCGTGGCGGCTGTACTCGCTCCAATCGACAGGGCTTTCATCGAGGTCCTGGACTCGCAGGCGCTCAACCGGAGTCGTCTGATTTTCGAGGGCCTTTTCGGCTTCACTCGACCATTTATCCGTAGTCGATACGATGAGGCGGTTACTGAAAAACTGCTCACCATCCCGAGTCGGGAAGCGTTTACCGGACTCCGTGAAGAACGAGTCGATGTCCGACTTCGACAACGTGTTTTCGGGTAGATAGAACTTCCACTAGATCGCCCAGTATTCCCCGGTCGCGCGTTCCCTGGCCACGAGATCGATTCCGGCGTCACGCCCCCAGCGATCCGGCCATTCGTTCCAGAGCCACACATCCTCGAGACGATCGGCATACTGAGGGTCCGTCACGAGGTAATTCGCGATCAGCTTCTCGAACTGGTCCCCGACTCCCCGGTTGTCGCGTGCACGCTCGCGAAACTCCGCAAGGATGTCGTGAATAGTCGCGCTCTCAGTCACGCCCCAATCCCTTGTTGAATCAATCTCGACAAGCTAACAGTGGTCGGACCCGTGACACCCGCGCCCTGCCGCAATATCCAGCATCCCGGATCTTGATCATATCCGGCCCTATCTGATGCGGTAGCTTCGTTGCGTGCTGCAGGCACTACGCTGGTGCGCGATTCTCGCTTACAAAGCGCATTTCGCGCTTGATCGGCTCGAAATTACAGCTCAACCCGTTTGTTTGGAGCCATGTTCCCCGTGGCGAGACGCGCCCTCACGGTCCGTTCGTGCTCCTCCGCGCCACGGGCTTCTGGTGACCGCTCATCCACCGTTATGGTGCTGACGATCTGGCCCATGACGTCGGCGCAGAACCGGCAAAAGCGCTTCTGCGTACTGCCCAGCGAGCCCTTTGTCACGGAGGTACGCCGCTGCTCCCCCGCCACAAACTCGCGTATGCGGCCCGACCATCACAGTGTCCTTGGCCTCGATGGCGAACAGGGTGACCGGGAGACGGGCCGCACCCCGTACCTCCACGAAATAGAGAGTTTCCCTTCCTCTCATCGCTATGTCCCCCTTTGCTTGTTGTGGCGTAAGGGTATCCGACCCATTCCTGAAAAACAGGGCGCGAC
>NZ_KB906143.1:0-6512 GCF_000381185.1 Thioalkalivibrio sp. ALMg13-2 | reverse complement strand
GTTTGAGCCGGTTGTTCTCGTCCTCCAGCTCCTTCAGCCGTCGGACGTCCGCAGCCTCCATGCCACCGTACTTCGACTTCCACTGGTAGTAGGTCGCCTCAGAGACCCCGATCTCCCGACAGACGTCCTTCACCTTCCGGCCGCCTTCGACCTGCTTCAGCGTCTGAACAATCTGACTCTCCGTAAACCGACTCTTGCGCATCTCGGCCTCCTTTGGCTCTAGTGTGCCCGGAGACCTCCAGTTTTCAATGGACCGAATTTACGGGAAGGCGACACCACCGCACACCGGCCGCGGCGGCTGGACCTGGTACACCGGGGCGGCCGGCTGGATGTACCGGCTGTCGGTCGAGACCCTGCTGGGCCTGCACCTGGAAGCCGACCATCTGCGCATCGCGCCCTGCGTCCCCGCGGACTGGGACGCCTACCGCATCCACTATCGCTACCGCGAGACGGTCTACCACATCACCATCCGGCCGACCGCGGAACGCGAAGGTCAGGCGACCCGCATGACGGTGGACGGTGCCGAGTGCCCGGATTCACGCATCCCATTGGTGGACGACCACCAGGAGCATCATGTCGAACTCCATCTCGTTTCAAAGACGTGATCGCGCCCGGCCGCGCCAGCATCGGAGCGAGCAACGGTGGCGTGTACGGTACCGCACAGACCCCCCGGGGTGCCTGTGACAGGGTGATGCATAGGCGCTCGACCCGGCATCGGGCCAGGTTACTCATTAAGGGGGGAATGTGGACATGGACACATCAAAAAATGGTTACGCGCGGGCTGCGCTGTATCTAATAACTTCATTATTCATCTTGTTGAGCGGTTGCAGTGACAGCAGGGACGAGGTCCTTGGGAGCGACAAGGCGGAACCGACACCATCTGAAGCACCCACAGTGACAGCCGTTGCTCCGCTCAACGATGCCACTGGCGTAGCGATCAACCTCAAGGTTATTTCTGCCGAGTTCAGCGAACCCGTTACCTTGGGTAGCGATGCCAGCTTTACCGTCAACTGCGAAGATCAATGTGTCAGCCCCACGGGTACAGTCGGCATGGATTCGGAAAACCGGCTGGCAACATTTTCCCTGCCAGAAGAACTCGAACCGCAGACCCGCTACACGGTCACGATCAGCGATGTGGAAAGTATCGCCAACGGCGTGGAAATGAGTAAGCCGTTTGTCTGGAGTTTTACCACCGGAGCCACGGCCGATCTCACGCGACCCACTGTCATTTCGACTCAACCCGAGACCACCGACCCCGGCCCCACACCGCATGTTCCCGCGAATACCGCTATCAGTGCAGTGTTCTCTGAAGACATGGATCCGGCATCCATCAATGAGAACAGCTTTACCCTGACCTGCGACTTCGCCTGTGTATCACCGACAGGCAGTGTCAGTTACTCCGTCGGCTCACGCACGGCCGTGTTCACGCCTGATGAGCCGCTTGAGGTCGGCACCGACTATACGGCCACCATCACCAGCGACGCTACGGACCTGGCCGGTAATGAACTGGCAGGCAATCAGGAGCCATTGCCTGCGTCCAGCGACTACGTGTGGACCTTCACGACCACGGTGGAGACTATCCCGGAGAACGTCGAGGTGCTGTCCACCCAGCCACTGGATGATGCGGACGATGTATGTCCAACGGCCACGGTAAATGCCACCTTCGATGTGCCCTCCGGACAACGGATGGACCCGCTGTCGATTACCTCCGCCACCTTTACCGTGACCGGGCCGGCCCCCGATTTCACCCCGGTCGAGGCCACGTCGGTGTTGCTGGATGAGTCCACCGGTCAGACCGCGACATTTATTCCGCTGGACCCGCTCACTGAGGGCGTTACCTACACGGCGACAATCCTGGGTGGTCCTGACGGGGTCAAGGATCTGGCGATCCCGGCCAACGAGATGCTTGAGGATTACAGTTGGAGCTTTACCGTCGGGCCGGAATGTCTGCAGCCTGTCGACTTACAGACGGTATCCCCCTTTGGCACCTTTGGCGGTACGGCCGGCATGACCAACGAAGGTCTCTTGACCGTGATCCGGGGTGATATCGGCACGATCGCCACCGCCACCAGTTCCATCACCGGCTTCTATGACGACGAAGATGAGTACACCACTACCCCCGCGAACCAAGGCTACGTTGACGGCACCATTTTCACCTGCGCGCTATCAACCACGGGCCCAAACTCCGACACCGTGGACCCCGAGAAGTGTGCGATCGCCGAACAGGCACGCCTGGATGCCGAAACCGCCTATAACGAACTGGCTGGTTTGCCAGGTGGCCCCGATCCGGCTGCAGGTAATCTGGCCAATCTGACTCTGGAACCCGGGGTTTACACGGCAGGCGGAGGCTCCTTCATGATTGAAGGAGGCGATCTCACCCTGGATGCGCAGGGTGACCCCAATGCCGTGTGGGTCTTTCAGATGGCGACCACTCTGACGGTTGGCGGCCCCGGTGCTGATTTCCCCCAAAGCGTAATCCTCGTGAATGGCGCCCAGTCCAAGAACGTCTTCTGGCAGGTCGGCAGCTCCGCAATCATCAATGCAGCCGGCGGGGGCACCATGGAGGGCACGATCATCGCCCAGGAGGGAGCGGCCATCTCGACCGCGGGCAACGTTGAGATTGTGACGATCAACGGACGTGTCCTGTCCCTGGGGGCCTCGGTCACCATGGTGAACACCGTCATCAATACTCCGGCGCCGTGATACCCGTAATCTATATACATCTGGAGAAGGACATGAACACGTTAAACATGCCACAGGAAGAACGGCGGTTTATGAGTCCCAGGGTGATTACGGGCGCATTGTTGACCGCTGCCTTGCTCACCACCACCCCCGTGCTGGCCGAGGAGGAGCGCGGATGGTATCTCGGTGCCAATATCGGCCAGTCGGCAGCCAATCTCTCTCATGAACGACTCGACGACGCCCTGGAGGGAACCGCGTTCACCGTGACCGGAATCGATGATGATGACCGGGATCTTGGCTATAAGCTTTTTGGTGGCTATCAGTTCAACCGGAACTTCGCCCTGGAGGGAGGTTACTTCGACCTGGGGGGCTTCAGTTACACCGCATCCACCCGGCCGGAGGGCACCTATAAGGGCGAGATTGGCGTGCGCGGCATCAATGTCGACGCGGTGGGGATGGTGCCGCTAAGTGAACGGTTTTCCGCCTTTGGTCGTTTCGGCCTGACCTACGCCGAGGCGAAGGTGGGATTCTCGAGCACGGGCCAGTTCCATGTCGCCGGCACCAGCCCGCGAGAGCGCGACGTGCAGTACAAGTTCGGGGCCGGCTTGCAATATGCCGTGACCCCGGCGCTGGGGCTGCGTCTGGAAGCGGAACGCTACCGGGTCAACGATGCCGTGGGCAACCGAGGGGACATCGATCTGTTCTCGGTGGGCATGGTCTACCAGTTTGGCGCGGGCTCGGGCGAGGCTCGCCCGGAACGCACAGCCGCTCCTTAGGTTGCCCGATGTGTTTTCAGGTTCATCGCAATTCAGCGTGAACCGGGTTCTACCCCAAGGCAGAACCC
The DNA here is from genome assembly GCF_000381185.1 of Thioalkalivibrio sp. ALMg13-2. Classification (NCBI taxonomy): domain Bacteria; kingdom Pseudomonadati; phylum Pseudomonadota; class Gammaproteobacteria; order Chromatiales; family Ectothiorhodospiraceae; genus Thioalkalivibrio; species Thioalkalivibrio sp. ALMg13-2. The sequence goes on along the minus strand of NZ_KB906143.1, from coordinate 2,986 downwards.
GGTTTTTAGTCGCCAATCTGAGGGAGGCATCCTACACTTGCGAGGGGGTCCACTTGGCATCTGCCAAATAACGCCCCTTCGCAAAACAACACGGTGTGTAGTGGTCAACTTTTGCGGACATTTCTGAAAAGGCTCAGCATGAGCCATTAGGAGGTGTTCATGACCCAAAAAGGAATCCCATGACCGAAGACACCAGAGCCCCTGAGCCCCCCCAGCACGGTCTCCCTCCCTTTGATGAAAGGGAGCGACTAGCCGAACTTCGCTCTCTCGATATCCTGGACACCCCAGCGGATAAGTATTTCGATCGGTATACACATCTCGTGGCAGAGATATTCAAGGTGCCCATGGTCGCGGTGTCCCTGGTTGACGAGGATCGTCAATGGATCAAGTCCTCCGTCGGCGTGGAGGTGGGGGAAAGGCCTCTCGAAGACTCTTTTTGCGTCCACGCCCTCGAAAAGAACTTGCTCGAAGTCCCCGATACCTTGGAAGACGACTTCTTCCGCCACCATCCGTTGGTGGTGGGGTCTCCTTTCATTCGTTTCTACATGGGCACCGTTCTGCGCGGACCCACCGGCCAGCCGCTCGGCACCCTGCATATCATGGACACCGAGTCTCGTTATCTCTCCGAGCTACAGCGCACATGGCTGGTGACCTTCGGTCATATCGTGGAGGAGTTGATCATCCACAACCATGCCTTGAATGATGCCCGTGACGGCGCCAGACGGGCTAGTCTTCGCAATACGCTCACCAACCTCCCCGATCAGGTTCTTTTCGTCAGGACCCTCAAACACTTAATCCGCATGTCGGAAGAGAAGGGACGGTATCTGGCCATACTGTACGTGCGTGTGAACAAGCTCGACGAGGTCAGCCGCGTCCATGGCCGCCCCACCCGGGATGCCATGCTGTACCACTTGGCCGAGCGTCTGATCGCCACGGATGTCAAGACGCTAACGGTCGGTCACTTGAGCCAGGCTTGTTTCGGGGCGGTGATAGATTTGCCCTCGTTGGATGACGTCTTCGACGTGGTCACTCCCATCACCAATAAATTGACCAGTCCCATTGAAGTAGAGAACACGACGATTCGACCTGATATTGACGTAGGCATCAGCCTGTCTCCCGTGGATGGCCTGACTCCTGAGGATCTGTTGGGGAATGCAAGCGCTGCGTTGGAGGGGCCGAGCTCCCATGCCGGTCTGTATGTTTTCAGTCACAAGGTGGAGGAACGGGCACTACGCCGAGACACGATCGAGCAGCATCTGGAATCTGCACTCCGCGATCAGCAGTTGACCAAATATTATCAGGCTCTGGTGGCCGTCGACGGCAGTCGCATCGTGGGTTTCGAGGCGCTGGCGCGCTGGCAGGATGCGGAACTGGGCAACGTGAGCCCGCGGGATTTCGTGCCTATAGCCGAAAAGAATGCCCGGCTGTCAAAGATGCTGACGGAATGGTCGCTCAAAACGGTCGCCGGCGAGTCGCCTCAATGGCCTTTCCGAGCCGGAGATCCGCCCCTGCGTATCGCCATCAACATTTCCCCCGCCCAGTTCCTTGGAGACGGGTTTGTCGGCCGTGTGCTGTACATCCTGGAGGAGCATCGATTGGCCCCGGAGCGCCTGATTCTGGAACTCACCGAGGAGAGCATCCTGACCAACGTCGACAAGGCGATCCGGACCATGCGCGAGTTTCGCAATCACGGCGTCCACATCTCTCTGGACGACTTCGGAACCGGCTATTCGTCGCTAAGCCATATTAAAGACTTGCCCCTCGATACCCTCAAGATCGACAAGAGTTTCATCGACGACCTGACACACGATTCGCGATCCGCCCAATTGGTCGATGGCATCATCCACATCGCCCATGGCCTCGGGTTGCAGGTGGTTGCGGAAGGAGTGGAACACGAAGCCCAGCGCGCCCTGTTGCAGGAGTCAGGGTGTGATGTGATTCAGGGCTACTTGTTCAGTCGCCCCCTCCCGGCCGAGGACGCCTTGGCGCTGCTCAAAAACTGGACGCCGGCATCGTGAAAATCCGCTGCGAAGGCATGACCGGCTTCTTGCCAGTCGGCCTTTGATGCATGTCGGCTCGGCGATTCGTTGATTCACCGAAACGCGACGTGGGGGGCGGGTGACGAGTGACAATTGGATAACAGGGGGACGATCCGTTGCCGCATTTGGTCCCTGATCGGGGCCTTTGCGAAAGTGTTTAATAGCATCTTTCAGGCGAGCCCGGCCTTCACAGTGCATCGTTCCGAGCCGGCGTGATCGAGGTCATCAGCCGGATGGCCTACGGCTATCAGGCATACCGAATATTTGATCCCCGATATTCGGCATGCCTTTCACGGCAAAGTGCGATGAACCAAAACATTCTCGGCGGCGTATTCCTCGGGATCTTCGAGGTCGATGAATTCGTCCTCGGCGAACTCGGCGCGCTTGCCTTCGAATGCTGCCGAGACGTACCGCAGGAAGAGCAGACCAAGGGCAACGTGCTTGTACTCGCCGGGATCCATCGCCCCGCGCATCTTGTCGGCGGGAGCGAAGAGAGTCTTTTCAATGCGTTCAGCCACGATCTGTCGCTCCTTCCATGTGTGACGAGGGTGTGACCGCACATCGAAACTCGGGCCACGATCGATGTAGGAGCCCGAGCATATCAGGCGGCCATCTAGGCGAGCACGCCTGAGGTTCTCATGCCTTGGGAACGGCTTCGTTGTCCGTCACCGCCAGGTATCTGACGTCAACTATTTTGGCCGGTCAGCGACAACCACTTTGGCCGGTTGGTCGTCGGTGTTGTCAGACCGCTGAGGCGGTCTTGGTTTTCTTGCGTTGCTCGGTGTGCGCGCGCTTTCTGTAGCTCTCGCCGCTGAGCTCGACGACATGGGCGTGATGGATCAGCCGGTCGATGGCAGCGACGGCCATCATGTCGTCGGGGAAGATGGCGTCCCAAGCGCTGAAGGGCTGATTGGAGGTGATCAGCAGGCTGCCCGCCTCGTAGCGAT
>NZ_KB906142.1:0-7506 GCF_000381185.1 Thioalkalivibrio sp. ALMg13-2 | reverse complement strand
CCGCACCCCGTGTGATCCGGGTGCTGGAGCGTATTGCCGCCTGGCGGGGCTATCCGCAGCAGCTCCGGCTCGATAATGGCCCCGAGTTCGTCTCGGCCGCGATCGCCGACTGGGCCGACCAGCGCGGCGTGGAACTGAGCTTCATCCAGCCGGGCAAACCGATGCAGAACGGCTTCATCGAACGGTTCAACGGCAGCTACCGCCGCGGGGTCCTGGACCTCTACGTCTTCCGAACGCTGACCGAAGTCCGGGAACACACCGAGCAGTGGCTGCAGGACTACAACGAAACCATCCCTCACGACGCGCTGGGGGACCTGACGCCGGTCGAATACCGGCAGTTACACACCCCGGAAACCTCTAGTTATGCGTGGACCTAATTGGGGGAAGTCGACAGACGGCCTGCCCGCCGTGTTCTGTGTGCTGGATGACACCAGTCGTTTCATCCGCTGGAACGACAACTTCAAGCGGGTGACCGGCCTGGAGGGCAACGAACTGAACCGCATCAATGCCGTGGATCTCTTCGCCGGCGAGGATCAGCCTCGTGTGGCCCAGGCGATCAGTCGCGTCTTCGAAACCGGCTCGGCCGACGTCGAGGCAGCCATGCGCGGTGCGTCCGGGGCGTACATCCCCTACTACTTCACCGGTCTGCGGGTAGAACTCAACGGACAACCCTGTCTGACCGGGACCGGCTTCGACATCTCTGCCCGCAAACAGATCGAAGCCGAGCTGCATCATCAGGCCCACCATGACAGCCTGACCGGCCTCATGAGCTGGGGGGCATTCGATGAATTGCTGCCGCTCGAAGTCCAACGCGCCCGCCGTTACGGGTCGCCGTTGAGCTTGATCATGTGTGATATCGACCACTTCAAGTCGGTTAACGACCGTCATGGTCATGCAACCGGTGACCAAATCCTGTGCCAGGTAGCGGACACGCTGGAAGCCAATCTGCGCGGCAGCGACGTGCTGATACGCTGGGGCGGCGAAGAGTTTCTTGCACTCCTGCCGGAGACCAAAGCAGAGGACGCCGGGGCCTTGGCCGAGACCCTGCGTGCCCTGTTGGCCCGGACTCGATTCCCGATACAGGAGCAGGTCACGGCAAGCCTCGGAGTCACGGAGTACCGTCCCGATGAATCGCCCCGCAGTCTGCTCAAGCGCGTCGAGGATGCGCTGTACAGCGCCAAAGAATCCGGCCGCAACCGGGTCGCCTTGCTTTAAAGACCGCACTGCGAAAAGGCGAGCGGTTTATTTTCCGGCGACCGAGCTGCGGCGTCGACTCCCGGGTTTCAGACCTTGCCTCTGGCTGTTGGCCGTACATGGCAGGCAGGGGCCCAGGTCTGGCCTGCGGCATACGCCGCCCCGCGTGCGCGGATTGTCAAAATGAACGGCTTATCCCTCGAAACCGCGCCCCATGTCCGAGACGCCCGCCGATTCGACCTTTCGCGTGCAACTGCGCGCAGACGTCGGGGTCGGACCTTGCCTTTTGCCATCCACCGGAAGCCTCGAGGAAAAGGCAAGGCCTGCCCCCAGAGCCCCTGTGCGATTTCCGTTTCTGGGCGTCAGGCAACGGCTTCCCCGGCCATTGTGCCAAGACGAGCCAGAGCGCGTTCGAGCCGCGCATCCCAGGGCTGGGCACAGTTCAGGCGCACGTGGTGACGGAATTTTCCGGAAGGCGAAAAAAGGGGGCCCGGCGCGATACTGATCCCCTCGTCCAGCGCTCGGCGGTAAAGCGCCAGCGCATCCACTGCCTCCGGGAGCTCCAACCAGAGTACGAAACCACCCGTTGGCCGGGTCTGGCGTGTCCCGGGCGGGAAATACCGGGCCACCGCCCGGCTCACGCGATCCACCGCGCGGGCGTAGTCTCCCCGAACTCGGCGCAGGTAGCGGTCATAGCCGCCGCGCTCCAGAAAATCAGCCACCGCGAACCCCGGCCAGGCGGGCGTGGAAGAGCTGCCGGAGTACTTGAGGTACTCCACCCGGTCGCGGAAGCGCCCGGGCACCGCCCACCCGACCCGCAACCCCGGCGACAGGGTCTTGGAGAAAGAGCCGCAGTAGAGCACCCCGCCCCGGGTCTCGAAAGCCCGTGCCGCCCACGGCCGGGGCGCCTCGAAAGCCAGGTCTCCGTATACGTCGTCCTCGATCAGAGGCACGCCGCGGTCCTCCAGTAGCTCCACCAGAGCGCGCTTGCGCTCGTCGCTGGCGCGATGCCCCAGTGGATTGCCAAAGTTAGGCATCAGCAAGGCGGCCTTCACCGGCCACTGATCCAGCGCCAGGGCCAAGGCCTCGGGCGCAATGCCTTCGTCCGGATCGGTTGGGATCTCCAGTGCCCGCAACCCCAGGGCCTCGATCGCCTGCAGCAAGCCGTAGAAGGTGGGCGACTCGATCGCCACCACGTCGCCGGGCTCCGTCACCGCCCGCAACGAGAGCGTCAGCGCTTCCTGCGCACCATTGGTGACGACCACCTCCTCCGGCGTGATCTGGCAACCGGCATCCGCCATACGCCGCGCAATCTGCTGGCGCAGCTCGTACGGCCCGGGCGGAAACGCGTAATCCAGCTCCCGACCACCCCAGCGCGCCGGGACCCCGGCAAAGGCTCGCCGCAGACCGCGCGCGGGCAGGAAATCCGCGTGTGGAACCGCGGCACCCAGCTGGACCATGCCGGGCTCCCCGGCCGCCTGAACCACCCGCAGCACCAGCGCCTGACTGGTCACCGGCACCGGTTCATTAGCGGGACTGGAGGGCGCCGGACGCTCCGGTGGTTCCCAGGGGTGACGACGCACGTAATAGCCCGAACGGGGCCGGGCCTCGATCAGGCCGCGGTCCTCCAGCAGATGTTCGGCGGCCACCACCGTGGACACACTCACCCCGAATTGGGCCGCGAGCTTACGGACCCCGGGCAACCGGTCACCGGGCCCGTGAACGCCCGCCTCGATCGCCGCCTCAAGTGCCCTGGCCACGGCCTCGTAGCGATGCCCCAGCGGCCCTTCCATCACAGTTACCTCCCGAAGCGACCGGCACAGTTATGAAAGCTGCGTATCTGTACCGGTTCATTCGCCACTCTACTACATCTGTATGGATGGGCAGGCCCCACGTAGGCTGTATCGGTATCAGCGGCGCGCTGCCGCGCAACCAAGGAGCACTGCATGAGTATTCAGAACCTCGACACCGGGAACCAGTATGGCCAGTACACCGCCGACTTTGTCGACTACTGGGACGACCTGGTCGGCTGGGAAGGCCGCACGGAATCCGAAGGCGGTTTCTACGAGCGCCTGGTGAAGAACGCCGGCGGCCGCGAAGTCGCCGACGTCGCCTGCGGCACCGGCTTCAACGCGATCAACCTGGCCCGTTCCGGTCTCGTCGTCACCGCCACCGACGGTTCCGAGAACATGCTGGCCAAGACGCGCGAGAACGCGCAGCGCCTCGGGGTCACCTTTGCCCACACCCAGGTGGCGGACTGGGTACAGCTGGACCGGCAATTGGGCGAAGAGCGCTTCGACGCGCTCGTGTGCCTGGGCAACTCGTTTACCCACCTGTTCGACCACGAGGCCCGACGCGACGCGATGCACGCCTTCTTCCGGGCGCTGCGTCCCGGCGGCATGATCATCCTGGATCACCGCAACTACGATTCGATGCTCGACAACGGCTTCAGCTCGACACACCAGCACTACTACACTGGCAAGGGCGTGGATGCCTATCCCGGCGAACTCAACCGCCAGCTCGCGCGTTTCGAGTACAAGTTCCCGGATGGGGCTCACTTCCAGCTCAACATGTATCCGCTGCGCCAGGACTACGTCTCCCACCTGCTGGAAGACGCGGGCTTCATTAACGTTTCCCGCTTCGGCGACTTCGCCAGCCCCTACGAGCGCGACAACGTCGACTTCATCCAGCAGGTTGCCTACCGCCCACGCAGCTAATCCCCGCCGGCGCCCCCACTCCCTGGACGCCCACCCGCCCCGGGCCGCACAGGCGGCCCGGGGCTTTCGGCCGCGTCGACATTCCGGGTCGCCGCCTCGACGACGAATGCGCATTCACCGTCTCCCGGCCGCAACGGTTCGATACCCCGCATCCCGGCAAGCGGCCGCGCAAGGGTTTGTACCCAACCATCGATCGAGAAGCCGCCCTGCAGAAGCCGCTGTTCCACTCCATCCGCGGAAGGACGCCGGGGTCACACCTTGCCTTTTGCCTTCCGCCGGAAACTTCCAGAGGCAAAAGGAGATCTCTGAGCCCATAGCTCACCAGGTGGCGTGACCCCAACCAACGAGTCTCCGGGAAACCCGGGGCGGTTCACGCCCTTCCCGGCAGATGATGGCGATTCGCCCGCGGCATGACTTCCCTCCCTGGAATGCCCATTTGATGGCCGAAATGACCGCTTTAAACTCGAAGCGCGCCCTTTCTAGAGCGGTTTCCTTCGCATTTTCCGCACGTTATCGCGGTCCGACCCTGTTACCCCTTCCGTTTCCTCTGCGGGCGCCAAGCTTCAAGGGGCCGCGATCAGAAGTCGTCGAAACGCTGAGCGCCGCCTACCATTGCGGCTGCCTCATTGAGGGCCTGATTCACGTCGACCCCTTCCCGTTTGGCGGCGGCCTCGATGTGCTGGAGCTCCTCAGAAGTCAGGGAATCCTTCAGCTCCTGGCCTTCAGGAGTCAGCGGCTCGGAGCACGCCGCCAGGGCGAGAACAAAGGCGGAGATGATGGCGACAGCAAAAATCCTTTTCATGGTGGCTTCCTTATATTTTAGATAAGCAACGCGTGGTGGGTGGGTGAGCACACGAATTAAATGCTTCGTGTGTAGATAATATTCTCGTAGATAGAAACTGTGAAATCAAGCCATCGACAGAACCCGTGAAAAACGCCGATCGGAAAAATCAAGGCCCCAATCGGAAGAAGAACCCACTTTCCGGCCGCCGCGCTCCGGTGTTTGTCAACATAGTTATCCGTTTTTTATGCGGCGCGAGAACCCCTATCGGTCAACGTAGTTGTCACCTGATCCAAGCCCAGAGGTGACGACGTATGAAGCAGTATTTCGAGGAGCGCAAGGAGGCGGTGCTGCGCAAGCTGGCCCCGCCGATGAACCTGACGGTGCTCGAGGTGGCGGAGCCCGAAGGGGTCTCCACGGCGAGTTTGTAGAACTGGCGGAAACAGGCTCGCGAGCGAGGTATCGTGGGCGCTAGAAGGCCCCGAGAGCACGCGGCCGCCGACGACTCACGCCGCCGATGCGCCGAACCGGCTGTGGAGCTGGGACATCTCGTGGCTGCCCGGTCCAGCCTGCGGGACCTGGTGGTATCTCCACCCCATCGTCGATGTGTTCAGCCGCAAGATCGTAGGCCACGAGGTCTACGAGGCCGAGGCCGGCGCGCTCGCCTGTGAGCTAATGACGCCCGCGAGTGGATGCACCGGTTCGTGGCCTGGTACAACCACGAGCACCGCCACAGCGCACTCCACTACGTGACACCGGCCCAGCGACACTCGGGCGAAGCGACCCACGTCCTTGCCCGCAGGCGAGCCACCTATGAGCGCGCCCGTCAAGCACGCCCCGAACGCTGGGCCGGTAACGTCCGGGACTTCGGGTGGCCCGAGCAGGTTCATCTGCACCCTGAACAAGCCGAGAGCGATTAACCAGCCCCTGCATCCCTTTCAGGTGACATCTACCTTGACAGATACCGCCCGCGCGAGTGGTTCGCGTTGTCTGCGGAAGACGCGGTGCGGGTCGCCGAAAGCATCGTCGACGGGGCCATCACTCAATACCGCCTGAATTCAGTCTCGGGGCGCGTGTTTCCGAAGCGGGGGAATGGATAGCCACCGCAATCGACGACAAAAATAAGCCCCGGATGATGTGGGGCGCTCATTGCATGAAGGCATGCACTCTGCGCCACCGCCGATCAGGTCCGGGGCTTTAGACGGGAATCTTTTCCGTCTGTTTTCTTATCAGTCGTCCGCGACCAAAATCACGCCGGAGGCGTAGCCTTTGGATCTGGGGCCGGGTCGGCGGGTCGAGTGAGTAGATCGCGGCCAAGCCAACCACGTGTTGTGCGCTGCCTCGGTGGAACTCCAGACCTCACCGCCCCCATAGGGGTTGATTGCCATCAGGGGTTCCGTCCCAAACGGCAAGGTTTCCGCGAATCCCCCGAGGTCAAGCAAAGTGGGCAGTCGCCAGTTGTCCTTTCCGCAATACTGGGCTTCGTTCATTACCTCGGCAAGACCCGAAGTATCACAGCGACTGCCTTGGCACTCACCCCCATTTTTCGTACCTTCGTCGCCCTCTCGTCCCTCGAGATCCGGCTCGTACCAGGTGTAGGTGTTTCCGCGATAGGTGAAGCTCCCTTCTTCGTCCGATCGCGCGTCCCAGATCATGTCCTGGGTGTTATCGCGCAGGCATTGCCACGATTCCGCATCAGCCGCGAGAACATTACCCTCGGCGTCGATCTTCGAGATCTCTTCGTCGGGCGCGCCTCCTCCCCCGCAAGCCGATACAGCGAGCACGACCGAAGCCGCCAGAACCGAAACCCCCAAAGCATTACTTTTTCCCGACATGGTATCTCCTTATCTCGTTTTTATTTTAACTGCTCGCTTAAGTGCTATTTTCTAAAACGGCTGATTTATATCTTATCTATTGGCCTAATCACCCCCCCCCTTGCCAACCTTTTTCAAGCCGCCGGGGCCAAACCTTGCCTTTTCAAGTTCCGCCAACTAAGCACGTGCATAGTCAAGGCTTCCCTTCTCACCACGATCAAAGGCAGACGACGCACAAACCCGACGGGAATAGCAACTGCAAACACAAACATAAATTTGACCAGTTTATTACCAATAACCGTTGATCGTAATCTGCGAGAAGACATAGGCGACTAGGCGACGGGGTCGGACCACGACAACCTACTGACTTCATGGATTTATATCGCGCCAACCGCCCTTTCTAGAGGCTTATCCGCCCCATTTCGCCGTCAAAACCGTTGATCAACCCCATAACTCGCCCCATCGTCGCGCACCCATGCGGTATCCCCCGTCTGTTCAACGTGGCGCCCCGGCGACCGGACCCCCAACGCCCGGTGCACTTCGTCCACATACGACCGGTCCCCTACCGCGACGGCCGCCGTCCACCACTCATCCCGACTGGCGCGATCCGAGGCCAGCGCCACCTCCACCCACAAACGATGACACTCTCTCAGCTCGGTTACGGACCCGACCTCCAACGCATCCAGCAGGGCCGGCTCATCAATGACTCGGTAACGGTCCGGTGGTGTCTGGTGTGGTGGTCAAGTGATTTCGGACACCGCGTTAGGTGGATTGGCTGCCGTTGGTTGCTCGTAGACGCTGGGAGGCAGGTAGCCCAGCGTCGAGTGGATGCGAACGGTGTTGTAGAACCGAGCGATGTAGTCCGCGATATCCCGCCGCGCCTCGCCGTGGTTCGCGTAGCGACGCTGCCAGACGCGTTCCGTCTTGAGGCTCAGGAAGAAGCGCTCGACGACGGCATTGTCCCAGCAGTTACCCCGGCGACTCATGCTCGCCTGGATCT
>NZ_KB906141.1:0-7968 GCF_000381185.1 Thioalkalivibrio sp. ALMg13-2 | reverse complement strand
TCGACACGATCGTCCGCGGCCTGCAGCCATAACCGAAAGGCCCGACGAGGCCCGTCCGGTCTTGCCGCGACCACAGGCGGGTCACGTTCTTCCAGCCAGTGCTCCAGGTCGCGGGCGGAAACAATCCATTCACAGCCGCCGCCTGACGGCCCCTGCTGGGGTGACAGAAGCCGAACACGGCGGGTGCACCGCGGAAGCTCCAGCAACAGATTGCCCACGGTCCATGCCCGAATGTCCTCGCGCGTTGCCAGGCGCCTGCGACCGGACAAGCACGCCCAGCTGTTGCGCAAGGCACGGAAGGCCCTCATGCGGGATCCTTCGTGCGGTAGGCCAGACGGGCGGATTCCAATTCCTGGGCAATGGCGTCGCGCAGTGACGGGGGTCCAACGACCTCGACGCCTGCACCCAGCCCCAGCAGCCACCACTTGAGCCGGGCGGTGTCGCGCACGGTGGCCGTCACACGCGAGGTGCCATCGGGACCCCGCTCAATAAGCTGGTCTTCCGCCAGCCGCGCCTCGTGGAGGTGGTAGGCAAGGTCCGCATTTACCCGGAGTTCGAGGGTGATGAGCGCGCCCTCGGGGTAGTCGAAAGCGCCATCCCGGATGACCTGGTTAAGGTCGAACCCACCCTCCGGGTCTCGAGCCGGAACATCCGTCAGTGTTGAAGCCTCGATGCGGTGAGCCGCCAGATGCAGGACATCCTGATGCGGTTCGATCGTGGCCAGCAAGTAGGTGACCGGTTCGCGGAACACGAGTGCCAGCGGATGGATCCGGTGGTCCTTTACCTGCCCCTTCGAACGGGAGCGGTAGGTAATATCGAGGCAGCGGCGTTCCAGCAGGCCCTGCTGCAGAACCGGGAACACCCCGTCCGCCATCTCGGGCGGGGTCAGCGGCGGTCCGTTGGACAGGATGCGAACCCGCTCGGGCCACAGGCTCAGACCGGAGGCATCGCCGGCGGAATCCAGTACTTCCCGGGCGCGGGCCACCTGCGGCTTGAGTCGTGCCCGGGCGGAAGGCGGCAGCAGTTGGGCGGAGTGGGCATGCAGAATCTGCAGCGTCAGGGCCGTTTCCGGATCCATGGCCGGGACATCCTGCAGCGGCGCCTCGTCGGACCAGTACCAGCCGTAGGGGCGCTCGCGGTCGTCGCAGACCAGCGGCAGGAAAGAGGAGAGATTCTCAACATCGCGTTCGACCGTGCGCAACGACACGTCGATACCGCGATAGGCGAGCCGCTCCTTGAGATCCGGGGCGCTAAGCCGCCTCGGGCGACGCGGAATCATCCCCAGCAACAACATCCGGCGCTGCAACGTGGCGCGCATTCCCTGCCCTTCCGGCATCCCTTTCCCTTTCTCGTCCGGTCCGTTAAATGCCGGTGCATTTGCCGCCACCTTATCCCACACCGTCCTCATGGCAAACCGAACCCCTGCCCTGTCGTTCCTCCCAGTACATCGCATCGGAGCGTCAGGTCATGTCGCACAAAGGCCCCAAACTGTCCGAAACATCACCGGATCAGGAGATCGCCATGAGATGGATCGTGAGCGGACTCGCATGCCTGTTGGCAGGATGCGCCGCGACGGCACCCGCCGGATTCGGCAAGCCCTCCATCTATGACGCCGACGGGAACCGCAAGGGCTACCTCACCGAAGGCGCCCTGGGCCAACAGCAGGTCCGCGACACTCGAGGCGTGCTGCTCTATGAGATCCGCGACTGATCGGGCGACGCGTGTCCGGTCGAGCGTCCGGGGCGCCCAAACAGGTCGAGCTGCGCCCCGTCCACCTGCTCTCGTCCAACCAGGGTTGGTCCGCCCGCAGCTCGATCGCCCGAAGCCGTTCCCGGAGCACGGGCACTATCACCCCCCTGCGCGAGACTCTCGCGGTAGGTCACACCCGGGCCGTCCACCGAACCGGTCAGGTGTTCCCATCCCAGATCGACCAACTGATCGATCAGGAGTTTTTCAACGTCCGTGTACTCCGCGACCCTGCCATACCGCACTCTGGTGTTCCGTGGGGTCAAATTAGCAAGTCTGCCAGTCGTTTCCTGCGCGGCGCAGGCATCCTGCGGGCGCTGAGGGTATAATCACAGGAGCACTTCTAGGAGCGCGCCATGAACACACCCCATGCAAAAACGAGCCGCAAGCCGGTCAGCCGCGAGGCCATCATCCGGGCCGTGGCGACGTCCACAGCGGTGGAAACCGGCGAATCCAGCAAAGCCATCGAGGCCAAGCTGCGCGCACCCAAGCCCCATCTCAAATCGCTGCGGCTCGCCTGACCCGCTCGACCATCGGCTGATAGTCCCCCTCAAGCCCGGCATGAATCGCCGCGATGTACGCGGACTTGTTCTGGTCCCAGTCGCTGTAGTCCAGTAGCCCGATGCCCGCCTGGTACGCCATGGCGTCCGCCAGAAGTCGCGCAATTCGGCCGTTTCCCTCCCGGAACGGGTGGATTAGAATCAGCTCCACGTGGATTTCCGCGATCGCTCGTAACGCAGCGTCGTCGTCCATGCCGCAACATGGCGTCAGCCTCTGCAGCCACTTCTGGTCCAGCGCCTGTAGCAGGTGCGGGATCTGCTGCGCCGCCGCGAACATAAAACCGCCCTTTTGCAGGTTGACCTGCCGCTCCTCTCCAGCCCAGTCGTAGAGGCTGCCGAGCCAACGGCGATGCCAGTGCTTGAGCAACGCGACATCCAGCGGCCGATCTTCCCGGAGGTCCGCGAATACCGCCTCGTACAGCATGAGCAAAAGCTCGGCCTCTGCCTCGTCCAGACTCTTTTGATCGGTAATGCCGAGCTTGTTGACCAATACCCGACCGTCGGAGCCAGGTTCGGCACCCCCCTGCGGCCCTGTGACGCGATACCGACTCATGCAGGTTCTCCTGTTCGCAGCCGATACCTCACCGGCCCATCGCCTTTAACCTCGGCCGAAAGGCATTGACGAAATGGTTCAGCTCCTGCCCCAACCGTTCCCGGCAAACATTATCACTGGCGAAATCCCCCTCTGTCAGCATAGAAGTCCGCTGGGTGGCTGATGTCCACCGCGAGACGGGTGTCTCGGAGCCGACCCCGCATGCCTGGCGCCGAGAGTTCCCGGGGGCCGGGGGCATGCGGTGCCGGCGGATCCTGCGGACCCGGAATCCTGGAGTGGCCAGGACAAGCTCGCGGTGGTAATCGAGACCGCTGCGCTGAACGAACAGGCTCTATCGGAGTACTGCCGGCGCAAGGGCCCGTATCCGGAACAGATCGAGCGCTGGAAGGAGGCGAGACCTTCGAGGCCCTCTTATGGCTGGCCCACATATGACGTCCGTCGCCAAGTGCTTCGGGCGCGACCGCTTGGCCGCCACCTGCTCAAAAATGCCGTTTTTTGAGCAGGTCGTCCGAGACCCTCTCAAAAGCTGGCGGTCCTGAACACAAACAAGCTGGGCAGGGCGTACAGAAAACGGGCGCCGGCGCAATGATGCTGGACAATCGACAAGGAAGCCTCGAGATGGACACTCAGAAATATCCGGTCCGGATTGAACCCGACGCAGATGGACGCTACCTCGCTACCTGCCGCGACGTACCGGAAGCGCTCACTGACGGAGCGGAACGCGACGAAGCCAAGGCCGAGATGGCGGACGCACTCATGGTGGCACTAGAGGGCTACCGGCTGGACGGGCGTCCTCTGCCTCCGCCATCACGCCCCGAACCGGATGAGGTCCTGGTCCGAGTGAAGGCGGGCTGATCGCTCGGACGGAGGCCTAGGTAGGTGTCAGGTCTCACCTGGTCATATACGCGTTTGTCCAAGGCCTGACAGCGGGGCTGTACGATGAGAATGGCCCCGAGGGCAATATCGCGGATGAGCCACCCCTTTCTTGGCAACTTCATCGCCCACGAATTTCGCCCGGATTTGGCCGAGGAGTTTGCCCGGGCAAACTCAACATCCAGAGCGCCCGGCAACCCGGACAGGCTTCCGGACATGCTTTCCGGAAAGGATCGCCTAAGTCACTGATCCACCGGTATTATGATCGATTATAGATCGGACAATGAAGCGGACATCGACACGGTCGTGGATCGTGGTGAGAACGTTGCGCTGATGGAGCCACTTCAGATTGGCGAGGGGTCTCGTCATCGTGGCGACCTGAGCGACTTGGTTGTCGATCTCGTAGGGCGCGCAGCGGGTTTTCGGCGTGGTCTGCCGCGGGGCGTGGAGCCGGCGTTGGCGGGCCTTATTCGTTCCGTGAACTGCTATTACAGCAATCTGATCGAGGGACATTACACCCATCCCGTGGAGATTGAGCATGCACTGGAGGGCGAGTACAGCCCGGATTCGCGGCGGCGGGATTTTCAGCTCGAGGCGAAATCCCATATAGCTGTTCAGCACTAGATTGATGAAGGTGGACTGGCGGGGCGTGCGACCGCGGCGGATGGGCTGCGCGAGTTGCACCGTCGCTTCTGCGAGCCATTGCCGGAGGAGTTGCTCTGGGTGGAGCATCCGGCATCCGGCATCCGGCATCCGGGCAGCGTCTGCGGGTGATCCCGGGGGCGTTGCGCGAGCACGAGGTTCAGGTGGGGCCTCATGTGCCGGTGAGCCCGGGCGCGCCGGGCCTGGCGCGCAACGAGGAGGAATACAAACGCCGGCTGATGGCTTGTGATGGGCCGCGCCGGGGTGGCCTGGATGGACAGGGGCAACTGAGTGAGGAGGCGCTGGCGGAGTTTGCGGGGTTCTTCTTGCGGGTTTGTCTCGATCAGGTCGACTTCATGGAGCGGTTGATGGAGCCGCAACGGCTTCGGGACCGCATTCTGCGCTGGGCAGAGGAAGAGGTTCGTAACGATGGGTTGCCACCGCGCTCCGGCCGGGTGCTGGAGGCGGTGCTGTACCGCGGCGCGCTACCACGCGGGGATGTGGCCGGATTGCTGGATCTCAGCGAGCGCCAGGCACGTCGCATCACGTCGGCTCTGCTGTCGCAGGGGGTGGTGGAATCTCCCAGCTCCCGAGCCCCCTTTGCGACTCGCGTTGCCCGCCACGTTGGCGTCGCGGCTGATGCCGGGGCTGTTTCCCTAACGAACTCCCCGAGCCCGTTTGCAGGCCGCCCCGTACACGCCGCGCGGCGCAAGCGGTTAAAGCGCGGGCTCCACATCAGTAGCCCGCCTCTTGCTGGTGTCGGAAGGCCAGGACATACACCGCGTCGTCGGCCGGGTCGTGACGGTAGAGGGCCACAAATCCGGAGTCGCCGAAGGCAATCAACAGCTCGCGCAGTTCGGGTGTTTCAGGGTCCGGCCAGCCAACATCAGGTGCCGTTTCCAGCAGCAGGAATTGCCGCTCGATCGCCTGGCCCGCGCGCCTAGCGGCATCCGGGGCTTTGGTGGCAAGAAAGCCCCGGCATCGTTCCAATCCTTCTGCTGCGCCTGCGGTGACGATTACTCGTGGCACTCGGGCACGGCCTTTTCATCATCAGTGCCCCAGGTGTTCAACCAGGCACGCGCTTCCTGTCCGGTCAGGTGCTGGCCAGTTTCCCGATAGGCCGACCAGGACGCCAGGGCCTCCTGCCTGAAGCTCTCGCGGGCTTCCTCGCGCTCGACGTATTGCCGGATGGCTTCGAGCATGATCCAGTGAGGCGTGCGTCGGCGTTGGCCGGCGAGGTGCTGGACGCGACCTTTCAACGTGTCATCGATCTTCAGTGACGTTGCCATAGCGGGCCTCTTATTACGAAGTAATACCTCGTAATAATCTATCCCCTCTTCCCCTCTGCATCCACCCCCCGATCGTTCGAGCCCGCCAAAGATACCCAGAGACGCCCGAGGCTATAATGCGTATTAAATATTACCTAATTCCCATTTAATGCGCTTTATTCTACCCATTATCGGAATGCACGCATGAAGTTTCGTCCCCTCCCGCCCCTCGAGAACGCAATGAAGAGATTGGGCGAAAACATCGAGATTGCTCGCAAGCGGCGCCAATGGACGGAAGCGATGATGGCAGAGCGCATTGGGGTGAGTCGGAAAACGTATGCAAAGATCGAATCCGGCGATCCTTCCGTAAGCTGGGGTGCGGTCGCATTCGCCCTCTTTGTGCTACAGATGACCGACCAGATCGAAGACCTTGGCGCGCCCGAGAAAGATCCCACCGGACTCCGACTCAGCGAAGATCATCTCCCTAAACGGGTCCGTAGGCCGCGCAGACGAGATTGAGCCATGACGGAACATGCTCGCGGAATCGAAGTCTGGGTCAATCGTATGGGTCCGGATGTCCGTGTCGGCACGATGCGAACCTCATTTCAACGCGGAACGATTCTGGCGAGCTTTGAGTACCACACCGATTGGCTGCGCTCACCGCTCGCGTTTGCCATTGATCCATCGCTACCGATGCGCGAAGGGCCTCAATACCCGAGCGATGGACATTCGCTCTTCCCAGTCTTTGCCGATGCCGCTCCCGACCGATGGGGGCGCTATCTGATTGCGCGCGCAGAGTGGTACGCAGCCGCCCAGGAACAGCGGACACTTCGTCCACTGTTCGACATCGATTACGTGCTTGGCCTCACCGACCGGTATCGCATGGGCGCGTTGCGCTTTCGTGATTTCCAGGGCGATCAAGCAGAAGCGCCATTCCTTTCGGCGTCAGATGAAAAAACGCCCCCAGTGACCCAGATGCACAAGATCCAGGAAGCAGCCCGACGTCTGGAGTCCGGCACGGAAACCGCGCGGGATGTACAGATCCTCCTGGGTCCCGGATCCCCATTGGGGGGAGCGCGACCCAAGGCCGTTGTGGTCGATGAATTCGGCTGTGAGTGGATCGCCAAGTTCGAGCGCGATCAAGATCCGCGGCCGGTACCGCGATGGGAAGCATTGACCCTCGCGTTGGCTCACGACGCGGGCATCGTAACGCCCCGCTTCCAATCCATCGCAGTCGATGGCCGCAGCGTATTCCTTTCTCGCCGCTTCGACCGAATGGAGGACGGCAATGGACGCGTTCCGTACGCAAGCGCGATGACGCTTTGCCGAAAGCGTGACGGGGAAGACGCCAGCTATCTGGAGATCGCGGGAGCCATCCTGCAGCATGGCGGGAGCCCCCGGGAGGACCTGCGGCAACTATGGCGACGCATGGTGTTCAGTGTCCTCGTCCGGAATACGGACGACCACCTCCGCAATCACGGGTTCTTGTGGGACCCCGCCTCGGGGTGGCGACTCTCACCCGCATTCGATATCAACCCGACGCCGATCAAGGAGGGGGCAGCCGTACACGCGCTGGCACTCGATGACCGCGGCGATCGCACCGGCTCGATGGATCTGGTCATGGGCGTCCATGATCACTTCGGCCTCTCGACGCAAGAAGCCCAAACCATCACCCAGGAGGTGACCCGGGCGGTTTCGAAATGGCCGCGAAGGGCCCGCGATTTTGGTTTGAGCGCGGCGGATTGTCGTCGCATGGAAGGAACGCTCCCCGCCCTCTAGGTCTCGATTCCTCCACGTTAACTCGCCTCAGGTAATCCAGTCCTTCAGGGGTCCCACCCTGCAAGGCTTCAATCATTACGCGCAGGGCGCAGCCAATCCAAACGACGCGGGCGTTGACGGGCCAAGGTGTCGCCTTGCCGTAAAATCGATCCATTGAAAATACGTCGAGCTCGCCCAGAATCCCACGGGCCCAACAGAACGTTCAGGCGTGATTCCAGTGGAATCGTCAGGCGACAACGCGGTCCAGATAGCCCCTGTATCTGACGTCAACTATTTTGGCCGGTCAGCGACAACCACTTTGGCCGGTTGGTCGTCGGTGTTGTCAGACCGCTGAGGCGGTCTTGGTTTTCTTGCGTTGCTCGGTGTGCGCGCGCTTTCTGTAGCTCTCGCCGCTGAGCTCGACGACATGGGCGTGATGGATCAGCCGGTCGATGGCAGCGACGGCCATCATGTCGTCGGGGAAGATGGCGTCCCAAGCGCTGAAGGGCTGATTGGAGGTGATCAGCAGGCTGCCCGCCTCGTAGCGATGGGCGATGAGCTCGAACAG
>NZ_KB906140.1:0-8189 GCF_000381185.1 Thioalkalivibrio sp. ALMg13-2 | reverse complement strand
AACTGAGCTTCATCCAGCCGGGCAAACCGATGCAGAACGGCTTCATCGAACGGTTCAACGGCAGCTACCGCCGCGGGGTCCTGGACCTCTACGTCTTCCGAACGCTGACCGAAGTCCGGGAACACACCGAGCAGTGGCTGCAGGACTACAACGAAACCATCCCTCACGACGCGCTGGGGGACCTGACGCCGGTCGAATACCGGCAGTTACACACCCCGGAAACCTCTAGTTATGCGTAGACCTAATCCGGGGAAGTCGACACCCATATCACCCGTGAGCCGGAAATGGTCAAGGCCTTTCGTGATACCTGGCGTGATGGCATTCACTCGTACCTCTCTTATCTGCGCGACCGTCTGACCGTGGCGCGGGATTTATTGACCGATTCTGGCTCAATCTTCGTTCAGATCGGTGATGAGAATGTCCATCGAGTCCGAGCCTTGATGGATGAGATTTTTGGGGATGACAATTTTGTCAGCGAGATCATTGTAATCAAATCATCTGGCCTCGGCGCGAATACCCTTCCGAGGCAGAATGACTACATATTAATGTACGCCAAGTTGGCAACTGCATTAAAGTATCGACAGCTTTTCAAACCAAAGGCACTTGATGGCGAAGGCGCAGGCGCTTACCAATTAGCAAAGTCGACCGACGGAGTCATCCGGCGATTGAGAAAAGGCGAACTCGAAGCGCCAGGCACCATCCCCACCAATCTCACCGTGCTGCGGCTTGGCGATCTCACAAAACCCGGACCGGGCTCAAAGTATGAAATTGAGTTTCAAGGAAAACTTTATTCGAGCAAGTCTCGATGGTGGGGCATGCCCAAAGATACGTTATTGCGTGCCATCAAAGCGGATCGTGTTTTTGGATCAGCAACAACCCTTAGCTATCAACGTCTACTAAGTGACTGGAGCGCTTTTCCCCTGACAAATATTTGGGCTGATACTGGAACTGGGAGTGGTTTGAATAAAATTTACGTAGTTCAGACAGACGAGAAGATCGTCCAGCGATGCCTCCTCATGGCCACTGACCCCGGCGACTTGGTTCTTGACCCAACATGCGGTTCCGGCACTACTGCCACTGTCGCCGAACAGTGGGGACGCCGCTGGATCACCATCGATACCTCGCGCGTGGCACTGGCCCTGGCGCGCGCCCGCATCATGGGGGCTCGCTATCCGTACTACCTGCTAGCCGATAGCCGCGACGGCCAGTTGAAGGAATCGGAAATCACCCGCACAGCGCCCTCCAGCCAACCCACCCGAGGCCATATCGCCCACGGCTTTGTCTACGAGCGGGTGCCTCATATCACCCTCAAATCCATCGCCAACAATGCCGAGATCGATGTGATCTGGGAGCGCTTCCAGGAAACCCTGGAACCGCTGCGCGAGCGGCTCAACGACGCCGTGGCGGCCAATTGGGAGGAGTGGGAGATCCCCCGCCAGTCGGGCGAAGAGTGGCCCGAAGAGGCCAAGCAGCTTCACGCCCGCTGGTGGGAGAAACGCATCGCCCGCCAGCAGGAGATCGACGCATCCATCGCCGCCAAGGCCGACCACGAATTCCTCTACGACAAGCCCTACGAAGATAAGAAGAAAGTGCGCGTCGCCGGCCCTTTCACCGTGGAAAGCCTCTCCCCCCATCGGGTGCTGGGCGTGGACGAGAACGACGAGCTGATCGATCCCGCCGGTGCCGAGGGTGACGGTGGCTACAGCGAAGAGCGCGACTTCGTTCAGATCATTTTGGAGAACCTCAAAACCGCCGGCGTCCAGCAAGCCCACAGAGAAGACAAGATCACCTTCACCGCCCTGACCCCCTGGCCCGGCGACCTGATCTGCGCCGAAGGGCGCTATTTTGAAGGTGGAGAAGAAACCGGGAAAGAGAAGCGCGCTGCCATCTTCATCGGCCCCGAGTTCGGCACCGTCTCCCGTCCGGACCTGGTAGCCGCCGCCCGCGAAGCCGGCGACGCCGACTTCGACGTGCTCATCACCTGCGCCTTCAACTATGACGCCCACTCCAGCGAGTTCGACAAGCTCGGCCGCGTCCCCGTGCTCAAGGCGCGCATGAACGCCGACCTGCATATGGCCGCCGACCTCAAGAACACCGGCAAGGGCAACCTCTTCGTCATCTTCGGCGAGCCGGACATCGATATCGTCGATGCTGCAGGCCCCAATGGCACGGGCGACGGGGAGCCCGGCCAGATACAGGTAAAGGTCAATGGCGTCGACGTCTTCCACCCCAACACCGGTGAGGTCCGCTCCGACGGCGCTGACGGCATCGCCTGCTGGTTCATCGACACCGATTACAACGAGGAGAGCTTCTTCGTCCGCCACGCCTATTTCCTCGGCGCCAACGACCCCTACAAATCGCTGAAGACCACCCTCAAAGCCGAGATCGACGAGGACGCCTGGGCCACCCTACACAGCGATACCTCGCGCCCCTTCGCCAAACCGAAGGCCGGGCGCATCGCAGTGAAGGTGATCAACCACCTTGGCGACGAAGTGATGAAGGTGTTCAGGGTATGATGACGGCATCTATAACCGGGGCAAACCGCCATGGCTACTGCTGTGGGAAAAGGGCGTCATCCCACAAAGCCTCGCTGATCTGATCGAAGGACTTTGATCACATGAACTTCCGCATCGCCGACACCTTCACGACCAGCCTCGCAAAACTCACCGGCGATGAGCAGAAGTCGGTCAAGACCACCGCCTTCGACCTGCAGATGAACCCGGCCAATCCCGGCATGAAATTCCACAAGCTGGACAAGGCTCGTGACAAGGATTTCTGGTCGGTGCGCGTCAGCAGCGATATTCGACTGATCGTCCACAAGAGCGATGACAGCCTGCTCCTCTGCTATGTGGACCACCATGACAAGGCCTATCAATGGGCCGAAGGGCGCAAACTCGAGGTCCATCCAAAAACTGGCGCGGCTCAGCTGGTGCAGGTCAGGGAAACCGTCAAGGACATCATGGTTCCTCGCTATGTGGCACAGGATCCTGCCGAGGCCGCAAAACCCAGGCTCTTCGAGGAGATCGCCGAGGAAGCTCTGCTGGGCTACGGCGTCCCCACTGACTGGATGGATGACGTTCGACAGGCCAATGAAGACACATTGCTTGAGTTAGCTGAACATCTGCCCGCGGAAGCGGCGGAAGCGCTGCTCGAGCTGGCTACCGGGGGCAACCCAGAGCCTTTCGGCACATACACTGGCGACAGCCCCTTCGAGCATCCGGATGCTCAACGTCGATTCCGTATCATGACCGACGTCGAGGAGCTCGAGCGAGCACTGGATTCTCCATGGGAAAGGTGGAGCATCTTTCTACACCCGGCACAGCGCCAATGGGTCGAACGCGACTATAACGGCCCCGCTCGTGTGTCGGGGTCCGCTGGTACGGGAAAGACTGTTGTGGCCTTGCACCGGGCCGTTTATCTGGCCGAAGCCCATCCGGACGCCCGAGTCCTCCTTGCCACCTTCTCGGATTCTCTGGCAGCGATGCTCAAGGCAAAACTGTTGCTGTTGATTGGCAATCGGCCGAGGCTTGGGGAGCGTATCGATGTCTATTCGATGGATGCCCTGGGGACGCGATTGTATGAGCTGCATTCAGGTTCGCCGCGTCTCGCCACCCGCGAATTGATTGAATCCCTGCTGATAGAGGCATCCGAAAAACAATCTGGCGCCAACTTTTCGAGACGGTTCCTGGTGTCCGAGTGGGAGGATGTAGTCGATGCCTGGCAACTCGACAGTTGGGAGGCCTATCGCGATGTCCGGCGTTTAGGCAGAAAGACTCGTCTACCCGAGTCGCAGCGACTGACGTTGTGGGCCGTCTTCGAGGAGGTCAGGCAGGCCCTGAAGCAACGCGGACTGCTCACCCAGGCAAGCCTTTTCCATGAACTGGCTTCCAAGATGGAACAGCGGTCCGCCCCATTGTATGACTTCGCCATTATTGATGAGGCTCAGGACATACGGGTGCCTCAGCTGCAGTTCCTGGCGTCACTAGGCGCCAATCGGCCGAACAGTCTCTTCTTCGCCGGCGATCTCGGCCAGCGCATCTTCCAGCAGCCGTTTTCTTGGAAGACGCTTGGCGTGAATATCCAGGGTCGTTCCCGCACCCTGCGTATCAACTACCGCACTTCACATCAGATCCGCCGTCAGGCTGACTTGCTTCTCGATCCCGAGCTTTATGATGTCGATGGAAATTCAGAACAACGCACGGGCACTGTGTCCGTCTTTAATGGCCCTGCCCCTGACCTGAAAGCCCTCGATTCTCACGAAGAGGAGGCCGGATACGTGGCAGAGTGGCTACGACGCAGCCTCTCACAAGGCGCCGAGCCCGGAGAGATGGCCATCTTCGTTCGCTCAGCTGATGAGCTGCCTAGGGCAAGGAATGCAGCCCAGCTGGCCAATATGGGATGGCTGGAACTCGATGAGAAAATGCAGTCCACATCGGACCTGGTGAACATAAGTACCATGCATTACGCCAAGGGCCTCGAATTTCGCGCTGTTGCCGTGATGGCCTGCGATGACGAGATCTTGCCATCTCAGGAGCGGATCGAATCGGTATCCGATAATGCCGACCTTGAAGAGGTCTACAACACCGAACGACATCTACTCTACGTTGCCTGCACCCGAGCAAGGGACCACCTGCTGGTCACTAGCGGTGCTCAGCCCTCTGAATTCATGGATGACATGCTCCGTTGATCCCGATGACTATCAACACTGAACAAAACGATCATTACGGGTGTTCAGGTGATAGCGCAGCGCGGGATCGTTCATCAGCCCGGACTCGACATCGCGCAGGTTGTGCCGCTGGCCCACATGCCCAACCACCAAGGCCAGGAACTGGCTCCAGCGGGAAAAGGTACGCTGCGCCGCGGCCCATCCAGCTCCATTGCCATTCGATCGAATTCAAGCCCCTGCACGCATTGGAGAATCTGACGAAGTACAGTAGCATAACAAGCAATAACCCGATTCCCCGATTCGATTCAACGTTTTGCGATGACATCATTGTATCGAAAACGGCCCAGGAATCGGGCTATCTCGTTGAATTAAGCGGGACAGCAGTGGAACCCGCCCGAGTTCACGCCGTTGTTAGATGCATTTGATTGATGCACTCTTTTTGATTTCAATTTCCAGCGTCCCGTCTACCGCGGCATCGACGACCCATCCCCTCTTCTCTTTACTGTATCTGCATACATATAGCTCCGGAGAGCTTAGCGCGTTTGTGACCACAGCGAGACGATACGAGGGCGATAATTCCGAAAATGCATTAAATTCGTTTGGAGTGAGCTCTACCGAGAATGCGTCTCCAGAAAGGCCTTTTACTTCAATTTTCAGTAGCGTTTTTCCGGATCGAGCCTCTAGGTCCCATCCGAGATTGTCCCTTTCCACGCTTTCAACGGAATAACCAAGTTTTTCAAAGTGTGCAGAGCATAAACAGATCGCTTCCTGCTCAATTCTGACTTTACGCGCTTGGTCTTGGTTGCTTTTACTTCCCTTCTTGGTTGACGACCTGACTCTATTTCCGCCAACCAGTTCAAGCACCCTCTTAACAATAGGAGCACTTTCCGGCTTGTCCGCGTACCAGACATTGGCACGCCCCATACTGCCCTTGACTTGCCTTGGGATTTCCAATGTCCTTTCATCAACAGGAAGCAATGTTCCTTTATTCAACGGCGCTGAAATCCAATAGCCATCAACACCGTTCTGACGCTGAACAGCCGGAATCGCGGAAAACGTTTGGTAATTTCGATACACGGTCGCGTCTTTATACCAGCCGATAACAGCTGTACCTCCAGTTGGTCGGGTAGCGGTCCAAATGACAGTCACGCCACCGACAGAGTCTTCATGCGATTCAGCTCCGATCCGTTCAATATCAATTTTTTCACCAGGAGGCTGGACATATCCGTACAGACGCTTTTTGAACGGAGCAAAATTGCATACCTCATGGCCTCGCCCTTCTTCCTTGACGTATGAGCCGCCACCAGCAATTGTGTCTCCGGCGCTTAGCCCCTGATAGTGCTCCATCCATCCAACATTACAGACAAGAACCGCCATGCATCTCCCCTTTTTCTAAAGCGGCGCCCTACGAGGGCGCCCTGTGGACGGCCGCAAGACCGGGAACGAACTTGAGCGACTGGTTAGCCTGCTCCAAGTGCGGCTTTGCATACCGGACAGACCCGAAACTTGGCGTCATCACCCGCCCATACTGCGACGACTTGAAGCCCCCCCGTAACAGATCCACCACCGACCAGATCCACGCCGCCGTCTCCGAATGATTCTCCGTGTTCAAGCCCTGCCCTCCCCTAATCTCTTCGATGTACGGGTACCTCGTTCCATGAGGCCTCTACCCGAGCAACTTCGTGCAGCCACGTACCGTTTGGGGCCACTTCAACATGTCCAGATCGCTTTAGGCTCAAGATCGCGCGCCCTCCGCGATACGGGCCTCGATCCGCTGCAGCAGGTTCAGCACTGCGGCGAAGACAAACCCCATGAGCCCCAACATTAAGGCCCATCCCACATGAGGCAAAGCGAGAATGAGCCACTGATTGCGAGAGAGCTCCATTTGAGCAAGACCGATTCCGATCGCCAGCAGGTACAACAATGGGCCGATGATCGATACCAGCTTCAACACACCGATCAGCGTGTCCGCTGGTCCAACACTCGAGACTTGTGGCCGCCTTACAGGGGGATTGCCTTCCTGGCCTCCCTCCCCTTCTTCGCGGATATGCAGCTCAGCGTCGGGATAGCGGTCCTGAAGCATCTGCATTTTTCGGACGCGCTCGGTCTCGGAGCGAAAGGGCGTGCTCTTGATGTGACCCGGCTGGTTGGGATCTTCGTACTCGATTATGCCTGTCATCGTGACCCTCATTAGACGTCGATGGATCTAAACTCTGATGGCCACCCCTGCCTCACCCAGCCAGGCAGGTGTGCTGGAAGCGCTGCCCTCGACGCCACCGCCTAAGCCTGCTCGTGGACTGCCCTGCCTCGTCTCTTGGTCGTACGAGTCCGGATGGCGAACGGAGCTCCGCACCGCCCTCCATCAGTCCACCAACTGCAGTACCCGCTCACGGTATTCGTCTTCGGGTAAGACGCCCCGATCCCGGAGGCGGCGCAGTGCTTCGAGATCCGCCTCCAACTCGGTGGAAGATTGAGTTTCCGAGGGCCCTTCGGCGATGGCGCGGTGCAGACGTTCGTCGTCCAATGCCTCGTCGATCGTCTCCCACAAGGTCCGCGTCAGGAGCTCTTCCAGTTTCTCGATCGACGCGAAGATGCCGCCGCCTGCGCCACCCTCGACATTGCTAGACCGAACGGAATTCTCATACGCGATGTGGCGGGCGCCACGTTCGACCAGGGTGACATCCAGTCTCGAATGCGCCTCGCGGCGCATCATCTGATTCGAATCCAGTTGTTCGATGTCGACTTCCAGGATGAACGCATCCTCACCCTCGTCCGCGAGCATTCCCCGCTGTTCAAGTCCCGTATTGAACTGGCTGCGGACCACCTCGGACACCGGCTCTTCGGTCTCGAGCGTCTGCAGCGGATTCCCGAAGCCACCCCGAATGGCCCCCAGCCAGTTCGAGCCGTGTTGCCGGCTGTCCGTAACGGAACCCATCTCGACATTCGCCGAACCGACGCCAACCGTGTCACTGCTCTGCGCAGGATCCAGGCTGACAGGCGTCGTGGTGCACCCGACCAGCAACATCCCGCCCAACATCACCCCTGCCAGTTTTCCGCTGATCACTATCTCTGCCCCTCTTGGGTTCAGGCCCTAGCCTGTTGCCTGCGACTTGATGGCGAGGCCGAGTGTCGACTCGCCCGTCCCCCGAAATAAAACTCGGTCGCGTGCGCCTCGCTGAACAGGTCATGCCCTCGCACACATCGGGTCTGCGTCGTCCAGACGGTGAAGGCCCCGTCGTAAGTTTTGTCGCCGCACACCTCTTTCGGGCACGTCACGACGTCGTCGCATTGCACACAGCGAAGTTCTCCCGCGATCGCCGAAACCATTTGCGTGAACCGGCCGCGCAGTTCGGACCGAAACGCGTCCGGGAGATCGGTGATGGCATCGACACGATCGTCCGCGGCCTGCAGCCATAACCGAAAGGCCCGACGAGGCCCGTCCGGTCTTGCCGCGACCACAGGCGGGTCACGTTCTTCCAGCCAGTGCTCCAGGTCGCGGGCGGAAACAATCCATTCACAGCCG
>NZ_KB906139.1:0-9578 GCF_000381185.1 Thioalkalivibrio sp. ALMg13-2 | reverse complement strand
CCAGGCGTCGGCGGTTGAACCCCAGGATCAGTGTCTTCGGGCCAGGGCATGAGAGGCCGGTGAGGAGAACCCCTGGCGCTCCTATGAGGTGCGCCCTTCCCCGGAAGGGCCGACCCTCGACTGTAGAGAAGGGCAGCTCCGCGACGAAGTGAAGTCCGGTCGGTAACCAACCCACGTATATCAGAGTGATCCACCGTCGCAATTCGCTTCTCGTGCCCTGACCCGAAGACATTGAAACAAGGAGGCCTCTATCGAACGCTATAGCCAACCGTTGACAGGTCAATCCATATCAGGTGCGTCGATCACGAAGGGCAATTTAAACCCCTAATGGCCAGGCCCATTCTGGGCATGTCATGGCCGTCGGCGAACATGGGCCAGAGGAGGGATCCGCCATGCTGGAACTGGGAATCGTCGCGTTGGCCACGTTCTTCGTGACCATCGGGCCGGTGGATGTCGCGGTGGTGTTTGCGGTCCTCAGTCGGGGCGTGGAGCCAGCCCAGCGCCGCGCCATGGCCATCCGCGGGGCGGCGGTCGCTGGCGGCATCCTGTTGCTGTTTGCGCTGGTCGGGGAGGCGCTGTTGTCGCTGCTGGGGATCTCGCTGGCGGCGCTTTATACCGCGGGCGGGATCCTGCTGTTGCTGATCGGCATCGACATGGTGTTCGCGCGCAGTTCGGGCGGGGTGTCGGCAACGGCGGCCGAGACGCAGGAGGCGCGTACCCGCAAGGACTTGTCGATCTTTCCGTTGGCCACGCCCTTGCTGGCCGGCCCCGGCGCGATGGGGGCCGCGATCCTGATGATGAGCCGGGCCGAGGGCGACTGGGCGGCCCAGGCCGTGGTTCTGGGCGCATTGGTGGCCGTAATGGTGCTCGCGCTGGTGTGCTTGCTGGTGGCGTCACGTCTGCAGCACTGGCTGGGTGTGACGGGCGCGCATGTGCTCACCCGCATTCTGGGCGTGCTGCTGAGCGCGCTGGCGATGCAGTTCATCTTCGACGGGCTTCAGCGAAGCGGCTTGCTGGGCGCCTGAAACGGTCGCGTGATCATGCGATGAAGGGGGCCCTCCGCTTATGCGAGAAGGCCCCGGGCGTTGGTGGGGATCAGAGCAGGTCTTCGGTGATGGCGTCGATGCCGGCTGCTGCGCATTCGTCATCGACCTGCCCGCTGGGGGCGCCGGAGATGCCGATGCCGCCGACGATCCGGCCATCGGTCGTGATCTGCTTGCCGCCGCCCAGAGTGCTGACGCCCGGCAGGTGCTGGATGCCATAGCCGGCCTCTCCTGGTTCGGTCATCTCGCGAAGCTCCAGGGTGTCGGTGCGGAAGCTGACGGCGGTCCAGGCCTTGCTGATGGCGGTGTCCACGGTGTGTGGACCGGCAAATCGGTCGCGCTTCAGGGCCTGCGGCGTCCCATGTCGGTCGACCACGGCTGCGGTGACCTGGGTGTCGCGTTCGCGGCAGGCCTCAACCGCGGCCTCTGCGGCCTTGACCGCAAGCTCGGGGATTAGCGTCGGGGTGTCGAAGGTACCCTCGCTGGCGTGCAGGGGCGCGGCGGAAAAGGCGAGCAAGATCGGGGCAGCAAGGCAGTAACGCAGGGTCTTCATGATGGGTCTCCAGAGAGCTGTGGTTTCGCACTCTGGTAACTAGATGCCCGGGCACGGCTCTTCAACGCGCCGAGACCCCGCGCTAAGTGGTATCCACTTTCTATCAAGTAAATCCACTTATCCGACAGTAAGTTACGGAAGAAGCCTTATAAAGCGGATTAAATAACGCCACGCCTGGCGGTTGTGCAGCGGGCGCCCGTCGGACGGGCCGATCAGGCGGCGCCGCTGGCGGCTTCACGCTCGCGGCGGGCGAGGTCGCGCAGGGCGTGACGCAGGGCCGGGCGCAGCGGGGTGTTCAGGTGCGTTCTTGCATGGGACGGCGGGATGGCATGCTGCCGGCAGAACAGCCCGAGGGCGTAGGCAAGGTCGTCGCGCGAGAGTGCGGTTTCGCGTTCGGCGCTCGGCCCCTTGCAGGCACCGCACTGATTCACGCGGACCTGGAAGGCGGTATTGGCCAGCATGACCCCGAAGCCCATTTGGGTGGCGAGGAGTTCCGCGATATGGGCCTCGTTGCCCTCCAGGGCGGGTGGGGGCTCGCCAGCCGTGGCGAGCAGGCGCAAGGCGATTTCGCGCGCGAAGTGGGCAATCAGCGCCTGGGAATGGGCGACGAGCTCCGGATCGTAGCGGATGCCGACGCCCCCGGACTGGGGGTCCGCCGGGTTGCGGCTCGGTCGGGCCGTATTCATCGCATCCCAGGGGATGGGGTCGTCCATCAGGTTTCCGGGGTGCACGAGCCGGAACGGGCTGTCCGCCAGTCCGGCATGGTCCAGCACGCGATCGAACACCAGTTGAGCCATGGCCTGGCGATTGTCGGCCTGCCCGGGGAAGTGCTCGGCCGTGGGCAGTACCAGATGTGCCTTGCGCAGCATCGGTCCCAGGTGCGGTTCGTTCCCGGCCCAGTCGAAGATGGCGTGGATCCATGCCCGGCTTTCGGGGTCGAGGGCCGGGGCGCGTTGAAACAGGCGGGGAATGAGCGAGATCACATGCGATCCTGAACGGCGGACGTAGGCTCATTGTAAGGCAGGCGAGCAGGCCGTCGCGATGGGCGCTGTTGCCGGTCGGTTGGCCTGCTATGTTTGTTGGATAAGGGCCGAATGCCGGCACGGCGTGCCGGTGGCTGCATCAAAGGAGATCACCATGAAGATGATGAAGGCGGCGGTTTTCGTCGAACCCGGACGGATCGAACTACAGGAGCGTCCGATCCCGGAGATCGGACCGACGGACGCCCTGCTGCGGGTGACGACCACGACCATCTGCGGGACCGATGTGCATATCCTCAAGGGCGAATACCCGGTGGAGGCGGGCCGCATCGTCGGGCATGAACCGGTTGGCGTGATCGAACGTCTCGGGGATGCGGTTACTGGCTACGAGGTCGGCCAGCGGGTCATCGCGGGCGCGATCACGCCCTGTGGGCAATGCCATTCCTGCCAGGAGGGCATCTCCAGTCAGTGCGGTGGCAAGGCCATGGGTGGCTGGCAGCTTGGCAACACGATCGATGGCTGCCAGGCGGAGTACGTGCGTATCCCCAATGCGCAGGCGAATCTGACCCCGGTGCCGGACGGTCTGAGCGACGAGCAGGTGCTGATGTGTCCCGACATCATGAGCACCGGTTTCGGCGGCGCCGAGCATGGGCATATCCACATCGGCGATACCGTGGCCGTGTTCGCCCAGGGCCCCATCGGGCTTTGTGCCACGGCGGGTGCCAAGCTCATGGGGGCCACCCGGATCATCGTGGTGGACGGGGTCCCGGAGCGCCTGGAGACTGCCCGCAAGCTGGGCGCGGATGTGGCAATCAACTTCCGCGAGCAGGACCCGGTCGAGACGATCATGGAGCTGACTGGCGGGCGCGGGGTCGATGTGTCCATCGAGGCCCTGGGGCAGCAGCAGACCTTCGAGGCCTGTCTGCGCATCCTGAAACCGGGCGGGACCCTTTCCAGTCTCGGGGTGTATTCGGGCAAGCTTTCCATGCCGCTGGATGCGATTGCAGCCGGGCTGGGCGATCACACCATCGTGACCACCCTGTGCCCCGGCGGGAAAGAACGCATGCGGCGGTTGATGGAGGTCGTCGCCTCGGGGCGCGTGGATCTGACGCCGATGGTGACGCACCGTTACAAGCTGGCGGATATCGAGACGGCTTACGAGCTGTTCTCGCATCAACGCGACGGCGTGCTGAAGGTCGCCATTACGCCGTAGGCAAGCACTTGTTGAACCAGTCGGCCGCGAGTTCGGCTGCCTGTTCCAGCGTGCCCGGTTCCTCGAACAGGTGGCTGGCGCCGGGTACGATCTGGAGCTCGCAGCGCGCGTGCATGAGTGCCTGCGCCTGGCGATTCAGTTGAATCACCATGGTGTCGTCACCGCCCACGATGAGGAGGGTGGGGCTCTCGACTCGGGGCAGGGCGGCGCCCGCCAGATCCGGGCGCCCGCCGCGCGAGACAACGGCCCGGATGGTCTCCGGAGCTGCTGCAGCGGCCTGCAACGCTGCGGCGGCGCCGGTGCTGGCGCCAAACAGCCCGAGCGGCAGGGGAGCCAGACGAGGCTGGGCGGCCGCCCATTGGCAGGCTTGCACCAGCCGCCGGCCGAGTAGCTCGATATCGAAGCGGTTGGCGTAGGTGCGATCCTCGGCCTCGGTGAGAAGGTCGAACATCAGGGTGGCGATGTTGCTTGCCTGCAGTGTCTGAGCGACCTGGTGGTTGCGCGGGCTCAGGCGGCTACTGCCGCTTCCGTGCGCGAAGATCACCAGTCCGGCGGGTGTCTCGGGCAGGCCGAGAATGCCCTGGTGGACCTGGTCGTCCAGGACCAGGGCGACAGTCTGTTCCTCAGCGCGAGACATCGGGTTTTTGCGCGTGGTGGACCGAGGCCATCAACGCGATGACCTCGTCGTCGGAGGTCTGGGCGAAATCCTCGTAGTACGCCCCCACCGAGCCGCGGTAGTACTTGGGGATGTCCAGGGTGACGAGTTCATCCACCTCGTTTTCCAGGAGCGCCGCGGTCTCCGCTGGTGCCACCGGGATCGCCACGACCAGGTGGCGAGGCTTGCGCTGACGCGCGTCACGGATCGCGGCGCGCATGGTCAGTCCGGTGGCGATCCCGTCGTCGACAATGATCGCCAGCTTGCCGCCAACGTCCGGGGAAGGCGTCGTGCAGTACAGTTGGCGCCTGCGCCGGGCTTCGGCGCGTTCGCGTGCCTCGGCCTGGTCCAGCCAGCCTGGATCGACGCGTTCCGCCTCGCGTGGATTGCAGACCGGTTCGCCCTGCTCGGGCACGGCACAGATCGCGTACTCGGGATGGAACGGGTGGCCGATCTTGCGCGGGATCAGGAGATCCAGTGGCATGCCCAGGTGCCGGGCGACGGCGATCCCCAGGGGGACTCCGCCGCGCGGCAAGGCATACACAACGCCGGGTTGGCCGCGATAGCGGTCCAGGGCATGTGCGAGTTGCTCGCCGGCTTCATTTCGGTCTCGAAAACGCATTTGGCCTACGCTCAGCGTGAGTGGGCATCACCTGAAGTGTAGACAGGTGTTGATCACTCGCGGGCGACGCAAACAAAAAGGCCGTTGATCACTCGCGGGCGACGCAAACAAAAAGGCCCGGGACCAGCGGTACCCGGGCCTTGGAAGGGGTGGGGCCCCTTGGTTTTAGTTGAAGGCTTCCCCGGGCTTCACGCCCATCGCCTTCAGGATCATTGCCAGCGGGCAGAAGCCGGTGAAGGCGGACTGCAACAGGTTGGCGCCGACGAACAGGGTCAGGATCAGCCACATCGGGGTGAAGACCCACCCGAGGATGGCGCTGATGATCACGACGGTGCCGGCAAAGGCGAGGACGATGCGGTCAATGCTCATGAATGGTGTCTCCTGGTTAAAGTATTAGCGAACTCTAATATGAAGTCTGGCGCTCACGAATTCAAGGGGCGCCGGGCTGATGGCGTTCCTCGCCCCCGATGCGTGGGACCGGGTTCAGGGGAAGATTTCGCCGGGCTTGAGCCCCATCGATTTCAGGATCATTACCAGCGGGCAGAAGCCGGTAAACGAGGCCTGAATCAGGTGGATGCCCATGAAGACGGCGAGCAGCAGCCACCAGGGGCTGGCCAACCAGGTGAGCAGTACGCTGATCAGGACGACAATACCGGCAAACAAAATGAAGAAACGGTCGGTAGACATGAGCACTTCCTCCCTTGTTACTACCCAGTAGATAGCACCGGCGCAGGGGTTCGGCAAGCATCCGTCTGAATGCCAGCCTGGGGGAGGCGGATCAACGCACGCGTTCGCGCTCGATCGGCAACGCTGTCGGTGGGCAGAATCGGCCAAGCCCCGGCGTTCCATCGGTCGTGGGGTGGGTCCTCCACGCTCCCCGATCTGCGTTGCGACCTCCAATGAGAGGACACAGGCCGGTAGCGCGTCTACCCGTCTGCGTGCCGTATCGGGTTGCGGAAAACACGGGGTGCCAACGCGGACGTACGCATGGATCCGTGTCTCTCTAGCGTTCCTCGATGGAGGTGTAGTCGCGCGAGCGGTAGCCGGTGTAGAGCTGGCGCGGGCGGCCGATGCGGGATTCGGGATCCTGCATCATTTCGTTCCAGTGCGAGATCCAGCCGACGGTGCGGGCGAGGGCGAAGATCACGGTGAACATGTTCAACGGGATGCCCATCGCGCGCAGGATGATGCCGGAGTAGAAGTCCACGTTGGGGTAGAGCTTGCGCTCGATGAAGTAGTCGTCCTCCATCGCGATACGTTCCAGCTCCATGGCGACGTCGAACAGGGGCTGGTTATCGGCGCCCATGTCGCCCATCTCCGCCAGCAGGTCGTGGCACATCTTGCGGATGATCTTGGCGCGCGGATCGTAGTTCTTGTACACGCGGTGGCCGAAGCCCATCAGGCGGAAGGAGTCGTTCTTGTCCTTCGCGCGGGCCACGAAGTCCTCCACGCTCTTGTCCGAGTGCACGATCTCCTCGAGCATGCGGATGACCTTCTCGTTCGCACCCCCATGCAGTGGCCCCCAAAGCGAGGCGATGCCGGCGGAGATCGCGGCAAACGGGTTGGCCTCGGAGGAGCCGGACAGGCGCACGGTGGAGGTCGAGGCGTTCTGCTCGTGGTCGGCGTGCAGGATCAGGATCAGGTCGAGCGCGCGCACGAACACCGGGTTCGGCTGGTAGGGCTCGCTGGGCACGCCGAACATCATCGCCAGGAAGTTGGCGGTGTAGGACAGGTTGTTGTCCGGGTACATGAACGGCTGGCCGTTGGCGTACTTGTACGACCAGGCGGCGATGGTGGGCATCTTGGAGATCAGCCGGTGCGCGGCGATGCGCCGATGTTCCGGGTTATGCACGTCCACGTTGTCGTGATAGAAGGCCGACAGCGCGCCGACCACACCGACCATGATCGCCATTGGATGCGCGTCGTGGCGGAAGCCGTCGAAGAAGCGGCGCACGGCCTCGTGCAGCATCGAGTGCTCCTTGATGATGCGCGAGAAGTCGTGCAGGTCGTCGGCGGCAGGCAGGTCGCCGTTCAGCAGCAGATAGCAGACCTCGAGATAGGTGCTCTCTTCCGCCAACTGTTCAATCGGGTAGCCGCGGTAGAGCAGGGTGCCCTCGTCGCCGTCGATGAAGGTGACGTCCGAACGACAGCTGGCCGTGGACATGAACCCCGGGTCATAAGTGAAGTAGCCGAGCTCCTTGTACAGGGTGCGGACATCCAGGCAGTTCGGGCCGTGCGAGCCCTCCTGGATCGGCAGTTCGATGCTCTTGCCGGTGGTGTTGTCGGTCAGCGTGACGGTTTTGCTCATGAAACGGCCTCGTAGCGAAGGGGACGTCCGGATGCGGATTAGGTGAATGGTAAACCATCGACCGGCCCGCGGCAGAGGGGTGCGTGAAGTGTGTTGGTCCCGGAGGAAAAGGGCGATCGCGCTTGCCGCGCGAGGGCGTCAGGGCCCGGGGGTTCCGCGGCGCTGGCGCTTGTCGGCGTACATCGCGGCATCGGCGCTGGTCTGGGCCTCGGGCAGGGACCCGCTGACGGTGCGGCAGGCGTAACCGATGGAGGCCGACACACCGGCCTCCTGTAGCGCCGCACGCAGCCGGTTCGCGATCCCGAGGAGGTGGTCGGCCGGCGTCTCCGGAAGCAGCACGCCAAATTCGTCTCCACCCAGGCGGGCAACGATGTCGATTTCGCGACTGGCATCCCGCAGGGCCTGGCCAGCCGCCTTGATCAATCGATCGCCGGCGTCATGGCCTTCCTGGTCGTTGACGGTCTTCAGGTTGTCGAGGTCGATGGCGACGAGACCCGCCGGGAGGCTGTGATCCTGGCAGCGCTGTTCCTCGGCGCTCAACGCGAGTAGCCAGCCGCGCCGGTTGTAGGTGCCCGTAAGGGCGTCGTTGTACGCCTCCAGTCGCAGGGCCTCGCGCTCGCGTTCAAGTTCGTCGATCTGGCGGCGCTGGCGGATCAGTGACTCGATGACGGTGACGGCGGCCTGTATCTGTTCCGATTGCGCTTCGATGTCGGCCGATATGGGCTCCGGATTCATCGCGCAAAGTACGCCATACATCTCGTACTCACGGTCCTGTACCGGAAACCCGATGTAGCTGCCGATGGCGGGGGGATCGGGTTGTGCGGCGAGGGCTTCCCGGTAGGCGGGAACCTGTTGTACGTCCGGGGCGATTCGCGGGCCGCGTTCGGCGAGCATGCGGATGCAGAAGGAATTGCTCCAGTCAAAGGCCGTGCCGGCCTGAATGCCGTAGCCGTGGTCGTCGGCGCGCACGACGATCTGCTCGTTGTCCTCGATGCGGGTCAGCATCCAGACGTCCAGGGGGGCGATCCGGTGGAGCAGTTTCAGGACGTGATCGACCCCGAGGTTGAACGGCGAGGGCGCGGTATCGGGGAGGTCGAAGATTCGGGCCATGGGACAATCCGTCGAGACGGTGGGGCGGCGGTTCGCCGCGCAGGATGGAAAAAGTCTAGGAGATCGCGGGTCGCGCTGCCGGTCGCAGTTCGCGTTCCGCGCGCTTCAGGGCGTGTTCCAGGCTTCCAGCACCGGGTTCGCGCATGGCGTGGCCAATGGCCGCGGGGATGGCCTTTGCGGACAGGGCCTGGCGGATGTGTTGCGCCCGCGCCGCCAGGGGTTGCGCCCTCAAGTCGATCGCGAGCAGGCCGAAGCGGGTGCCACCGAGTCGACCGATCAGGTCGGTGGGGCCTGCCAGGCCCTGCAGGGCGAGGATCGCGCGAACCAGTTCGGTGTCATCCTGAATGCCAGTGCTGTCCACGCTCGAGTCCCCGGGGAAGAGATCGAACAGGATGATGCCGGCGGGTTGGCCGCTCTGTTGGCAGCGGGTCTCCTCCGCGTCCAGCGCGAGCTCCCAGCCGTGGCGGTTGAGCACGCCGGTCAGGGGATCACCGTGGGCGGCCAGGGCCGCGTGCTGCCGCAGCCGGTCCAGCCCCTCGGCGCGCTGGCTGAGGCGCAGCAGGTGCCCCAGTGAACCTGCCAGGGCACGAACGACCGGCTCATGGTGTTCGATGGCGGAGTCCATGGGTTCGGGATGCAATCCGCAAAGCGTGCCGAAGAGTTCGCCATCGGCATCGTACAGCGGGAACCCGATGTAGCAGCCAATCGTTGCGACGTCATTGATCGGGGCACTGGCATAGGCTGGAACCGTGCGTGCGTCCGCGGCGATGTTCGGTCCATCTCCGGCATTCATGTGCACGCAGTAGACATCATGGATTGACCTGCCCGACCTCGAGAGCGTGGGTTATGTTTTCGGGGTTGGGATAACCACCTTCAACACAGAGCCATTATCGAGGGGGCAGGTCATGAATGAGTTTATCGCGGAAGGGGTGAAGGATGCAGGCCCGGTGACGGGGCAGGCCGGGGTGAAGCGAGTGCTCGAGCAAGCGAGCAACGTCTACGGTGCCTACATCGGGCTGGACGTGCATAAGGAGACGATTGCGGTGGCGGTGGCCGAGTGCGGTCGTGGCGCGCCGGAGTATTACGGGGAGATC
>NZ_KB906138.1:0-9951 GCF_000381185.1 Thioalkalivibrio sp. ALMg13-2 | reverse complement strand
CCCCGCCGACCTCCGATCCATTCGGCCCCGTCGTTCCCGGCGTTCTGATCAATGTCCTCCTGGACCTGCACGATGTCGCCCCCGGAGCCCATGGCCGCGCGCCAGTCATCGCCCTTCGAGAGCGTGACCCACTCCTGATAGGGGTTGCGGCCGTCGGCGATGGCGGCCTCCATTTCCTCGCAGCTCTGCGTTGCGAGCGACAGCTCTTCCTCGGCCCGCAGCAGGTTGTTCTGGAACAGGTCGTACAGCCCGGGGTTGGACCTCTGGAGGACCATGGCTGGCAGGGAGGCGATTGCATTCGTGGCGGCCTGGACCATCTGATCGACCATGTCTTCCATGCCCTGAGCGACTTCGTTCAGGGTGTTCTCGATGCTCAGCAGGGGATCGAAGCTGCCACAGCTATACCCCGCGCTGGCCTCCGCTCCGAAGGCCAGCCGGGTCGTGGTAACCGTGGGATTCGGGGCATTGGAAATGGGTTCCGCGCCGCCCACCTCGTAGTACCAGATCCCGTCTTCGGACGGAACGAGGGCATGGCCGGCGGTAGGTCCCCAAAGCGCCGCGCAGGCTGTAGCAGCGATCAGTGTTTTCCGCATCCGCATGATCCGTCTCCTAGAACGTGACAGAGCCGAGGTAGACCTGGCCCCCGATTTCGCAGCAGTTGTAGGGACGCCATAGGGTCCACACGTAGTTGCCCTTGAGGTTGGTCTTGTCACTGGACCAGCCCTCCTTGTCCTCGGTGTCATCCTCCCCGAACACCTCGCAGGCGTTGGTGTCCGTGGGCATGTGCATCTGGAACGTGCCGGTCTCTTCGTCCCGCTCCACCAGTTCGGGGGGAAGCCACACGCGGTAACCGTCCTCATGCACCACGTCGTCGCCCGGGAGCTGCTCGTAGACATGCCCCGACTGGTCTTCCCGAGTGGTAATGTCGCCCGCCCGCTGCGCGACGATCGCGGCCGCCTTGGCATCCTCCGGCTGGGAGACATAACCCGACCGGGGGTACACCGCACCCCAGGTGTAGTCGTCCCACTCTCCGATCTCCCGTTCACCCTCCTGGAGGGATTCGAGGTAGAACATTTCGGGCACCGCGTAGCGCCAGGCGAGTACGCTGGTCGCGGACTGGTAGTAGGGGTGGAAGGCTTCGGCCGTGGCCGCGCCCGGACAAATGTACGGGACGTCGATGTACTCCAGGATCTCCATGAAGGGGTGTCCGACAACATCCGCTTCCTTGAATCGAAGCTGACGGGCATCGCGGGAATGGCGCCCCTCCAGCGTGTTTCCGCCTCCGACAAAGGCATCGAACGACAGGATCGATTCGGCGGCGGATTCCTGTGCGGACCCCAGCGCTCCCCGGATTTCCGCCCACGGGTTTTCGCCGGTGTTCTGGTAGGCCGAAATGACGGCGTCCGGGACGTAGTGCCGGATCCGTTCGGTGGTGACCACGCTGCACCCGGTAATGGTGCAGCGCAGCCACAGACAGACCCCGATGATCTCCCAATTCAGGCAGGACGAGAGGGCGCTGCTCGTCTGTGAAGTGATCTCGGAGGTACTAATGGTGTCCGGATCCTCGGCCTTCGCGGGGCTGCCCACCAACAGGCAGAGCGCGGCCACGATTCCGGCGCCGATGCGGCGCATGGACCCCCGGATCATTGCCGCCACCGTTCATACTCGCGCAGGCCGCGCGCGAGATCCGTTGTGCCATACACCACGGCCTGGCCGTCGAAGACGATGGCCGGTACTTGTTCAATGTTCAGGCGATAGGCGCGCAGCAGCGGATCGTAGGCGGCTTCGAGATCCCGATGTGCCCGGGCGTCCAGGCGCTCCTGGGCGATCACGGCCGCGGCCTCGGGATCGGCTGGAAGCCCCTGACTCAGGGCCTCCGTTGCCCGGTCCACGGCGTCCACATGATGGATCTCCACCGGGATCCCCCGGCGGTCGGCCGGCGTGGTGGACACGGTCGTACCGGTGGTCACGAAGACCTCGATCTGCCCCGGGTCGGCACCGGCGGGGCTGATCCCCATCAGGAGTAGAACGGCAATCATTTGTCGCATGAGCGGCCTCCTGCGCTGGATGTCGAGGGAAGGTGAAGCTGTGCCCGGAAGCGGCGCTGAGGCTCGTTCAGCATGCGCTCGCACACACGGCCTTCTGCCTCAGCCAGGCGGATCGCCAGATCCCGCAGCGGGCCCGCGAGCACCTCGCCCTGCTCGAACTCGCGGGCCAGTGTCGCAGGGGTGCGCCCGTGCACGGTCAGCTGCATCAGAACGACGTCGCGCTGGGCATCGGTGAGCCAGCCGCCCTTGTGGATCAGCTGTCCCTCGCCCTGCAGAGGGAGGGTGTGGATCTCCAGTCGTTCCGGGCCGCCCTTGTTCTCGGGCATCAGGAACAGGCCTTTGCGCCCCCCGGCGACCAGCAGCCATTCGGTCCAGGCAAAGTCGCCGGCCCAAAGGGTGTGTTGATTGATCACGATGCGTCCCCTCCGATCCGGCGCGCGACTTCTTCGGCCGCTTCGACTTCCGAGCACCCCAGCTCGTCCATGATCTTGCGACGCTCCGATTTCTCGTGCTTCTCGGTCATCGCCAGGGCCAGGGCGATCGGGGGTGGAACGTTGCGGAACAGCGTTTCGACCTGGTCGGCCAGGACCACGCCCTCGACATACTTGCCGGGTTCCTTGCGGGCTCCGAGCAGCAGGCTCTTCTGTTCGTTGGTGAGGTCCTTGAAGCGGGCGATCTGCTCGATCTCCTCCTTCGGCATCACCAGGCACATCCACCACTCCATCATGTTGAGCATCTTCCGGGACGCATCCGGGAAGTCCTCCAGGTTCTGCGTGGCGATCCAGAACCAGGCCCCGAGCTTTCGCCACATCTTCGTGATCTTGACGACGTAGGGCGCGAGGAGGGGGTTGGTGGTGATCATGTGGCCCTCGTCGGTGAGCACGAGGGTCGGGCGTTCGGAGTGCTGCTGTTGTTCGACCAGGTCGTTGATATGGTTCATCAGGCCCACGTAGGCGACCGTGAGCTGATCCTCGTAGCCCTCGCGCGCCATGATTCCCATATCGACGATCGTGACGTCGGCCTCCGGCCAACGCTCGCCGGCTCGGTTGAAGATCTTGCCGGCGAACCCGTGACAGAACACCTCCATGGACTGCGCCATTTCGCTGACGCGCTTGCGGCGTTCGGGGGAATCTTCTTCCTTCGCGACCTCGTGCAACCCGGCGACCACGTCTTCGGTCAGGACCTGTTCGCGCCCCGCCGCGCGGACGTTCTTGGCGGCACGGAGGATGCCGTTGGCAATGGCCGTGTTGTCCGGGCGGCGCATGTGCGCCTCCTCGCGCGGATCACCCCCGGTGATCATGATCTTCGCCGCGATCTGCATTTCGCCGAGCAGGTCGCGCCCCTCCTCGATGTCGTCCTCGTCGTCCTCGTCGGAGGCCTCTTCCTCGATCTTCTTGTCCACCAGGGGGTCGTCCAGGAGCTGGGTCGCCGCCGCGAACGGCGGCAGGCTGACCCGCTCCTTGGGGTTCAGGGAGACCTGATTGACCGAGACGCCCCGGTGGTCCAGGTACTGTCCCAGCAGACCGAACGAGTTGCCCGCCTCGATGATGAAGATCCGGGGCCGGTAGACCGCCACCATCTGCAGGATCAGATAGGTGAGCAGGGCGGATTTGCCGGCCCCGGTGGGGCCGAGGATCAACGCGTGGGCGTTCTTCTTCCGGTCCGAGGGATGCAGCGGATCGAACATCAGCGGCTCGGCGCCCCGGTTGTAGAACAGAAACCCGGCGTGGTCCGTCCCCTTCGTGCGCCCGTAGAGCGGTAGCAGGGCGGCAAGGTGGTCGGCGTACACGTAGCGGCTCCGGCGCGTTACGCGCTCCAGGGCCGGGTCATAGGCCATCGGGAGCGCTCGCAGATAGGTGTCCAGCGGGAGCAGCTCGGCCTCTCGGGCGATGATCTGGAGGCCGTTCGCCACCAGACGCGAGGCCAGCTCGTTGCGCCGGCGCACCAGCTGCGTGTCGTTCTCCGCGCGGATATAGAAAGCGATTTGGGTGGGGTAGAGCTTGTTGCCGCGCGCGAGTTCTTCCTGCGCCGTCTCCACCTCCTCCAGTGCCAGCCGCGATTCGATGTTGTCCCCACGGGACGCGGCGTGGATTTGCCCGATGTGATTGGAGACCTGGTCCTGCGGCTGGATGGTGATGGTGACCGAGAGGATCGTGCCTTCGGGGGCGCGATCAAACAGCGCATAGATGTTCTCGCCGGCCTGGCGTTCCGCCGTGAAATGCCCCGTCTTGGGCGCCTGACGCAGGCTCTGGACGTTCAGGACCGCATGGGGCATCCCGTCGAAGCGCCAGACCCCGGCCTCGGCATCCGACACCGGCATCGAATAGGTGAACAGTTCGGCCAGGTCGCGACCGAACGGGAGATCCTCGTCACCCGGGTAAGGGGCGACGTTCAGCAGCTTCTCCGGGTCGCCATCGGCCACCTCGGGACGCGGGTTGAACCACGGGACGAGCCACTCATACAGATCCTGCGCCTTGCAGCGCTTCACGCCGACCCCGACGGCTTCCAGGGAGGTCGCCCATTGGGCGGCGACCTGGTTGAGGGTCTCCTCGGGTGACAGGTCGCCCGAGATCGAGCGGCGGTACAGGCAGGCGCGCACGCGACGTTTCTGCCCGCGCCACGCGCCCCCGGTGACCTGCTGATCGACGAAGAGACCGCCCTCCTGCGAGATCCGGTGCAGATGGTCGTCCACCTCCGCGAGGTAGGCGTCCCGAAACGGATTGTCCTCGGACCGCTCGCGGGCGTAGGCCCGGATATGGTCGGTGACCCCGCCCAGGGCGGGGTCGTCCTGCACGAAGACCTGTAGCACCCACGGCGAACCGTCCACCTCGGGGACCGAGTCGGTCAGCGCACCCTGGATCTGTTGGCGCAGGTCCTCCATGTATTCGGGCGTGCGCGCTTCGGAGCTGGCCGGGGTCAGCTCGAACAGGGCGCCAACGCTGTTTTGGTCCTCCAGGAGGAACACCTGAGTCGCCGGGTCGTAGTCCGTCCACGGGAGCAGGTCCGTGAACGAGTTGGGCCGGCGGTAGAGATCCTTGACCTCGGCCTGTGTCACCGGCCGCGACCCGCCCAGGTTCGGGTCGGGCCCCTGGTTCTCGTCTTCCTCCCTCGCCGAACGGCCGGGGAGGAGCGAGGTGAGCATCTTCAGCATCATCGGGCTCCCGCCTCTCCGGGGAGTGCATAGTGGTGGCGGTCATACATCGGGAACGACGTCGAATACCCGGGCACGGGCACCTCGTCGCGACCGGCCAGGTGCGGGTACACGAACATCACCAGGGTCGGATTGGGGACCCGACTGAAACGGGTTTCGATTTCGTCGTGAGCGGACCGGGTGTAGCCCGCGAGATCCGCCGTGCCGTCCTGGACGTCTCGGCCGATCGGCTGTTGCAGCGCCTGACGCGCGGCATCGACATCGGTGCGCCCCATGGACTCGAAGTGTCCTTCATACACCTCGTTCATCGTGGGGCCGTCCTTCGGGATCACCTTGTCCGCCGAAGTGGAGGCGCAGCCGGCGGTCAGGACCGCACTAATCAAGAGTGCGATGGGTAGAGCGGCGCTCGAACGCTTCATGGGAGACCCTTCTGCCTTCAAGTTCATAATCGATCCTCAGTTCCCGGTCGAGGTGGATGGCGACCGTTTCGCCGGCGGGGGCGAAGACCGCGTCGAAGTGACTTTCCTGGCGTTCCCGCAGCCACTGGGCGAGTTCGCGAGCGGCGCCGGATGCCGCGCGGCCGGCGATGAACTCCCCGGTGTCGCCGGTGACGATGTTCTGCGTGAATCCCTCCTGCCCGACGATCTGCGTGGTCTGAGCGGCGGCGGCTGCGTCGGCGGCGGCCTGCGCCGTGACGATGCCGGTGGACTGCGCCAGATAGGCCGCTGCATTGGAAATGCGATCACCCGCAATGCAGGGCACGCCCCGCTCGTTGGAGATCCAGCCGAGGGCGTCGCCGGAATCTCCGTCGGGGTCCGGCAGGGTGCGAACGGTGCCGTCCTGGAAGACAAAGGTGACCGACTCCAGCGACCCACGGACGCAGGACAGCGTCCAGTCGCCAATGGCGGTGCCGGAGAAAATCATGCCTTCGATGTTGGGGATCTCGATGTCGTTGGCGGCCAGGTTGCGTTCGCCCACGATCACCTTGAATGGCACCGGGTCCTCCACCGTCCCGCCGTGCGGTACGCGACCGATCAGGGCCGTCATGGCGGTCGAGCCCATCAGGGTCGAGTTGCGCGGCACCGTGTACCGGGGATCTTCCTCCGGCGTATCCGTGCCGGTGGCGCGCGCCGCCGTGTCGCGGGCGTGCTCCACGCCGGCGGCGCCGCGATCCCGGATGGTGCCGGCCACCGACCGGCTGCGATCGAGGAGGCCGCCCCCTTCTTCTTCGGGGTCATAGCCCACGGGATTCGTCCAGCGCAGGGTGTCGGCGGACTCGGGTTCGGCCGTGCGCGTGCGGTCCTGAATGACCGGGGCCTCGTCTTCCCGGATGCCTAGACCGATCGGAATGTCGCTCCCGGGCACCAGGTCGGGATCTTCGTCGCGCTGCTCCAGCTGCTGCCCCATGTCCTGTACGCGGGAACTGAGCTGGTCCATGCGCCCGAGGAGTCCCTCCAGGTGGCTCTGGCGCTCGGGGTCCGGCTCCTGCCGTGCTTCCTCGGCCAGCTGCTCGCGCATCCGCTGGTTGTCTTCGCGCAGTTCGCGCAGCTGTCGGCGCGTCTCGCGCTGCTCGGCCGTCAGGGTGCGGATGGTGTCGGTGGCCGTGTCCGCGTCCGGTTGCGCCGCCGCCTGCCGCTGGTCCAACGAGTCCGGTGCCTCGGACGCCGGCTCGGTGCCGCATGAGCGCAGCATCACCACGATCATCAATGCCCCGACGGCCAGGCCGATGATCGGCAGGAGTCGATTGCCCTTGGTGGAAACCATCAGCGCACCCCCCAAAAGCTCTCGTCAAAGGGGCGGTCCGACACGACATACACGGCGGTCGTGTCGGCTTCGTGGCCGGCCGGGTGCAGCCGCGCATGCTGAAAGGTGGCCGTCAGCCAGTCGCCCCGCAGGTCGCGGGGGTCGAGCGT
The DNA here is from genome assembly GCF_000381185.1 of Thioalkalivibrio sp. ALMg13-2. Taxonomy (NCBI): domain Bacteria; kingdom Pseudomonadati; phylum Pseudomonadota; class Gammaproteobacteria; order Chromatiales; family Ectothiorhodospiraceae; genus Thioalkalivibrio; species Thioalkalivibrio sp. ALMg13-2. The sequence continues at coordinate 2,839 of NZ_KB906138.1, read as the reverse complement.
GACCGCGGATTCCGTAGCGTTGCGCAGCTTGACGGCGGTGACATACCAGCGCCCGCCACGCCAGGCCGCGAGCGGTTCGGCGGTGACGGCCGCGCCCCGGACCAGCCGGACCGGTTCCCGGTTCAGCGAAACCTGGCGCACGCCGGGCATCTGCGGGGCGAGCCGGCTGGGGCCATACAGGGATTGGGACGCGAATCGCGTCAGCGCCACGTAGTCCAGGTTCTGGTGGTCGGGTTCGGCGTCGGGGACGTCCGTCGCGCGGTCCCGGCGGCTCCCCGGTCGATGAATGACGACCTCATTGGCGCGCGCCCCGTCTTCGGCCGAAAGGTCGAGCATGAACGTCGCCCCGGACTCGACGTCGGCAATGACGGCGCGGGTGGGGCCGAACGAGGATTGCGCCTTGAGGTACACGATCCCGTCGTTCGAGAACACGCGGACCTGCTCATCGATGTGGGGTGGAAGCCCCACGCGGACGTGCCCTGCAGGGAAGCGAATCAGCCGCTCCTGCCCCACGGGCAGGGTGACCTGGACGGGCGTGCCGTCCCACGTAATGCGGTCGGGGCTGTCGTCGGCGGTGGCCGACACCGGGCCCGCGAGGGCCGCGATAAGGGCAATGGCGAGGATCGGGCGCATTACTGCTCCTCCTCCGGGTCGATGCGATAGGGATCTTGGGCGAAGCCCGCGAGGGCGAGCCCCCAGGGGTTCGATTCAGGGTCGATGTCGTAGGCGACCACCCGCAGGGGGTAGCGGATGAAGACCTGCTTGACGCGTTCGCCGTCGATGCGCTCCTCGACCTCCACGTCCAGCCATACCGTCCACGTCCCGTCCCCCGTGGCCTGCACGCGGTCCGGGGTGTAGCGCAGGCCGTCGATCTCCCGGATGAACCGGCTGCGATCCCGCAGTTCACCGCGCCGCTCGCGTTGTTCGCGGTCGGCTTCGAGGGTTTGCTGAAACCGTGGCGTCAGGAACGCCTGCAGCGACCACAGGTTGTCCGGGTAGTCCGCGCGCCCGTCCTCGGGCCAGCGATGGAGCTGCTGCCAGATATAGAACGCGAAGGTGTACACCGACGCGGGATGCACCTCTCCGGCTTCCAGAACCCCGCCGGTGCGAAGCTCCGGGGGGATGTGCACCGTCAGGCGGTCGGGGGCCTGCTGCCATCCAAACCAGAGGCCGAGGGCCACGAGCGCCATGACGCCAATGACGCCCCGGAGGGTGTTGATGTGCGATCGGGCGCTGTCGAGTTCCTTGCGGTATCTCACGAACGTCTCCCCAGGTCCCAGGTGCCGCTGCGTAGCGTCACCGGGACCTTGCGCAGGCCGCTCCGGTGAAGGGCGAGCATGGCGCGTTGTTGGTAGTAGCCGGTGGGGCGGCCCCGCTTGATCTTCTGGAAGATCGTGGCGGTGATGAATACGGTCCCCAGCACGGCGACCGCCGCGAATCCGACGCCCATCATCGGAGCGCCGACCACGAAACCGAGCAGGATCCCGACGGGTAGCCAGCCGATCACGGCGAGCACGAGAATGGCGAGCAGCTCACTGGAGGAGCAGCCGCGAAAGATGGGCGGCTCCTCGTTGAGCCGCTCGGCCATTCGGTTTTCGAGTCCGGGTGTCGCCACGCGGCATTACTCCATGATCGAAATGGCCTGATTGACGAAGAAACTCAGGACGAGGAGCACCACGGCACCCACCACGCCAAGCAGACCCACCTCGCCCCATTCGGCCTTGCCTTGGCGGGCCTCATTGAATTTGGTCAGCGCGGTCCAGGACACCCACAGGAAGGAGGCGACGGCGATCAGCGTGCCGAGGACGATCGCCCCCTCGAAGATGTAGCCGCGCATGAGGTCGATCCAGTTGCCGTCCTCGAACCCTCCGTCGGGCTCGGGTGCCGTCGGCAGGTTCTGCGCCCAAGCGGGCGTGGAGTGGAGGGCGACCACGACTCCAGTCATGAGGATGTGGCGGGCGCGGGCCCATTGGCGTTTGCAGGTATTGAGCATCGGAAAGTCCTCCTATGGACGGATGAAGTAACCCACGAGCATCACCACGACGGCGGCCCGTACAGAGACCCAAAGCAGGTCGAACATGGGTGTCTCGCGATCGCTCCAGGCGCGGAATTGGCCCATCACGACCCACATGAGCCAGATCAGATAGGTGACCGCGACAATGGCCGCGATCGCGAGCCCCAGGTCGGCGCCACTCGCGCCGGCCCACTGCTCGAACTGACTGGAGGCATCGCCGCTCACCGGCGGTAATCACCACTGAGGGGCTCGACCCGGCGCGGTTGGGCGCGCGGTGCCCGGAGGTGCTCCTCGATGCCGGCCTGAACCCGATCCAGGTCGTGGCGCAGCCAGTCGTACTGGAAGCGGATCCGTGCGTCGGGGTCGGCATGGGCTTCGGCCTGATCAACCAGTGCGTGCAGGGCCTGAATCTCGTGAGCGAGTCGGCTCAGGCTCTCGCGTTCCGCATCGCGGTCGGCCAGGGCCGCCGGTGTGAGGGTGATCATCACCACGCCCGTAGCGAGCGCGACAAGGGTCCTGTGCATGGCGTGTGACTCCGAGGCGTTAGCGTGAGCCACAGTCTTCTGATTCCCGGCCGTGGCGACTACGAAAAATCCTCAAACCGATCGCGAGGGTTTTTCGGACGCCAGGGTTGAGCCCCTGCGCCGTGCTATTCGAGCCTTCGGAAAGGGCGGGTTTGGCGAGGGTGAAACGTGGGTGGGCCGAGCAGACTGCATCGCAAGCTCGAGCGGGAGTGCGGCGTCGAACGTCGGTGGTAAGGGGTTTGGCGTCCGGCCGTCCGGGGGTTGAGAAACGCTATGCGCTCGTGACACTCGCAGCGGCGGG
>NZ_KB906137.1:0-10877 GCF_000381185.1 Thioalkalivibrio sp. ALMg13-2 | reverse complement strand
CTTCGTCCCAGACCTCGGCAAACGGATCTGGGCGTGTACGCCAATCCCTCGACTTGCCGCCACCGACGGGCTCGCCGGCGTCAATCCGCCGGGCAGTGCGTTCAGAAATGCCGGCCTTGGCGGCCGCCGCCGTCTGCGTTGTGCCTTTGGATCGCTGTGTCATGAAGACTCTGACCTGTTGCTCGGTGACCGCCATCCCCGCCCCTTGTGGGTCGCATGGAAGAGCAGTCCAGCTTAGTGGCAACCGGCCAAAGTAGTTGTCGTCGACCGGCCAGAGTAATTGTCGTTAGATAACTGTTACCCGCCCGGACACCCGGAACGCACCAAGGGCCTAGAGGCGATAGGGAGTCGTGTGTTCATTCTGGACCGCGTTGGTGGGGACAACCGGCTGACGACGACGGTCGGCGGTGAGATCGAGCGCACCGAGCTCGCGGATCGCATCATTGCCACAGCGAAAGCGATGCCGGAGGCCCCGGTGCTAATTGTGCTGGACCCGCTGGCTCGTTTCGACGGTGGTGACCCAAACAGTAACGCCGACGGCACCCGACTAATCGAGACCGCCGAACACGTCCGCCGAGCGACAGGTGCGACGGTTCTTCTGCCCCACCACGTGAGCAAGGCGGGTCTTCGCGACTCCGAAGCAGGGCAAGAGGCAATCCGAGGTGCGAGCGGTCTGGTGGATGGGGCGCGCTGGGTCGGGCTAATGGCGACCCTTCGTCGCGATGAGGCGAAGAAATACAGGGTCGAGGCCGACGAAGCCAGCCGCTTTGTTCGCTTCACGATCGTCAAGGGTAATTACGGCCCGCCCTGGGAAGGCATGTGGCTAGAGCGCGGCGACGGTGGGGTCCTATACCCCACGAAGCTGAACCTGAGCCGAGCGAATGCGAGGCAACAACGCGCAGAAGAAACGTACCAGCGAGTGCTAGGCGAAACACGGGATCTGCTGCGCCGACATGGACCAATGAGCATCCGCCATATCCGCGACCATTACGCTGGGAAGAGCGGTGTCTTCCAGGCCGGGGAAAAGACGGTGCGGGAGGCACTCGACCGGGCGGTTGAGGATGGCGCGCTGATCTCCCGACCCTGCCCCAACGGCAACGGCAACCACCTGCACCTGGTGCCTGACGATAAATAGGGGGTGGGTTACCGGGGTAATGGGATACAGCGGGGTATTTACCCCACCACCCCACGAATTCCGCACCATGACACCATTTATCGTGGGGCACCATGGGGCACTTATTTTCCCGATGAAACGCCCGCAAGCCCCTGTTTCTTTGGGTGGGGTAGCGGGGTAAGTTCCTACCCCTACGGGGGCACTGGGGTAGTGCCCCACGGAGCAGCACGCTGCGGCATTCCCACTCCGCAGGCCCAGGACACCCAATGAACAGTGATATTGAAAGCCCCATCTCACTGATGCCGCCCGTACCGTTGACCGGCACCTCGACACCCGAAGTTCCATGCTTAAGTCACACGCCCGCATGGGCCCGGCCGCCGGCACATTCAAATGATTGATTTCCTTCCCAGCCTCTCCGCGCCACAGCCATCATCCTTCTCCAGCCGCCTCATGCCCTCACCCCACGTATAGAAACGCGCACGCGACCGCGCGTTTTTATGGAAAGATCCAACATGAAACTTTCCCAGACAACAATTAACATAGCTATCCTATTTTATTCTGGCGGCTGTCCATCTAACATAACCCTTAAATACGCAGAAATAGTCTCTATTAATTTCCAGAAAGCAGACGATGGAAAACTGCCGCACGACTGACTATCTTCCGAAGCCAAATCAAGCACACCATGACTTTTCCCAAGCAACCACGCACAAAAGGACCGACAACAGCAATGGAAACCGCTAACAACACACAAATACCTGAAATCCACATCTATGAATCCGCAGTGCCCGCGCGCTTCGGCAGCTATCAGCGTCGAGTGATCGAAGAGGGCCACCTGCCACGCATTCTTTCCGGAATGCGCGGCACTGCCCCCGAATTCGGCGGCAAGTACGCGAGGAGCCGATCCGCAGTGGAACAGTGGGTCCAAGAAAACTTGGGAATCCGAGCTGCCAAGGTCTTGGTCAATCGGCGATGGACGAAAGTGTGGACGGACTCGACCGGCCACTTCCCACTCCGCCTCCGCATCGTGAGCGCAGAGCAGAATGAAGACGCAGCGTAAGGGAAACGCCTAACAAAAGGCGCGCTCTGCTCTCGGTGCCCCGGTAACGAATATTCTGGCACCAGAATGCTAGCCCACCGCGCACGGTTCGACCTAAGCGAGAATAAATCCGGTCTCTCCGCCCCCTCAAGGGTAAAGAGGCGCACCAATGCATCCTAAGGGACTACCAATGGCCACACCTATTCGCGGAACGCTGCACAGGTTGCAGCCGTCCCGACAACGACCACTAGCGATTTCGCCCTACTCATCCCGACATAGATTAGTTCCGCGTTTCTAGCCCAATCGACCGTATCGAGTCCCCATAGAATCACGATTGGAGACTCCAGTCCTTTGAAGCGCTGAATCGTGTCGATCAGGATCTCGTCGCTGCCCCGACAACCTTCTTCAAGCCAGCCCGCCGGCTTCGGTAGAGGAAATCCTTTTAACGCATCGTAGTAATCGGATTTACGACGTGCGTCCGCAATCAAGACAGTGATGTCACCAGCCGAAACGCCCTGCCGAGCAACTAGGTCAACAATCCGCGAGTGAATCTTTCGCGCCTGGGAATCACGCCCCGGCGAGACCTCAAACTGAACATCGTCGCCATCGATATCGGGCGGGCCCACGGGCACTCCCTTGTAGTGCTTATACGCAGCACGATGAATCGGTGCGGTGTTTCTACAATTTGTTGTCAGCGTGAACGGCTCGTCACGTATCGGAAACGTGCCTGCACGTGCATAAATATTTTGGTTGTCATCGTAGAAGACATATAAAGGTGCGCGTTCGTAGTCCGACAACAAGAGTTCGAGTGGGACCCAGAACTCCTCGCGAAAGTCTTGACCCTCGTCGCATACGATCGCATCGTAGCGATCTGGGAGGACCTCCAAGGAATACGCTAAAGCATTGGGAAGCTGTACGTCGTAGAGACCTTTTCCGGGATAAGTCAACTTCGCCTCCGCAACCAGACCCCGGCCTGACGCCTTCTCGGCCTCTTCGACCTGTCGATAGCAGAGCTGGTGAAAACTCATTACGTCGAGGTTGCTCGTTCCGGCAGACAAGCTCGACAGGTGATCGGCTAGTTGTCTATTGTAACAAGTCAGAAGCGTCTTGAAGCCTTCCGACGCGAGGCGACGGGCTTTCTCGAGTGCCAGGACGGTCTTCCCGGTTCCTGCACCGCCGCTGACGGCCACCCTCCGATGTGCACGCAAGAAGTCAAGCACACGTAGTTGATCCTTTGTTAGTACCAGCCGTCGCGCCTCTTGCTCGGCAAGCCTCGACGCGACGAGGGGATCGACGGAAAACGATCTCGCAAATATCTCCCGGACTACGTCAATGCCTCGACGACCGATCGCTGTGAAACGACCAGCATCGTCACCCCAGTAGGCAAAGGCCGCTTTGATCCACGAATACGGGTCTTCAAGAGCTCGCGCTGAACCAATAAGTACGGCGGGCATATCCGGTCGGCTCAATGCTAGTGCGTCCCCAACGTCGGGGAAAAAGACGGTATGACCGCGAACCACATTACCTAGGCCCAGATCACGCCACCGTGGATGCTCGTTAAGTTTTGAGCGGATCGAATATTTGGCCTTAAGTGCCTGGGTGATGGGATTTTTTATGGGGTGTTTGTCTTTATTACGGTCTACCGAAAACCACTGACCAGTGCTGGCCTCGAATCCGATACCGCCACCTTTCACCTCGATACAGAGGTAGCCGTGATCAGGGTGGCAAATCAGAAAGTCTGTTTCTCCATCCCTCGCTTGCTCTTCCTCCCGACGCAAGATCCACCCGACCTGAAACAATACGACATAATCGCTCGGTAGTCTGTCCCTTAGAGCCCGGTATACTTTAGCCTCGGCTCGCGAGGGAAGATCGTTGAGTTGCGCTTCCGACAGCTCAGGAATCATCAAGCTCATCGGATTCTTCCTGAATACGCATACGGTACAGATTTAAGGTCAAATTCGGAGTTACCTGAGACTTCCCATCAAACAGGACCGTCAGTAGCTTCGTGTTCCCACGGATTTCGACATCCCGAATTTCTCCATAGCCCATGTCTTGATGCTGTATCCGAGACCCAGGGATAAACAGGGCAGAAGGATCGGCTCGCTCCTCCGTTACTGCATCCCGCCAGTTGCCGTCAAACATGAACGCTGTAACCTGCGTTGCCGGACTCTGGATGGGGTGGACACGTATGTTGTCTGGATCAGAGATGAACTCCGCCACATACAGCCAATAACGGTCTCCGTAGTCTTGGGCGTTGCTGAACTGGAGTCTAGATAGACCCACGCCGGTTTGGTTCCACTCCCCATTCACGCCCTTCACTTCAATGTACCGATCTTCCCCCGTTACTGGATTATGGCTGATGATGTCGTACCCAGGATGCGTTTGAGCCATCTGCTCCGGCACTCGGCCGCGCTCCCTTTCGTAGGTGCAAACCGCGTCTCGTGCAATAACCTCGACCGCCAGATTGTGGTCGGACAGCCCCCCCGTGTCATCAGCACCTGAGGAGTCTTCTTGTTTTTGGCGAACGTAGGACAACAGGCGTCGATCCCATTGTTCCTTGTGCTTAGCCCGTGACTTCTTCGCACGCTTCTGGCCTTGCCCAGAGACACCAATGGCGCCGGCTCTATTTTCGGAGTTATTTCTTTCGGTTGTGCCTTGGTGTGGGGCCTCTGGGCCTTCTTCACGGCCGATTCTCTCAGACTGTTCTTCTCCTGAGTGCACCCCCCCTCCTTCTTCCATTCGCCGATCCCAACCTCTGCTGCCGGACGAGGCATCGCCCTCGGGAGAACCACCTCCTGTGCCGTTCCCCCAATCGCTTTCCTTAGCTGTAGAGGGGTCTACCGTATCGCTCATCTCATCAAGGTCGGGCGACGTCAAATCCACCAGGCTGTCGTCCTGCACATCCAGATGCGGAATGCCGGCATCAGTTAGCTCGCGGTGGGCCTCCTCGACGCTCATGCCCATCAAGGGACGAACACTTAGCGTCATTTTCGAGATTTCGCTGCCTGACTCTTCCGGCATCAATTGGTGGAACAAGGCATTGAGGATGTGAGCCCAGCTCCGATCACCAACTGGACGCGCGAGGATTAGGCGCCCGTCCTCGAGGTCGTAGAACGCATCAGCAGGGGCCGGAGGAGCGATAGTCTGACCTCCCCCAACATGAACTGACGCTTGGATACGGACAACGTCGTAACTAACTGAAGTCAGACCCAAAAGCGATTTTTTTATATCCTTTCTGATCGTTGTCGGTTGGTCATAAAGCAATCGGACGAGGACGTCTATCCGGCCCATTAGCTTTTCGGCGATCGAAGACTCATCGGCTTCCGGACCGTCCACGAACTCGAGTGAAACCTGGGCGCTCTCACTTAGCCGTCTAACTCCAATATCTTCTATGAATGCCCAAAGATCCGTCGGCGGCTTGCATAATGCTTGATCGAGTTCCCCACCAAAGAAGCCCGCATGCCACTCGCTATCCTGGAGCAAGACTTCGTCCGGATGCGCCAATAGACTCTCTAAGTTCAAAACGGTTGGTGCTTCCTGCAGACGGCGCAGGTCGAACGGAGTCAACTCCTCATGCCCATAGGCCGAAGCTACGCTTCCCAGGCAGGCATCATAAACAGCACGGTCTGACCCAGTCAGGGGTTTGGACTGTTCGAAATACTCTTCGACAATGTCGAGCAAGATATCGACGAAATCTCGACCTTCCGGGGCATTTTTTACCCCGATTTCATCAAAGAACGGCTTGAATGGTTCGTAATTTCCTGGAATAGTGAAGGCGTAGCGTCCGAGTTGTTGTGGCTGCCAGTAGACCTGATTGGGACGAACGAAGGTCTTTTTGCTTTCTACGTAGATGCACCGTGACTCAGCGAGTGCTGCAATGAGTGGATCTGATCGTTGGGCACGCTCATTCAAGACTTGATACGTCAAGACATGGGGCTGCACCCCGGTTCTGATACAGTGCTGAAGATGGTCGATGACCAGCCGGGTCTCGGGACTGATCGAAATATCCAGCTCTTCCAGCAGCTCTGTTTTCAGGCGCCCCGTATTCCGGAAATCAAGAATATTGCCCTGGGAGCGGAAGGCGTCGGCTCGGTAAGGCGCGTACAGGGAGTCGGCTGTGTGCCATGCTTCTGTGTCCCTATCAGCGGGAAAACACGCAGCGTGGCGGAGATCATCGAGTGCATGCTGAAACGAGTTTTCCTCTCTCCAGTCTTCATAGTTGTCGCACAGGACGTAAAATGCTTCGCTGCTTGCGCGCTTAGCATCCTCGGTTGGAAAATGTTTCTCAGCAATGGAAAGCATTCTATCGACAAGGTGTCTGGCGATCGGAGAGCGTCGAACTCCCAAGCTGTCGATAAAAGAGTGCACAGATCGCGTATCGGGGATACGGCTGGAGTCCAGCCAAAGGTGGGGCGCATTGCCAAGCACCTTCTCAAGGTTCTCCGTACGCCGATATGTGCTGCCTGGACGCGACCAGCCTCCATCTTGCGTAGGAACTATCGGAAGCGATCCCAACAACCGACGAATGCCATCGTCGTTCACAAGTTCTGTGTGATCGGCAAGTTCGCCAATGAGCCGTGTGTACTTGGTTGGATCCAGCGGGCCGTCGTCATCGAAAAACGTCGGTAGAATGGTCCGCACAAACGCATCGATCGTCTGCGTCTGCACCCCCAGCTTCGCCGAAAGGAAATCCTTGACGGATTCTGTTAGGACAGATACATCCAGCAAATCTGCCTGACCGGTTGGATCTATGAAGTTTCCAGGCAGAAGCGCCTGATTGGCGTTGACGAAACCACGGGTAGATCTCCATATGGGTAGGTCGCGCAGCTTCTGATAGATCGCCTGTTCAACAGTTCCTTGATGGTCGAGGTCAGCGAAAAGTGAGTATAGGTTCCGCAGGTCCTTCGGGTCGACGCCGATGACTGCTTCCACCGGTTCGGTGGTGCACATCGAATCAACATGAGAAACCACCGCTCCGAGGTCGAGCACTTTGAGCAGCCGAGTGATCTTCGGGAACCCTACAAGGAGCCGCGTGGCGATCGCGAGTCTTGGCAGCAATACAGCAATACGATTGGCATCCAGTCCGACGGGGGCCGCGTAGGACTGATTGATGGTTACCGCAAACAGATCCTCTGTGACAACAAACGGCAGCGTCAGGAGTCGTTGCACTGGAGGATTCATATCCGGGTTAGCCGCTGCCGTCTCAGGGAGAAGGTCGTTGACGATGCTCCATAGTGGCTGGTAGAACTGCGCCAGCCTATTCTCGTCGACCTCCGTCACCTGAACTATTTGCTGCGCCTCCGCGGATTCCAGCAGCCCCACCAAGCGTTCCAGCGTCAGGATCGGAGCACCCAATTGGTTCATCGCTGTGTGGTACGGTCGCAGGTCTTCCGCGGGCAACCTGCCGCCGACCTCAAGAAGTGCCTTCGCCTGGTGTTCGTTGAGGGAGGTGCGAGGCAGGAATACACCGCTGGGGGCCTGAATGCTCCCGTCCTGGGTCGGGACGATATGTGCTTGTGCAGCCGTACCTTTTAGCCGCTCCCAGAAACGTTTGTAGCAAAACGGATGGCCCGTCCCTTTGGACCATAGGTCATATGCTCGGCCGAGCGTTTGCCATAACGGCACGTGGCCCAGCATTCGCCGTAAGCCTTCGGGGTCCCGAGCGAGTTCGGCCGCAGCCGCGTCGATAAGCATCTCGTTCCATGCCTGCTCGTGCTGGTGTCCGGCAAATATCACCGCCTTACGGTCGGCCTCGGGAAAAAAGTCTGCGTTGATGTGCAGGGGTAAACCTGTCGACTGCTCTGTTGGCAGAAATGCGTAGAGCAACCCCTCAACAAGTGGCTCGGGGTCGACTCGCAACCCTATGCTGATCTTGGCGCTGCGATGAAGGGACTCCAGTCTTGGATGTGTCGCATAGAGTTGCTTGGCGGTATCGGCTGCGTCAGCGCGAAGGATGTGCCAGTGCTCAACGTCGCCACTGGGCCGATAGCTGACGATGAGGTCGGAGCCTTCACTCCTGTCCAGGTCGCAAGCCAGCAGAAGTTGGCCGTTTCGTCGCACTTCAGCTTTCCGGACATGGCGGAGAAACAGCAGGCTTTTCCGCAGAACGGCCTGAAAGTCGTCTGCAAGCTGATCGATGTGGGCAGGACTGACGTGGGAGACCCCGAGCGCCAGCCGCGCCTCAGTATTGGGATCGTTTGCCCAAGGCAAAAAGAATGACGTGCCGTCAGGTTCTTCGAAGGGCTCGATAGACCATTGCCCTCTCTCGGGGTAGAGCGCCAGCTTGATGCCCGACGAGCGTATCTCGGGATGATCCGTGACCTGGTAGGTGGATACGAAGCCGATACCAAAGCGGCCGATATTCTCGCCACGTGAGAGCTTCCCGCCGCTGCCAACATCGGTTATGCGATGGTAATCGCACTTGTAATTGCCTTGGACAAGGAAACCACATGGCTCGTCGAGGTCACCGCAGTACGTGAACTGACCGCTGTTGCGCACCAGCAGACCGCGGTCCGTGATGTCAAACACGATCTCCTCAGCTTTCGCGTCGTCCGCATTCTGAATGAGCTCCAAAGCCATCACGTCGTAACCTTGGAGTCCGGCTAGATGACTTCGGATATTGCCAAGCAGGTTGGCGGTGTATGACCCAGTCGTCCGATATTGAGTTAGTTGGTCCATCTCCCACCCTGCTCTTTAATCGCTCACCCAGAGCACATTGTCATCCTGCGTCACCGTCAAAAGGCCCAAACACGGCAAGCGTAGCTTCCTTGTCAGGCGGGTGTGGCCTTCTTCCAAACTAGCCTTCGGAACTTGGGTCGAGTAGACCACTTCCTCACCGCACAATGCTAGGAATATTCGACACGATGAGACTGGTTCAGGGGGCCACGTGACCAGCGTAGACCCTGGTGTGCGGCCTTCTCCGGATTAGGTCCACGCATAATTGGCAGCGCCGAAAAAACGGTGACTGCCACCACTACCCAGGGCCTTCGACTCCGTTAACGCTCTCTAGACAGCGGGATCAATACCCGCGATCGAGGCGCTGGCGAGCGCTGGCCGACTACAAACCCCGTTGATCGAGGACTAGAAACGGCGGGGCACGAAAATGTAGCATCCACCATCGTCAACCAATTGATAATGCACTGAGAATACCACCAAAGAGGAGGAGGCGTGAAACGGTTCGACGTCAACCGCGTAATTCGACTTATGGAAGAATTTCGTAAGATCGACCCCGAAATGCCCACTCAGACGGCACAGGCTTTCCTGCTTGTAGCGGACCAGCCAGGCATCTCCATGAAGGTCATGAGCGAACGGCTGGGCATAGCTCAGTCATCCTGCTCCCGAAACATCGCGGTTCTCTCCGATTGGAAAAAGCACAAAGTCCCAGGCCACGGCCTAGTTGTGGCAATGGAAGACCCGGAAGAAAGGCGCCGGAAGGTCGTGTACCTGACCGAAAAGGGAAGAAGGGTCGCCAAGTCGCTGCAAGAGTTGGCAGGCTAGAAACTTCTGAGGCTGCGTGCTGAGATGTCGACTTCCCCGGATTAGGTCCACGCATAACTAGAGGTTTCCGGGGTGTGTAACTGCCGGTATTCGACCGGCGTCAGGTCCCCCAGCGAGTCGTGAGGGATGGTTTCGTTGTAGTCCTGCAGCCACTGCTCGGTGTGTTCCCGGACTTCGGTCAGCGTACGGAAGACGTAGAGGTCCAGGACCCCGCGGCGGTAGCTGCCGTTGAACCGTTCGATGAAGCCGTTCTGCATCGGTTTGCCCGGTTGGATGAAGCTCAGTTCCACGCCCCGCTACTCGGCCCAGTCGGCTGTCGCGGCCGAGACGAACTCGGGGCCATTGTCCAGGCGGAGTTGCTGCGGATAGCCCCGCCAGGCGGCAATACGCTCCAGCACCCGGATCACACGGGGTGCGGGCAGATTCAGATCGATCTCCACGGCCAGCGCTTCCCGGTTGAAGTCATCCACCACGTTGAAGGTGCGAAAGCGCCGTCCGTCCCATAGCGCATCCGACATAAAGTCCGCCGACCAGCCCACGTTCGGGGCTTCGGTCGACGCCAGGGGCCGTGGCTCCCGTGGTGGCAAACGGCGCTTGCCCTTGCGCCGCAGGTTCAGCTTCAGGGCGCAGTACACGCGCCAGACCCGCTTGTGGTTCCAGGGCATGCCCCGACGCCGGATTAGCTTGAACAGCTTGCCAAAGCCCCGCTCCGGATAGCGCTCCACCAGCTCCTGCAGTAGCACGATCACCGCATCGTCCCGGTCCGGTTGCTTGCGATACCGCACCACCGACCGCGCAACCCCGGCTGCCTGACAGGCCCGGCGCTGACTCAGCCCGTGGTCCTGCGTCAACGCAGTGACCACACGGCGCTTATCGTCCGGGCTCAGAGCTTTTTTGTGATTACGTCCTTCAGCGCCGTGTTCTCCAGGGGGGTTCTACCCCGTTAAAGCGGACACTTACGAGAAGGCCCATACTGGGCCGAAGGAGTGTTCATGTCGAAACGTAAACGTTACACCCCGGAATACAAGCGGGAAGCGGTGGAGTTGGTTCGTCGATCGGGCACAAGCTGCCGGCAGATTGCCTTGGAGCTGGGTATCAGTCCGACCCTGCTGACCCGCTGGGTTCGGGAGGCGGAGGCCGGGGCCAGCAAGGCCTTTTCCGGTACCGGGACGCCAAGGGATGAGGAGGTCGCGCGTCTGAGGCGCGATCTGGCCCGGGTGACCAAGGAAC
>NZ_KB906136.1:0-12084 GCF_000381185.1 Thioalkalivibrio sp. ALMg13-2 | reverse complement strand
GGTTTCACCGTCGATGCTGATCCACAACTCGGCCTTGCCGACATCGACCCCGATCCGATGCGTTGCCATCATCACACCTCCCGAGCTAGCTTGGAGTTGTCTGTCGGGGCCTCACCGAACGCTGGCTTGCCATCTATCGTCGGTCCCGTGCCGATCGATTCCTTATCGGCGTTTAAGGTGAGGGGTGGGACGAACTCTCCTACCGTCTGTGCCACAGGCCAGATGCCGGCCTCGTCCCTCCACCCCGACAGACCCTTTCTAGGCCTGCCGGGGTTAAACATACAAGCCTGCTTGCAGGCGAAGGGCCCTGCCCGCGTCCGACTTTGGCAGGAGCTTCGCCTGCGAGCAGGCTCCTACGGGGCCCAGCTCAGGACATGGGGCATCCCGGCCGCCCCCACATCGTCATCCCGGAAACCTCACAGCGGTTATCCGGGATCTCCACCGCCGGAGATGAGCCGGGCGTCCGCGGAGGCTCCAGCGCGGGAGATCCCGGCTCTCCGCTTCGCTCCGGCCGGGATGACGGGGTGGGCCGGAGGATAAGGCCGGCTTAACAGTGGACACGGGGGTGCGCCGGGTGACGGAGTTGCGCGCGGCCTTGGGCGCAATGGAACACGGCCGGTCCTCAGCGCAGGGTGAGGAAGAGGGTCTGGTTGCCGCGACGCAGTTGCAGCTCCAGGGTCTGGTGTGCGGCCAGTTGTTGCGGCAGGTCGGACAGGCGCTGGATGCGCTGTCGGTTGATGGCCAGCAACACGTCGCCCGCGCGCAGGCCGGCGCGCGCCCCCGGGGTGCCGGGCTCCACCGCGATCACCGCCACGCGACTACCCCCGTCACGGCCGGTGGCCTCGGACAAGCGAACACCTTCCAGCCGCGGGTGCACGGCCGCGCCCTCGATGCGCCGCTCTTCGGGGCGATCCAGGCGGGCCACGATCCGCTGTTCGGCCCCGTCACGCAGGACATCCAGGCGCACATCGGAACCGGCGCGCAGCAGGCCGAGCCGGTTGCGCAGGTCGCCGGCGCTGCGCACCGGCTGGTCGTCCGCCCGCAGCACGATATCTCCGCTCTGGAGGCCGGCGCGTTCGGCGGCGGATCCACGCACCACCCGCGTGATCACGGCGCCCTGGGAAATATCCAACTCAAAGGCCTGGGCCAGCGCCGGGGTCAGGTCCTGCATCTCCACGCCCAGCGCGCCGCGTTCGACACGACCCTCCGCCAGCAAATGGTCGCGGATCTGGCTGGCCATGTTGGCGGGGATCGCGAAGCCGATGCCAATGTTGCCCCCGCCGCGCGCGAGAATGGCGGTATTGATTCCGACCAGCTCGCCACGCAGGTTGACCAGCGCCCCGCCGGAGTTGCCAGGGTTGATGGAGGCATCGGTCTGGATGAAGTCCTCGAAGCCGTCACCACCCAGTCCGCTGCGGCCCAGGGCACTGACGATGCCGCTGGTCACCGTCTGACCGAGACCGAAGGGGTTGCCGATGGCGACCACGAAGTCGCCCACGCGCAGGGCGTCGGAATCCGCCAGCGGGATCGCCTGCAGGTCCTCCGCGTCGATGCGGATCACGGCGACGTCGGTGGCCGGGTCGGTGCCCACCACCTCGGCCTCGTACTGGCGGCCATCGTAGAGCGTGACCAGGATCGCGTCGGCGCGCGCGATCACGTGGCTGTTGGTCAGGATGGTGCCGGCCTTGGCGTCCACGATCACGCCGGAGCCCAGACCCTGGCGTTCCCGTTCACGCGAACGCTCGGGGACATCGAAGAAACGGCGGAAGAAGGGGTCGTCGAACAGCGGGCTGACCGACTCCACCACCCGCGAGCGGGTGGCGATGTTCACCACCCCGGGGATGGTGCGCTCGAGCATCGGCGCCAGCGAGGGCAGGGGCTGGCCGTCCACGGCCGCCGGCAGCTGGGCGGTGGCCGGCGCGGCCCCGAGCAGGGCCAGGGCCAGGATCAGAAGGGGAACCAGCCGACGCATGGGCGATCCTCGATCAGGGCGCCAGGTTGGCGCGCGGGGCGAAGGACGACTCCTTGGCCATCTTGCGGTACCAGTCACCGGCCTCATCCTCCGGCGGGACCTGCACCAGCAGCTTCAGGTAGAGATCACCCGGTGGCTTGCCCGGCAGTCCCTTGCCCTTCAGGCGCATCTGCTTGCCCGACTGGGTACCGGCCGGGACCTTCAGGTTGACCCAGCCATGCGGCGTGGGCACCTCGATCGTCGCGCCCAGCGCGGCCTCCCAAGGGGTGATCGGGATGTCGCGGTAGAGGTTGCGACCGTCCAGCGTGTAGCGATTGTCCGGCTTGACCCGGATCTCCAGCAGTAGGTCGCCGGCGCCACCACTGCCAACGCCCGGGTCGCCCTGGCCGCGCACCCGCAGGCGCGAGCCATCCTTGGCCCCGGCGGGGATGCGCACGCGCTGCACCCGGCCCTCGGCATCCTGAACCGAGACCTCGGTGCCCTTGAGCGCCTGATCCAGGCTGATGTCCACGCGCCCCTCGCGGTCGGCGCCGCGCATGTTGAAGCCGGCGCCGCCACGGCGACGCCCCCCACCCATGCCGCCACCGCCGAAGATCGAGTCGAAGAAGTCCGAGAAGCCGCCGGCATCGGCGCCCCCGCGGGCACCGCCGTATTGCGCCCGGCCGTCCCAGCCGGGCGGCGGACGAAAGTCCTGTCCCTGGCGCCAGTTAGAGCCCAGCTGGTCATAGGCCTTGCGCTTTTCCGCGTCGCCCAGGGCCTCGTAGGCCTCGTTGACCTCCTTGATGCGGGTCTCGGCGTCCGGGTCCTTGCTGACATCCGGGTGGTACTTGCGCGCCAGCTTGCGGTAGGCCTTCTTGATCTCGTCCTGGCTCGCGTCGCGGCTCACACCGAGGACCTTGTAGTAATCCTTGTATTCCATTGCGTTCCTCGAGCGATTGCGTCTGAGTCCTCGGGTGACACCCGGATCCCGCCACATGATAGCCGGGATGCGGCTGTCACCCCGGGAAACACGAGCCGCAGAAAAAGATCCGTGCCTCCCAAGGTTCAAAAAAACGGGCGCCACCGCGGGTGGAAACCCGGGGCAGCGCCCGTGTCTCGCCCGGTGGGCGAGCATCCCCACCGGGCGCGTGAGGCCGGATCAGTTCTCGATCTGGATCCGGCGCGGCTGCACGCGGGCCTGCTTCGGGATGCGCACCTCCAGCACGCCGTTCTCGCTGCGCGCGGAGATGTTTTCGGCATCCGCCGTATCCGGCAGCGAGAAGCGGCGGAAGAACGAGCCACGCACGCGTTCGATGCGCTTGTAGCCATCCTTCTCTTCCTCGCTTTCGTGCTTGCGCTCGCCGCGCAGGGTCAGCACGCCATTCTCCATGTGCAGTTCGATGTCCTTCGGGTCTACCCCGGGGATATCGGCATGCAGCACGTAGGCATCGGTCTCTTCGCGGATGTCCACTGCGGGGGCCCAGTCGGAGGTCGCGGCGGAGTCCTCGGTGCCGGGCATGTCCGGCATGCGCCCAAGTTCGCGCGACAGTTGACCGAGCAGGCTGAACGGTTCGTAGCGGGTCATGGTCATGGCATTCCCTCCTGTGTGGGTGTCATCTGACTCACCCTTACAGTTAGGGGACACTTCCCGCGTTTTCAAGGGCCTGAGAGAGACGGCGCTCACTGTACTGGCCCGCACTCGCGCCGATTGTGCAGGCTGAGGAACGCCTCCCTTACACACGGCGAAACTCCCTCAGCTTGTAGTCATCGTCAGTGATCAGTTCGAACACGCCATGCACGCCGCGCTGATCCAGATGGCTGCGCAGCAGCCGCGCCGGGAATTGCACGCTTTCGCCGCTGTCGGCCTGCGCAAAGACCACCGCGGCGCGGCCAGTGTAGTAGTCCTCCATCTCCTGGCGCGAGATCGCCAGGCGCAGGCGAAACCGGCGCATCGCGCTATTCCAGGTTTTGCACCTGCTCGCGCAGCTGCTCGATCAGGACCTTCATTTCCACTGTGGCACGCGTGATCTCCAGATCGTGCGACTTGGAGGAGATGGTGTTGGCCTCGCGGTTGAACTCCTGCATCAGGAAGTCGAGCCGCCGACCGCTGGGCCCGCCCTGGTCCAGGATCTCGCGCACGGCCGCCACGTGACCGTCGATGCGATCCAGCTCCTCGGCAATATCCATGCGCTGGGCCAGTAACGCGACCTCCTGTTCCAGGCGTTTCGGGTCCAGGTGCAGGTCCAGTTCGCGGATACGCGCCAGGATGCGTTCGCGCTGCTCGTCGAGCATCGGCTGACGCCGCGAGTGGACCGTCCGGGCATGCTCCGCCAGGGCCTCCAGGCGCGTGCGCATGCCATCGGCCAGGGCCGCCCCCTCCGTCGTACGCATTGCGACCAGGGCCTCCAGCGCGGTGTCGAAGCCGGCCAGTAGCGGCTCCGCCAGGACCTCGCCGGCATCCGAGGCGCCCTGCAGGACGCCGGGCCAGCTCAGCACGTCCAGCGGCGAGACCGGGGCCGGATTGCGCATCCTTCGCTCGATCGCCGCGCAGGCATCGATCAGCGCCTGCGCGCGCTCCTGATCGAAGGCCTCCGGGGCGTTGTCCGCCTGGCCCCGGTCGCGCAGCACCACGTCCACCTTGCCGCGTGCCAAGTGGCCCTTGAGGCGCTTACGCACCTCGGCCTCCAGCGAGCGCAGGTGATCCGGCAGGTGGATCCGCAGCTCCAGGTAGCGGTGATTGACGCTCTTGAGCTCCCAGTCGAACACGCCCCCGTCCAGGGTGATGGCGTGCCGGGAAAATCCGGTCATGCTGGTAATCATTATTCCCCCGTTGCGGTCCCTGCTGCGCAAGGCATGAGTGTAGTGCGTTACCCCACTGGGCGACGCACTACACTCATGGCCCGTATACTGCGCCCCTCTCAAATCTAGCAAGGATCACAGCATGCGACCCAGTGGCCGAGCAGCCGACGCGATGCGCGCCGTGCGTTTTACCCGCCATTTCACCCGTCACGCGGAGGGTTCCGTACTGGTGGAATTCGGGGACACGCGCGTGCTGTGCAACGCCACGGTGGAGTCGCGCGTGCCGCCGTGGTTGAAGAACAAGGGCCGCGGCTGGGTCACCGCCGAATACAGCATGCTGCCGCGCTCCACCCACGAGCGCATGGTGCGCGAGGCCGCCCGGGGCAAGCTGGGCGGTCGCACCATGGAGATCCAGCGCCTGATCGGCCGCTCACTGCGTGCCGCGGTTGATCTCGAGGCCCTCGGCGAACGCCAGATCATCGTCGACTGCGACGTGATCCAGGCCGATGGCGGCACCCGCACGGCCGCGATTAGCGGGGCCTACGTCGCGCTGCGCGATGCCATCCGCAAGGCACGCGAACAGGGCCT
The DNA here is from genome assembly GCF_000381185.1 of Thioalkalivibrio sp. ALMg13-2. NCBI lineage: Bacteria > Pseudomonadati > Pseudomonadota > Gammaproteobacteria > Chromatiales > Ectothiorhodospiraceae > Thioalkalivibrio > Thioalkalivibrio sp. ALMg13-2. Next base: position 6,746 of record NZ_KB906136.1, on the reverse strand, counting down.
GATCCGCAAGGACCCGCTGCACGGACACCTGGCAGCGGTCTCCGTGGGCATCTTCAATGGCACGCCGGTGCTGGACCTCGATTACGACGAGGACTCCCAGGCCGAGACCGACCTGAACCTGGTGATGAACGAGGCCGGCGGGGTAATCGAGATCCAGGGCACGGCCGAGGGCCACGCCTTCCGCCGCGACGAGCTGGACCAGATGCTGGATCTGGGCGAGAAGGGCATCCGCGAGATCTGCGACGCCCAGCGCGCCGTTCTGGCCGAAGGCTGATTTAGGCATGACGGGCGAACCGCGGCGCGTGGTGCTGGCCACCGGCAACCCCGGCAAGCTGCGCGAGATCCGCACCCTGCTGGAGCCGCTGGGCCTCGCGGTCGAGCCGCAATCGGAGCATGGCGTGCCGGAGGCCGAAGAGACCGGCCTGACGTTCGTGGAGAACGCCATCCTGAAGGCGCGCAACGCAGCCCGGCATACCTGGCTGCCAGCGATCGCCGACGACTCCGGGCTGGAGGTGGAGGCCCTGCGCGGCCAGCCGGGGATCTACTCCTCGCGCTACGCCGGTACGGACGCCGACGATGCCGCCAACAACGCGCGGCTGATGGAGGCGTTGCAAGGCGTTCCACCGGAACAGCGGGGTGCGCGTTTCCGCGCCGTGGTGGTGTACCTGGAACACGCCGAGGACCCGGCCCCGATCATCGCCGAGGGCGTGTGGCCCGGACGCATCGCCGAGCAGGCCAGCGGCGCCGAGGGCTTCGGCTACGACCCGTTGTTCTTCGTTCCGGAGGAAGGCTGCACCTCGGCCGAACTGGACCCGGCGACCAAGAACCGCCTGAGCCACCGCGGCCAGGCCCTGCAACAGCTCGTGGCCAGCCTGCGCAACCGTATGGGCAACCCGACGGCCTGACACCCGGTCCTGCCTGGCTCCGGGGCGCATCCAGGGAGATCGCCACGGCGCTGCGCGCCTCGTGATAACGGTGTCTTTGTGCCCGTCGTTGCGAGGCCCCGCAGGGGCCGTGGCAACCTCCCGACGATACCCCGGCGCATATTCGGGCCCGCGTCGGGGTCCGGCCCGGGAGATCGCCGCGCGCCTGCGGCGCTCGCGATGACCGTGATTCCGGTCACCGTCATCGCGAGGCGCGAAGCGCAGAGGCGATCGGCGCGAAAACCCAGACGTCGGAGGCCGCAATGACGGGACTGGGTGCTTTCGACGCCACCCGGGGGCTCGCCTATGCTCCGCACATGAACTCCGCCCTGATCCATCCGCCGCCGCTGGCGCTGTACGTGCACCTGCCCTGGTGCGTGCGCAAGTGTCCGTACTGCGACTTCAACTCCCACGAGCCCCGCGGCGAGGCGCCGTTCGACGACTACGTGGCGGCGCTGCTGCGGGATCTGGAGGGCCAGCTCCCGGATGTATGGGGGCGGCGGCTGGAGAGTGTGTTCATCGGTGGCGGGACCCCGAGCCTGTTCCCGCCGGAGGCGCTGGACGCTCTCATGTCCGGTCTGCGTGCCCGCCTGCCGCTGCGCCCGGACTGCGAGGTGACCCTGGAGGCCAACCCTGGCACCGCCGATCGCGCCTACTTTCGCGGCTACCGCGAGGCCGGGGTCAATCGGCTGTCGCTGGGTGTCCAGAGCTTCGACGATGCGATGCTCGCCCGGCTGGGCCGCATCCACGGCGCCACCGAGGCCCGCGACGCGGTGGAACATGCCCGGGCCGCCGGCTTCGAGGCGATCAATCTGGATCTGATGTTCGGCCTGCCGGGTCAGTCGGTGGCGGCCGGGCTGGCGGACCTGCAAGCGGCCATCGAACAGGACCCGGGGCACATCTCCTGGTATCAGCTGACCCTCGAGCCGAACACCCTGTTCGCGGCGCGCCCACCCGAACTGCCGGAGGACGTCACAATCGAGGAATTGTTCACCCGCGGCCAGTCCCATCTGGCGGCGGCTGGCTATACTCGATACGAGATATCCGCCTATGCACGCGCGGGGCAGGAATGTCGCCACAACCGCAATTACTGGACCTTCGGCGACTACCTCGGCATTGGCGCCGGGGCCCACGGCAAGCTGACGCAGGTGCACGATGGCACGATCCTGCGGCGGGTGAAGCCGCGCCAGCCGGAGGCCTATCTCGCCGGGCCGCAGCAGCACAACGATCAGACCGTGCCGACGGCGGAGCGCCCCTTCGAGTTCATGCTGAACGCGCTGCGACTGGTGGAAGGTGTTCCGGCCGCGAGCTTCGAGGCGCATTGCGGCCTGCCGCTGGCGACGCTCGAGCCGGCGCTTTCCGAACTGCGCGCGGACGGGCTGCTGGGGGCGGATACGGAGCGCCTGCAGGCCACGGAACGGGGCCTGGCGTTTCTCAATGACGTGCTGGAGCGTTTTCTTCCGGAAGGGACTCCGCAGGACTCGATCGCCACGCCGATAGCCTGGCCCGCGGGCCGGGAGGAGGGTCGATAATGCGTCCCGTCGAGTTTGTTGATTTCGCCTGCCCCTGGTGCGGCGAGCCCGGCGAGATCACGGTGGACATGGTCAGCAATGACCGCGAATGGGTCGAGGACTGCGCGGTGTGCTGTGCCCCCATCGTGTTCCGCCGCGAGGATGCCGGCGACGAGGAGATTCCGCGCGTCGCTGCCCAGCGGGAGGGCGAGTGAGCGCGGCGCCACCGTATACCCCGATCGACTGCGAGCGCTATTCCGAGCTGGAGCTGGCCATCCTGCGCGGTCAGTCCCTGCGCACGCACTGGCGCCGCGGGGAGATGGACCGCATCGCGATCGTGCGGCCGCTGGACTTGCGCACCCGGCGCAGCGCGGAGTACCTGATCCTGCGTGACGCCGAGGGCCGGCGGCAATGGTGGCGCCTGGACCGGCTGATCAGCTTCGAGCCGGTCCCGGGCTGAACGCCATCCGGGCTGCGACCGGCGAGGAGGCTCGTCTGATCGCCGCACCACAGAGGGCACAGCGGACACGGAGAAGGGCGCAGGGGGTTGTCGGGGGCGGTAGACACCGCTGGATCATGCACAACGCAGAAGGCGTGGACCCTTTTGGGGTACGCCCGTAACCGGGCTTCCGGCAACTTGCCATCCCCTGCGAATCAACAGCCCTGCAATCCCGCTGGACCAGAATGGGCCTTCTCTATGCGCTCCGTGCCCTCTGCGGGCAACCAGGAGGGCTCGGAGCGCCAAGCCGGGAGGGACCGGGGCTGCGTGGGGCGATCGCTTCGCTGGCGCTCGCGCTGACAGGGGACGGGCTGCGCCCGCCCCCTGTCAGCTGCGCTTCATCTGGTCGAAGAATTCGGAATTGGTCTTGGACGACTGCATGCGGCCGAGCAGGAATTCCATGGCCTCGATGTCGTCCATGCCGTGCAGGAACTTGCGCAGGATCCAGAGCTTTTGCAGCTCCTCGGGTGCGGTCAGCAGCTCCTCGCGGCGGGTGCCGGAACGGTTCACGTTGATCGCAGGATAAATGCGCTTCTCCGCGATGCGGCGCTCCAGCTGGAGCTCCATGTTGCCGGTGCCCTTGAACTCCTCGTAGATCACCTCGTCCATCTTCGACCCGGTCTCGACCAGTGCGGTGGCGATGATGGTCAGGCTGCCGCCCTCTTCCACGTTGCGCGCGGCACCGAAGAAGCGCTTCGGGCGATGCAGGGCGTTGGCATCCACACCACCGGTGAGCACCTTGCCGGAGCTGGGCGAGACGGTGTTGTAGGCGCGCGCCAGGCGGGTGATGGAATCCAGCAGGATCACCACATCGCGCTTGTGCTCGACCAGGCGCTTGGCCTTCTCGATCACCATCTCGGCGACCTGCACGTGGCGCTGGGCCGGCTCGTCGAAGGTGGAGGAGACAACCTCGCCCTGAACCATGCGGTCCATCTCGGTGACCTCTTCCGGGCGCTCGTCGATCAACAGGACGATCAGATAGCACTCGGGGTAGTTGCCGGCGATGCTCTGGGCAATGTTCTGCAGCATCAGCGTCTTGCCCGCCTTGGGCGGGGAGACGATCAGGCCGCGCTGGCCCTTGCCGAACGGCGAGACGATGTCGATGATCCGCGCGGTGATGTCCTCGGTGGAGCCATTGCCGCGCTCCATGCGCATGCGCTTGTTGGCATGCAGCGGGGTGAGGTTCTCGAACAGCACCTTGTGCTTGGCGTTCTCCGGCGGCTCGAAGTTGATCTCCGAGACCTTCAACAACGCGAAGTAGCGCTCGTTGTCCTTGGGCGGGCGGATCTTGCCGGAGATGGTGTCGCCGGTGCGCAGTCCGAAGCGTCGGATCTGGCTGGGCGAGACATAGACGTCGTCCGGCCCGGCCTGATAGGAGCTGTCGGCACTGCGGAGAAAGCCGAAGCCGTCGGAGAGGATCTCGAGGACACCGTCGCCAAAGATGGCTTCGCCGCTCTTCGCGTGAGCCTTGAGCAGGGCGAAGATGATCTCCTGCTTGCGGGCACGGGACATGTTCTCGATGCCTTTTTCTTCGGCAAAGGCCACGAGATCGGCAGCGGACATCCGCTTCAATTCGGTCAGATTCATGCGTGGGATGCTGTGTTCAACGTGGATGATCGGCGACCGGGGGTGGTCACTCGGATTGACTGGAAGGAGGCAGGGAATGGCCTGGCGGCCACTCGAACTGGTTCGATGGTAAGCGAGGCGGCGGCGCGGGGCAACCCCGGTGAAGCCGGGCGCCTGCGAGGCCTGGCGGTTAACCGCCAGGCCCGGGTGTTACAGGTGCTGATCCAGGAACGCAGTCAGCTGCGACTTGGACAGGGCACCGACCTTGGTGGCCTCGACATCGCCGTTCTTGAACAGCATCAGCGTCGGGATCCCGCGGATGCCGTACTTCGGCGGCGTGGACGGGTTCTCGTCGATGTTCAGCTTGGCGACCTTGACCTTGCCGGCGTATTCTTCGGCGATTTCGTCCAGAATGGGGGCGATCATCTTGCAGGGCCCGCACCACTCGGCCCAGTAGTCCACCAGGACCGGCTGATCCGCCTTCAGGACGTCCTCGTCGAAACCGGCGTCCGATGTGTACACAATTTTGTCGCTCACTCCGAGCCCTCATGACTTGGGTTGGGGGAGCAGCCCGCACCGCCGGCTGCACGGCCCTTACTATCGACGATCAACGCCGGACAGTTCAAGTAATACGCAGGAACCGAGGAACCCCATGACCGAAACCGTGCAGGACACACCCCGCTTCGACCAGCTCGATCTGCCCGAACCCGTCCAGGCGGGCATCCGCGCCACCGGTTTCGAAACCTGCACCCCGATCCAGGCACAGACCCTGCCGATCGCGCTGGCCGGCCACGACGTCGCCGGCCAGGCCCAGACCGGGACCGGCAAGACGGCCGCCTTCCTGATCGCGACCTTCAACCGCCTGCTGCGCCAGCAGCCTTCGCCCAACCGGCGGCCCACGGACGTGCGCGCCCTGATCCTGGCCCCGACCCGCGAACTGGCGATCCAGATCCACAAGGATGCCGAATCGCTGGGCGCCGAGACCGGGCTGAAGCTCGCGCTGGCCTACGGCGGCACCGGCTACGACAGCCAGCGCGAACAGCTGGAGGCCGGCGCCGACATCCTGATCGGCACGCCCGGACGCATCATCGACTACTTCAAGCAGAAGGTCTTCGGGCTCAAGCACACGGAGGTGGTGGTGCTGGACGAGGCGGATCGCATGTTCGATCTCGGCTTCATCAAGGATGTGCGCTTTCTGATGCGTGGCTGCGCGCCGGCCAGCGAACGCCTGTCGATGCTGTTCTCCGCCACGCTGTCCTTCCGCGTGATGGAGCTGGCGTACGAGCACATGAACAATCCGGAAAAGGTCCAGGTCGAGGCCGAGACCCTGACTGCCGACCGCGTGCGCCAGGTGATTTACTACCCGGCCAACGACGAAAAGATCCCGCTGCTCCTCGGGCTCGCACGCGACCTCAAGCCGGAGCGCGCCATCGTGTTCGTGAACACCAAGCACGGCGCCGAGAAGGTCTGCGACTGGCTGAACGTGAACGACCAGAAGGCCGCGCTGCTGTCCGGCGACGTGCCGCAGAACAAGCGCTCGCAGCTGCTGGAACACTTCGCCGCTGGCGAATACACCTACCTGGTGGCGACCGACGTGGCCGCCCGCGGGCTGCACATCCCGGCGGTCACGCATGTCTTCAACTTCGATCTGCCGCAGTCCGGCGAGGACTACGTGCACCGTATCGGGCGCACCGCACGTGCGGGCGCCGAAGGTGACGCGATCAGCTTCGGCTGCGAGGACTCGGCCTTCTACCTGCCGGATATCGAGAGCTATCTGGGCGAGCGCATCCCCACCGCGAGCGTGGACCCGGCACGCCTGTTCCAGGATGCGGTCAAGCCGAAACCGCGCCCGCGCAAGCCGCGCGACGATCGCCGCGGTGGCCCGCGCTCCGGCGGAGGCAGCCGCCCGCAGCGCAGCGGCAACCGGGGCTGAGCGGACGCGGGAAAACCACAGAAAAAGATGGTGCCGGCGAGAGGAGTCGAACCTCCGACCTATCGATTACGAATCGGTGCCGGTGACCAAACAATGTAGAGGGCGTTACGTCAGGTGACCCGTGAGGACTGGTAAACACACCAGTACCAAGGGGCACCATTATGACAGTCCGAATCACGACCACATCAACCAAGGGCGGTGTCGGCAAGACCACCGTCACGGCCAACCTCGGCGCCTACCTCGCGGACCTCGGCTACAAGGTCCTGCTGATCGACGCCGACATCCAGCCCACCCTGTCCAGCTACTTCCCGGTG
>NZ_KB906135.1:0-12122 GCF_000381185.1 Thioalkalivibrio sp. ALMg13-2 | reverse complement strand
GCAGCTACCGCCGCGGGGTCCTGGACCTCTACGTCTTCCGAACGCTGACCGAAGTCCGGGAACACACCGAGCAGTGGCTGCAGGACTACAACGAAACCATCCCTCACGATTCGCTGGGGGACCTGACGCCGGTCGAATACCGGCAGTTACACACCCCGGAAACCTCTAGTTATGCGTGGACCTAATCCGGGGAAGTCGACAGTCAGACCTTGCCTCTTGCCCTTTTGTGGATCGGCGGGCACGCTAACAACAGGGCGCGGCGGCACCGGACGAGGGTTGTCGACTGGCGCCATGACGAGGTTGAGCCCGAGCCCGGTCGAGGCCTTCCTCAACGCTGCTATCACCATGCGCTACATTGGGCAGAGCGACAAGAGAATGCCGGGGTCGTCGGGACCAAGGCGGGAGTCTGAGAATGGAACTTCGCGAAGGGCGCCGCAGGGCCGTCCGTATGACAGCGGTTGTGGAGGGTCTTTCCGGCGACCCCGAATATCGGACAAGTGGACGAGTGCGAGATGTCAGCCTTAGCGGGCTGTATGTGGAGCTTCCCGACTCAGGTCTCTCCAGGAATACAAGACTGCGACTGATCGTGAGCCCGGAGGAGTGGGGGGATGACCGGGCCCATGTCTGGCATTGCATCGTGATGCGACTGGATGACCAAGGCGCGGGAGCGATGTTCGAGCCCGACCATCCGTCTGCGGTTGATGGCTTGCTGGATCTGATGCGCGAGAGCATCGGGCTTCCACCCGATTCGCGCTAGCCTGCGTCCTTCCGCGAGCCTATACCTGCGATCGCGTTGTTCCTTCGCCTTGGCAGGGGAGCGAGGTCAGGCTGCCCCCCCGTTCCACGGTTTCCCGATGGTACTGCGTCAACGGTGGGGCGTGTAAACATAGGTCTCCTCTATATGAGGGTTGATTGCCGAAGCGCGGTGATTGGGGGGGCCTGGAAGAGGCCGTGGCAATCGGCTGGAGCGGCACGGTTGCCGATCGACTGTCATGGCCACAGAAGGTAAGGATTGATCCCCGAGGCACCCCTCCGCCAGGGACCGCCTGATCTACTGCTTCGACGATCACGCGATCTACATCTTCGCCATCGGCGGCCACTACGACAGGCTCTGAACCTCTGACGTCCCGTATCGTGGGAGCCGTACGGTCGCTGGCGCGAAAGGCCATATCGAGCCCAAAAATGGCCATATAAGGCCCTAATCCAGCGTTCCAGCACCTTAAAGTATCTTTATTCCAATCGGTTACCGTGGTCCGACCCCGTCACGTGGTCCCGATCCCCTTTGCGGTGCCGGAGTGGGATCTAATCTCAGAGCAAGAGCCCATTTAGGGGCCGGAATGGGCCGTTTAAGGCCCTGGATCAGCCCTTCAGGTTCCACAATCGGTTTAAAGTCAGTCTTTTACCGTGGTCCGACCCCGTGATTGCGTGCCGACTGACCCTAGGCCGTTCTTTTAGGTCCGACCCCGTTATCAGTTTTCTTCCTGAGCGGTTTTCGGAGCGGGCCCAATCTCAGATTAGGAGCCCATTTATGGGCCCAAAATGCGCCGTTTAAGGCCCTGAATCACCCCTTCAAATTCGGAAATCGATTTTAATACAGAATGTTACCGTGGTCCGACCCCTTCATAAGCGGTTCCATGTCCTGAATAACCTGTTCGGATATCGCAAGGTGCGCTACCGGGGTCTCAAGAAGAACACCGCGCAGCTGCACAGCCTGTTCGCCCTGGCAAACCTGTACCGTGCGCGAAGATGGGGGCTGCTGCCGCAGGGGTAGTGTGTCCGCAGGACCGGAAATCGCCCCTGTAACCGCCAAAAACGGCGGTTACAGGGGCCCAGGCCGGCCGTAATGGCCCCAGTGCCCTTCCAAAAACGCTTCGGCGGGGCACGGAGCCGGATGCCGGCCCATTGATCAGTGTTTCCTTAGGCGTCGTTGCGTTTCTTAATGTAAACATTCTTGCCAGGCTCACCTGAGTTCCATAGTAATACTGTCTCGCCAATACCTCCTTTCTCTGCAGGTGACCTAATCTCAAGACAACCAAGACTTTTCGACTTTAGGTGAACTTGTATTGGCAATACGAAATCCAAGTCATAGTGACCATCGTATTCTTCTACTTTTATGGCCTGATTAGGATGCACGTCATGATATTCGTAGCCGTTCTCACTTGATATGTTCATCACATCATCATCAACAGTCTGGAATCCTGCGCTACTCGCGATTACATAATCAAATGTTTCATCCGTAGCATTTACAAGAAAGACTTCGTTATCCTCTCGAGCGAGCCAGATCATCGGGCGTCTTCTTTCCGGTTTTCTCGGTGGCATCGCTCCGCCAAATCGACTTCTTCGGTCCTCTACAGGAACCCATTCAGGATATTCTGCAATGGTTTTATGTTTAAGCACTGTTTTCTCCTAGCCTAACGCCGCAATAACCGGCGCGAGGTACGAGTGTCCGGCGCCGCAGGCGCGTAGTTAATTGCCTTGTTATAGCTTTGCATGTGCTTTTGCTATTGTTCGATTGATCTCAGCTGCCAATATTTGAGCCTCACGCATAGTGTTTTGTACCGACTCCCAGTTAGCCCAATGCTGCTCCCATTTCTCTTTACCAACAACAGACTCAAAATCAATTTTCGTCGGCTCTAACCACGACTCATATTTATGCAACTTTTCGATACGCTGATTAATATCTAACACGCCCCTAGATTTTGGAGACAGCTTTGCAGGGCTTATGATCCAAATGTGCCAGGGCTTATTGCCCTTTGATTGATTGCACTTACCGCAAGCGGGGACCAAGTTGTGGATTTCGGAAATATAGCCAGTTGGCTTTTTGTTTTGCACCAAAGGCCGTAAATGATCCCATTCCGAAGCAGTATCACCACAATAAGCGCACTGGAAGCTATCGTGATCCATGCCAAGAATATCCAATGCTTCTTTCACTTGCTCATTTGTTGGAACAATTATCGGAATAATTGAGTTTATAAAAGAGTTCGTGATGCTTGATGACCTTCCCGTTATTTTCATCGGGGTTGGCATCCTAAATAGTGATAAGTAATCCATAACTCTCTTCAGCTATAACAGTGGTTGGATGGCGCGCACGGATGTTGGATGAACGTGCGCGCGTGTTTAATTGGATATTGAACCGGGCGCGTGGCGTCTGAGACCGTCGTTAAATCGGGTGGATGTGTTGCCGCGGTGGTTTTTAGCAGCGTGTTATCTCGCGCGGCTGACGATGCGGTTTGGGGCCATGGCCGAGCGGTGAGCCCTTGATGCTGCTGGTCGTTTGTCATGTCAGGCGCCAGTGGTCGTTGTCGGTGGTGGCCTGGCCGGGGATTTGGAGGGCGGCGAGCACCTGGGTGATGGATTTGGTGGGTTTCCGTTTGAAGTGGGTGGCCAGGGCTTCCGGGGTTTGGGGGCCGATGGCGAGGAGGCGGCGGACGGCTTCGACCTGGTCGGGCATGGATTTGGGCCAGGTGGGCTTTATGGCGGGTTCGGGAGGGGTTTCGGCGGCAGACCTTGCCTCTTGCCCCGGGCCAAGGTCCGGGAAGGCTGCAGAATCGGGAAGGGTCTTCGGCGTCATCGCGGCGTTTCCTCCAGCCGGATCTGGCCTGGGGTGGGCTCCCGGAAGAATTCGGCCCGGAATTCGCGGCGTGCGCGGATACGGTGGTTCGTGCACTCGACCATCTGGGCTTGGGAGTCCCAGCTGTCGCAGCCGTCCGGCACCTCGTACTGGGCGATGAATGCGCGTTCGAACTCACGCTCCCGGCGCGCTTGCGCGGCTTCGCGCTGACGGATCGCCTCTTCACGCTGACGGGCCGCCTCTTGACGCCGGTGTTGCTGTTGCAGGCGTTCCTGTTGACTGCGCAGACCGTCGAGCGCCGGTTCGACGAGCTGTTCGGCTGCTTCGGTCTGAACGACTCCCAGCCGCTCCAGCATGTTGTTCACGGCCCGGATCTGCATGTGGTAGTGGAGCAGATAGGCAAGGGCGAGGACGAGCGCCAGGATCAGCACGACCATGAGGAGTTGCTTGGTGCTTCGGTCCAGCGCTGGTTCTTCTGGGGCGGCAGGCTTGTGCCCCCGCTTACGACGGGGCGGCCCGTCGCGGTCGTAATCTCGGTCTGATAGCCCCATCCGTGCAGCCTTTGCGTTGCTTGTCCTGGTAGTGCGTCGGGCACTTCGCGGAAACCATACCAACATTGAGCTAAAGGCGCGTGTGCATGTCCGCGTGGCCGCGATTACTGGAGCCGGGCCGAGTTCGGTACGATGCCGGCAAGCAAAGGCATCGATGCCACGGGGGAAGGATGAACGCGGAATCGCGTAATGCGCAGGGATTGGAGGAGCTGGCTTCGCGGCTGGAGGCGTTCGTCGAGGAACGGGACTGGGCGCAGTTCCATTCGCCGAAGAACCTGTCGATGGCGCTGGCGGGCGAGGTAGGCGAGCTGATCGAGCACTTCCAGTGGCTGACCGAGGCGCAGTCCCGGGAGTTGTCCGGCGAGGCCCGTGAGGCAGTGCGGGAGGAGATCGCGGATGTGCAGATCTACCTGCTGCTCCTGGCGCGCAAGCTGGATGTGGACCTGGTGCAGGCGGCGAGCGACAAGCTGGAGGCGAACGCGCGGAAATATCCGGCGGACAAGGCGCGGGGCAGTGCGCGCAAGTACACCGATCTGTAGGCCGGACCAGGGAGTGTCGCGATGCTGATCTACACGGCCGACAAGCGCCAGTTCGTCGAGCACGTCCAGGGCAACGAGATCGAGGAGCGCATCCTGGCCAGGATGCTGGGGAGCGGGAAGGGCAAGCCCTCGCCGAACGAGATCACGTCCTGGCGCAACTCGATGCAGTACATGGAGAACGTCCTGAGCGCATCCGGCATCCCGGATGATGCCGGCGTGGCGATCGAGTACATGATCCCGCAGACCTCGAAGCGGGTGGACTTCATCCTGACCGGCCGCAACAGCGACGGGCATGACACCGCGGTGATCGTGGAGCTGAAGCAGTGGGAGCATGTTGAGGCGACGGAGAAGGATGCGATCGTGCGCACCTTCGTCGGCGGCCGGGAACGCGAGGTCACGCATCCGTCCTACCAGGCGTGGTCCTACGCGGCGCTGCTGGAGGACTACAACGAGACGGTGCAGACCGACAACATTGGTTTGCACCCCTGTGCCTACCTGCACAACAGCGTGTCGCCGGCGATCGGGGATGCGCGATACAGGGACCACCTCGATCGTGCCCCGGCCTTCCTGAAGGCGGACGCCGAAAAGCTCGCGCGCTTCCTGCGCCAGCACGTGCGCAAGGGGGATGCGAACGACATCCTCTATCGCGTCGAGCACGGGCGGATTCGCCCGTCGAAGTCGCTGGCGGATCATCTAGCGTCGCTGCTGGAGGGCAATGCCGAGTTCTTGATGATCGACGATCAGAAGCTGGTCTACGAGAGCGCGCTCGATCTCTCCGCGATCGCCGAAGAGCACGGCAAACAAGTGTTCATCGTGCAGGGCGGGCCGGGGACCGGAAAGTCGGTCGTCGCCGTGAACCTGCTCGGGGCGCTGACCCGGCAGGGCAAAGTGGCGCAGTACGTGACGCGCAATGCGGCGCCGAGGGCGGTCTACGAGGCCCGGCTGACCGGCACGATGAAGAAGAGCCGCATCAGTAACCTGTTCCGGGGCTCCGGTTCCTACCACGAGGCGGAGGCGGACACCTTCGACACCCTGATTGTGGACGAGGCCCACCGGCTGAACGAGAAGTCGGGCATGTATCAGAACCTGGGCGAGAACCAGGCCAAGGAGATCATCCACGCGGCGCGCACGGCGGTCTTCTTTCTGGACGAGGAGCAGCGGATCCACTGGAAGGACATCGGCTCGCGCGAGGAGATCGAACGCTGGGCGAAGGCCGCGGGCGCGACCATCCACTACGCCGAGCTGCGCTCGCAGTTTCGCTGTGCCGGTTCCGATGGCTACCTGGCCTGGCTGGATCAGGCCTTGCAGATCCGGGACACCGCGAATGAGAACCTGGACGAGCTGGCCTACTCGGTCGAGGTGGTCGATTCGCCCACCGAACTGCGCGATCGCATCTTTGCGCTGAACGTGCAGGCCAACCGGGCGCGGCTACTGGCCGGCTACTGCTGGGACTGGGACAGCAAGAAGGACGCGGAGGCGATGGATATCCGCTTCGCGGAGCACAACTTCGCGATGCAATGGAACCTCGACAAGGACGGTTCCACCTGGATGATCCAGCCGGATTCGGTGCACCAGATTGGGTGCATCCATACCAGCCAGGGGCTGGAGCTCGACTATGTAGGCGTGATCATCGGGCCCGACCTGATTGTGCGCGATGGCGAGGTGATCACGGTGCCGGAGGCGCGCTCGAAGAACGACGCCTCGATCAAGGGCTACAAGAAGGCGCTGAAGGAAAACCCGGACCTGGCGCGAAAGAAGGCCGACCAGATCATCAAGAATACCTACCGCACGCTGATGAGCCGCGGGATGAAGGGCTGCCTGATCTGGTCGGCGGATCCGGAGACCAACGAGTACTTCCGCGCGCTCGTACATCAGCATGGCGGGACGCCGGATGCGGTGGGTGAGCAAGAAGCCCAAGCGGATGTCCTGCCGTTCCCGAAGCTTGCACCGGAGGGGGTCGAGCCGTTCGTGAATGCCCTGCCGGTGGTTTCGTTCAAGGCGGCTGCGGGCGGTTTCAGCGAACTGCAGAACGTGGAGCAGAGTCCGGAGGCCTTCGACTGGGTGGCGCCGCCCGAATTTATCGCGCTAAAGCCCGGCATGTTCATTGCGCAGGTGGTCGGGGCGTCGATGAATCGCCGGATCCCGGATGGGGCGTGGTGTCTGTTCGCCCCGCCCGGCGGCGGTACGCGCGAGGGCAAGATCGTGCTGGTGCAGCACCGCGACATCGACGACCCGGATACCGGCGCCAGTTTCACCATCAAGCGCTACCACAGCGAGAAAACGAGCGATCCGGACACGGAGTGGCGCCACGCACGGATCATCCTCAAACCGGAATCCAGTCTGCCCGGCTATCAGCCGATCGTGCTGGAGGACGATGCGTTGTCCGAGCTCGTGGTCGTGGGCGAATACGTCGCCCAGCTGGATAGCTGACGGGCATTCCTCCAGGTCGTTGAGACTTGCCAGTCGATCGCCGCGGCCGCGTTGCGGCCTCGCGATGACGGGGTTTGTGGGGTTTGGATGGTGAAGGTGGGGTGGCTGGCGTGGGAGATCCCGGCTCTTCGCTGCGCTGCGGCCGGGATGACAGGGTGGGGCGCCGCGGCCGGGGTTACGGGTTTGGCGTTGGTGCCTGCCAAATGTGGGGCATCTGTCCCGTCATCGTGAGGCGCGAAGCGCCGCGGCGTCCGGTGCCCTGGGCACTCGCCAAGCCTGAACCTTCCGGTCTGCGTGTCTTCCTGTGAATGCATTCTGGTTCTGGCACGAAGCTCGGGCGCGCGGTTCGCCCTGGCGGGTGCATGATCTTGTTTTCCGCGTGGGCGGTGTGGCGTTCTGACCCGGTCGCGATAACCCATGTGTCGTTTTGCATCATTCCGGAGTGGAGTGTTGCGGTGTGAGCCAGCGGAATCGATCACACTTTGTTTCGATGATGAGATCTTCGTCAGCAGGGGTCATGTTTGGCATCCCCCTTGCTCCTTCTCTGGCGCAGTCAATTGAAAGCCTGACTGGCCCGATTCGGTTGGCTGTGACTCGATTCCAACTTGAAGGAGAGAACCATGATGTCGACTTTCCAGAAAACTGCGATCGCGATGGTGCTGGGTTCCATGTTTGCGCTGGGCGGCCTTGGCGCGGCGCACGCCCAGGCGGGCGGCGACGCCGGCGCAGATACCGGTGCCCCGGAGGACGGTGCCGGTGCTGAAGGAGGCGCTGGCGCTCCCGAAGGCGCTGCCGGTGGCGGCGCGGGTGCTCCGGAAGGGGGTGCTGGTGGCGCCGGTGGCGGCGGCACCATGGGCGGCGGTGGTGCCGAAGGTGGTGCGGCCGGCGGCTCCATGGGTGACCACGACGAAGACGACGACGATGACGATGACGAAGGGGCCCCTGACTGGTAACAAGCCCCAGTCCCCTCAACAAGCCGGGCTCCCCGCCCGGCTTTTTTGATTGTCTCCCATCGCCCCGGTGCTTCCCCCCTATAGCCCGGCCGGGCGAGGCTTCAAACCCGTTATCGTGGTCCGACCCTGCTGTTGTTCCCGGTCGGTCGTTGGCTTTGTCGCTCCGGAAGCTGCTCTTTGTCCCAGTGTCGTCATCCCGGAAACCGCGAAGCGGTTATCCGGGATCTCGGGCGTCGGGGAGGGTCTTGGCGGTGGAGATCCCGGCTCGTCGTGGCGCTGCGGCCGGGATGACGAGGTGGGGCGCAGCGGGCGGGATCATCGCGGGTTTTATATGCAGGACCCTGCAGTGAGGGGGAGATGGCTGGTTACAGCCAGCCGCGGCGGCGGAAGAGGTAGAGCATGACGGCGACGACGGCGAGCATGATGCCGAGCAGGATGGGGTAGCCGTAGTAGGTGTAGAGCTCGGGCATGGACCAGGGGCTGTCGGGGTTTTCGAAATTCATGCCGTAGATGCCGACGATGAAGGTGAGCGGGATGAAGATGGTGGCGATGATGGTGAGCACGCGCATGACGTCGTTGGAGCGCTGGTTGATGGCGGACATGTAGGCCTCGATCAGGGTGGCCGCCATTTCGCGGTAGGACTCCAGCAGATCCATGATCTGGATGGTGTGGTCGTAGGCGTCGCGCAGGTACGGGAACAGCTCCGGGGTAAAGGGTTCGAGGTCGTCGCGCATGAGGCGGGCGATCACGTCACGCGTGGGCCAGAGCTGGCGGCGCAGGACGAGGAGCTCGCGCCGCAGGATATGGATCTCGTTGAGGGTGTGGCGGTCGGGCTGGTCGAGGACGGTCTCTTCCAGTGTCTCCAGGCGTTCGCTGATGTGTTCCAGCACCGGGAAGGCCTGGTCGATCACGCTGTCCATCAGGGCGTAGGCGAGGTACGCGGCGCCTAGGCGGTTGAAGTTGCGGTTGGCGTTGCGCATCCGTTCGCGGACCGGCCCGAAGGGATCGGCCGCGCCGCTATGGACGCTGATGACGAGGTGGGTGCCCACCACGAACAAGTTGAGCTGGTCGAGTTCGATGTTGCCGTTGTGATGGCGCGGCTGACGCAGGATGGCGACCATTTGTGTGTCGAAGAAGTCCACCTTGGGGCGCTGGCCCTGGTGGCGCACGTCTTCCAGCGCCAGCGGGTGCAGGTCGAAGGCCTCGCCCAGGTCGTGCAATTGGCGCGGGCTGGGGGCCCCCTGCAGGTGCAGCCAGACGAATCCGCCGTCGACGGTCTGTACGCCTTCGCGCAGGGTGCGCTGCGGGTCGAGCTCGACGAGCTGTTCGCGATGGTAGTGCCAGGCGGAGACGGTGGCGTCGGCGGCGTGCGGGTGTTCGGTGGCGTGGGCGCCGTGTCCGGGGGCGGCGCCGGGCTTGAGATAGGTCTTTTCGAACAGGCGGGTCATCGCGATTCCTGTGCGGATTTTCTGCCCAGTATAGGGTGCTGAAAAGTGCTGCGCGCGGGGGGTAACTCTGGCAGTCTGGGCGGCGACTGAACGGCCGCGGAAGCGGCTGGGTCCCACGGGGTGAGGAACAAGGAGCGCGGTATGGAACTGAAGACCATGTTGGTGCCGGTGGATGGTTCCGCCAACGCTTGGCGGGCGGTGGAAGTGGCCGCGGATCTGGCGTCCAAGTATCACGCCCGGGTAGTGCTGGTCAGCGTTCTGCTGCAAGGCGAGGTGCCGCCGCATATCCGCCAGCTCTCGGACCTGCCGGACCCGAACGATCCGCCGCTGGCAGCGGGCGGTGCGGCCGTGGGCGCCGCGGTGCCGCCGAAGGTGCTGCGGGATATCGCGAAGAAGCTGATCGAGCAGGCCCACGGATACTTCACCGAGCTGGGCGTGACCGACATCGAGCACCATGTGGAAGACGGCTCTCCGGCCAAGGTGATCCTGCAACAGGCCGAGTATCACGACGTGGACATGGTGGTGATGGGCTCGCGCGGCCTTGGCGGCCTGCAGGGGCTGCTCTCCGGGAGTGTCTCGCACAAGGTGCAGCAGCTGGCGCGCTGTATCGTGGTGACGGTGAACTGAGCCTCTACTCGCGGGGTTCGCGATGTCGCGGTTGTCGATCGATCTGCACGAGTGCTTCCGCAATGGCCGCCGGATCGACGCCGAGTTGAACGGCGTGATCGAGGCGGCCTGCGACAAGCGCATCAAGACGGTGGAGATCATCCACGGCAAGGGCAGCGGGCAGCTGAAAAAGCGCGTGCTGCGCTTTCTGCAGCAGCCGGAGGTCAAGGCGCGCTATCACCGCCTGGAGAAGGATTCGAAGAACCACGGGCGGCTGTTCGTGCACTTCAAGCATTGATCCGAGGCCTCCTACAGTTCTTCGGGGTGCTGTCGGCTCGTGCCTGCATCCGACTTTGGCAGGGGCTTCGCGTGCAAGCACGCTCCTACAGTGATGTTCCCACCGGGGGGCAATTAAGGCTTCTGGCGGTCCGGAAGGGGCTGTCATCCCGGAAACCGCGAAGCGGTTATCCGGGATCTCGGGCGTTGGGGGTGGGCTGGCGTTGGAGATCCCGGCTCTTCGCTGCGCTACGGCCGGGATGACGGGGGTAGGGGCGATGGCCGGGATGACGAGGTATGGCGCTGCCGCCGCGATGAGGGGGTGTGTGGCTGGCGCGGACGTGGGGATGGATCAGCGTCTCCCTAGTTTGCGGTCGGCGAGTTCGTAGCCGAGGTCGATCATCTCGGCGGCGCGGTGGAAGTCGAATATGCCGCAGGCGTTGACCGGGACTTCGATCAGGTGCTCGGGGTTGTAGGCGGCGATGCGAAAGCGCGCGATCGTGCCCTGCATGGCCTCGATGGAGTGGGAGACGATGTCGATCATGCCCAGCGCGTGGGCTTCCTGCTCACGGCTCAGGCCGGGGTCGGTCTCGCCTAGGCCCAGCTTGTCCTGCCAGTCCAACAGCCAGCTGCCGACGCGATCCGGCAGGGCGTCGGTCAGGCGATGGTTGAGGAACCCGCTGTCGGGTTCTTCCCGGTCCGGGTCGGGCGCCTTGGTGCGCTCGGGACGGATCAGCTCTTCGCCGACGCGGCCGTTCAGGCTGACGGCCAGGGTGATGTCGGTGTCGTCGTTCAGGGTCGGGGCGATCGGGACCGGGTTCAGCAGGCCGCCGTCCACCAGCAGCCGGCCCTTGTGGCGCACCGGGGTGAACACGGTGGGGATGGCGATGGAGGCGCGGATGGCGTCGAACAGCGAGCCGGAGTTCAGCCAGACCTCGCGCTCGCGCTCGCGCTCGATGTCCGTGGCCACGGCGGTGAACGAGATCGGCAGGTCCTCGATGTCCATGTCGCCGAGCATGTCGCGCAGCTTCTCGATCAGGCGGTCACCACGGATCAGCCCGGCACCGCGGAAGGAGAAGTCCAGAAGTCGCCAGACGTCCTGACGGCGCAGGGACTTTACCCAGTCCTCGTAGGCATCCAGTTGCCCGGCGGCGTAGATGCCCCCGACCACCGCCCCCATGGAGGCCCCGGCAATGGAGCGGATGCGGTAATCCGAGTGTTCCTCCAGCCAGCGGATCACGCCGATCTGTGCCAGACCGCGGGCGCCGCCGCTGCCGAGGACCAGGGAGATGGACTGGGGCGTTCGCGTCATGGTTGCCGGTGTGCCTGGGTGAAGTATTGGGAAATCGACGGGCGTGCGCTGCGGTTTTCCGTAGCGCGCCCATCATCGATTCGCGGACCTGCCGGATTCGGTTGGCTTCAAGGATATGTTGGGGGTGTGGTCGGGTTTTTCCAGCCTGAAGGCCCGGTTCCAGCGAATGGGTCTCACGGTAGACATCATGGATTGACCTGCCCGACCTCGAGAGCGTGGGTTATGTTTTCGGGGTTGGGATAACCACCTTCAACACAGAGCCATTATCGAGGGGGCAGGTCATGAATGAGTTTATCGCGGAAGGGGTGAAGGATGCAGGCCCGGTGACGGGGCAGGCCGGGGTGAAGCGAGTGCTCGAGCAAGCGAGCAACGTCTACGGTGCCTACATCGGGCTGGACGTGCATAAGGAGACGATTGCGGTGGCGGTGGCCGAGTG
>NZ_KB906134.1:0-12305 GCF_000381185.1 Thioalkalivibrio sp. ALMg13-2 | reverse complement strand
TGTCCGCATACGCGACTCCGGCACGAAACGGGGGCAGCGCAAACTCACCAAACAGGGCGATCCAGAGTTGCGACGGCTGCTCTATCTGGCCGCGATGCAGGCCAAGTCGAAAGCCGCCTGGAGTGACTACTACCAGCGCTGCCTGGACCGTGGCCTGGCGACGACCCAGGCACTGAACGCCTTGGCTCGAAAGCTGGCCCGCGTCGCCTTCGCCTTGATGAAAAATCAGACCGATTACCAACCTAAGATCCCTTGTGGAGAGACATAGAATCTCCTACGGGGTGGGTGGCTCATCCGCGGGTTTGGCGTTTTGCACCTCGGCGCGGAGTTGTTCGATCTCGTCCATCAGGGTTTCGTGCTCGGCACGTTTGCGCTGGAGCAGGCTGTAGGCCAGGCGCGCCTTTTCCTGCAGGCCGTTCGGCGTGAGCTGGTACAGGTAGGCCGAGCGGTTATCCGAGCGGCGGAAGTTCTGCGCCTTGACCCAGCCGCGGTCGAGCACGGCCTTGAGCGCGTAGTGCGTCTTGCCCACCGACAGGCCCAGCGCCCGCGCGAGCTGGCGCTGGCTCATGTCCGGCTCGCGCTCCAGCAGGCGGAGCACTTCCAGATGAAGATCTTCTTCAATCAATAGGTTATCTGGGTCATGGGCGTCGTTTGGGCACGCTACCGCCGGGGCGGTGCACCCGGAGTTTTCGCGGGCCCGCCCAGGGGGTAGCTCCTGACTGTGCGTTCACGGGGTGAACGAAGGCCACAAGTAGAGCATATCGGCTGGTCGCATGACAATAGGACGGGCGCGCAAGAAAGGGCAACGGGAGGGATTGGTTTTTGCCGGCCCCATCAGGGCGGTGCTACCGCAGGAGGTCCCGGCTCTTCGCTTTGTTACGGCCAGGATGACGGGACGAGGTTTCCCTGCGGCCGCGGCTCGCCCCATCCATCAGCCTGGCGCCCCACCCCGAGAACCATCCCGAAAACCAACTCCGCATCCACGCCCGCCCCCGTCATCCGGGAAACCGCGCCACCCCACTGTCATCCCGGAAACCGCGGAGCGGTTATCCGGGATCTCGGGCGTCCGGGCGACCCCCAGCGGTGTAGATCCCGGCTCTTCGCTTCGCTACGGCCGGGATGACGGGGTGCGGTTACGGCCGGGATGAGGAGGCGGGCGTGCGGTTACGGCCGGAATGACGGGGTGGGTGTAGCGTTCCGGCCGCGGACTAACGCTGCCGCGTGTCGGCGCGGGGATACCGGCGCGCGGTCAATGTGCAGACACCCAGTTTTGCACCTGCAGCCCGGGCACACGCTCAAACTCGCGCCCATTGTTCGTCACTAGTACGGTTCCTGTTGCCCGTGCGTGCGCCGCTATCAGAAGGTCGTTTGCGCCAATGGGGGCGCCAGCGTGTTCCAGCTCAGCCCGGATGTCTCCGTAATGGTCGGCTGCTTCTTCCGGCCAGTCGCACACCTGCGTGAAAGCCAGAAAACGCTCCAATGCGGCCTCGCTACGCTCTTTCTGATTCGACCGGCAAACGCCGTAACGCAATTCCGCCAGGACGACGGCGGATAGGCCGACCTCCCCCACCGGCACGTGGCGTAACCGTTCGTGCACCTCGGGCGGCCGGCGTTTCATGATGTAGATACAGATGTTCGTGTCCAGCATATAGCGCATGGATCACAACGCCTCGCGATCCTGGGCCATTCGATCCTCGATCGAATCGGGAAAGTCGTCGGGCAGGGTCTCGGCAGGACCCAGGAAATAATCATCCCAGGACCGCGGCTTGGCCCGCAGGATCAATGCATCCCCGCGCTTTTCGATGACCACCTCATCGGTATCGAACGTAAATCCCTTCGGCAGCCGTACGGCCTGACTGCGCCCATTCCGAAACAAACTCGCCGTGCGTCGCTTCATTATCTAGCCCCAAAATGGCTGCATATGCCTAAAGCATATCCCAGCCAGCGGCGTGTTTCCAGGCCTCATCGCTCAGTGGGTTCGGCTCATACAACCAGCGCGGCCCTCCGTCATCCCGGAAACCACGCCACCCCACCGTCATCCCGGAAACCGCGCCACCCCACCGTCATCCCGGAAACCGCGGAGCGGTTATCCGGGATCTCGTGCGTCCGGGCTGCCACTAGCGGTGGAGATCCCGGCTCTTCGCTTCGCTACGGCCGGGATGACGAGGTGGGGTAGCGCTACGGCCGGGATGATGAGCCAGGGGGCGCCCTCCGGCCGAGGCCGTGTGGCGCAGGGCCGCGGGCCGTGGGCCGTGGGCCGTGGGCCGTTGAATTGTAGGAGCCGACCCTCTCGGCGATGGGGCATTGGTTAGGCCCGATCGCACCAGCGCGGTGCGTGCCCGGGTTCTACCCCGTTTCGGTTCTGGTGAATCAGTGGATGCACGAGCCGACCTCCTTCTACATGATTCCTCGACAGGCAACGCGCTGCACACGCACGTGAGTCAAACACATCTGCAGGACGAGAATGTCGTCGCCTTCGTCATAGGTCGTGCGCATCGTCACCCCCTCCAGTCAAAGGGATGCATGACGGTTTTGACCACGAATGGTTCTTCAAGCACCAAAGCCGCACAAATCTGGCGTATCGTGCTTGCCGCCTGGCCTCGTTGTCGCCCTGGTCCAAGTACGCTGGGTCCGGATCGATCCCGCAATCCTCCTCGCCAATCCGCTGGCATAGTTGGACCAGGCATAGTCACCGGCCGCTGGCACCATTCACGCCCGAACGGGGTTCAACTCGATGTAGCGCGTACAGGCGAGCAGATAGGTCTCTGTCTGCACTGGGCTGGACTTGTAGCGCCCTTCCCACAGCGTTTCCGCGCGTTTCTTGTTACCGTTTCCCCGTTCGCTCGCGGCTCCCAGCTTGCAAACTCCAGCGCCCACGGCGGACACTTAGCCCGGATCGGCCCAACACCGCTCCAAGGTCTCTCACTGCCCCAAGCCCATCTCCCCACGCGCAAAAATGATTCGGAACCTGTACGCCCGCACGCGAGGACTGACGGCAAAGGCCTTTCTGCACCTCGCCCTGCGCCTCTGCAACCGCTCGCAGATTCAGCATGCGCTATTCGAAAAATGGGACATTCCGAAGCTGTCCCGTATACATGGCGAGTTCCGACATGACACCGCCCACTCCGATCTGCACATCGCGGGCCTTGAGAAAGAGAGCGGGACGATCCGGGGAACGATTGTCCACGCGGTTCAGTGCATCGAGACGCCCATACGCCGCGTCCTCCTGCCCGGGGAATACAACCGCGACAAACCGCACTATGCGCACCTCGTCGGAATACCGACGACCGAGATCGTGACTGCCGGGCTGCATCCGGACATGGATCACCACTGGGACTATTCCGACCCGCCTCCTGCATTGGGCACCTTCGATCTGATCATTTCGCAGGCCATGCTGGAGCACCTGATCGATCCGTACCGGCATGTCGGCGACCTGGCTGCCAAGCTGAACCCGGGCGGGCACCTGATCCTGCATACCCACCCGCCGGGGTTCCCCTACCACCGCCATCCGGTCGACTGCATCCGCTTCTACCCCGACTGGTTCGAGGAGGCCGCCAAGCGATTGGGCCTTTCCATCGCTCAGCGCTACATGGGCAATCTGCGGATCTGTTATATGCTGCGCAAACCAGCCCAACCGCAGGAACAGGGAATCGGGCCCGACTGAACCCACTCCGTTGAGGATGGACAGCACTTACCTGACGAGCAGATCCATCAACGCGCTTCTCCAGCCGCTAAACATCTGGTAGCCACCACGCCACCAGACAACCATGACATGGCGGATCCGGAGAGGCCTCGGCATCCCGTGCAGCCGTACGCGACTATCGAGCTGTCGGGCGAGCGTTGCGAATCGGGCCGCCAGGGCCTCGAACTCCCGTGCACCAAGCCCGGAGCGCTTACGAGCGGCCTCTTCCATGCCCGCGTGGAGCATGTGGAGACACACCGCCTCGCGGCGTGCATCCACCGCCCAGGAGGCGCTGCCCGACCAGCGACGAAGGAACACGGCCCGCATAAAACCTGCCCGGGTCATTGGGGCCAGAGCGTTTGTACTCCCCCCCGACGTATTGTCGGCGTGCCTCCTGTAATACTGCAGGACTTCGTGGACGATGTGCTTCCGCTGGAGACCGTCGGCCATCCTGACAAACCAGATGTCATGAGACCGGAAATTCACTGGAATGGGCATAGCCCAGTCCAGCAACTCCCTGCGAATCGCACAACAACAGCCGATCGCAAATCGGTCCAGCGAGAGTCCTGCTCCCCTAAACTGCTCAAGCTTACTCGGCCCGATGTGAGAAAGGTCGTGATTGGCCACCGCGGCATCGCACATGAACAACCAGGCAGGTTCTTCGCCGTGTGCAGCACTCTCCATCTTCTCGATTTTGTTCGTGAACCAGACATCATCCTGGTCACTCAGGAAGACCAGATCGCCCGTGGTCGCCGCTATGGCCCGGTTGAAATTGGCCACAAAACCCTGACGTCCCCGGCCGGGTAACACCTTGACGACAAAAGGGGCTGATTCCTGGAAACGTCGAACAATCTCCATCGTGCGATCGGACGACGCGTCGTCCGCAATGACCACTTCATCCGGCCAGCGCGTCTGCTTCAGAAAACTCTGCAGCTGCTCTTCGATGTAGCGCTCGCCGTTATACGCCGCCAGCGCGATGGATACCTTCATCTCAGCCGCTCTCCTTCGACGTACCCGCCACGCGGTGGTACAGCTCGAGATCGGACGCGTAGTATGACTCCACGAAATCACGGACATAATGGGAGTCGAACACCCCCCGGGCGCGCCGATCACGCGGCACGTAGAGCGTGGCCTCAAGCCCCTGAGTGGCTGATACCGGGAGCACTCGCCGCAGCCGGGCCATAATCGGCGCCACCAGTCCATGCGCTCGGCGCAAGGCCTCGTAGCGGTACATGAGTGCGGCATTCTCGCGACGAGGCGCGGATTCGCCCTGTACTGCCACAGGGTCCGAATGGCCCACACATACCTTCAACGCCTGGACGAAGGCGTGGATCCGTTCCACGGGATATACGGTAGCGACCACTTGCTCGCCATCCAGCTCGATGTAATCGCGCTGGTGCTGGAAATGAATGTAATCCAGAGGCAGACAACTCGAGGGGCCGCACCGCGAGAGGTAGGCGATACTGGCTTCCACTGCCCGTTTCAGTTCGGCAATGCTGAGTCGCGCCACCAACCCTTCACCCTCCCAGCGAATCCGTTCGGATACAGAAGATGCAAACCGTCTGTACGGATCGCGCACCAGGGCGAAGGATTGGTAGTGGACAACCGCTGCAAAGGCCTCCGGAAAGTGCTCCCGCAATACCACCAGAGGCATGTGCGCGTAGTCCACCAGGCCCAGGCTGGGATGTTCCCGACGCCAGGGATGCCCGGCCTCCTGCCATTGATTCAATCCC
Organism: Thioalkalivibrio sp. ALMg13-2; assembly: GCF_000381185.1. Lineage (NCBI taxonomy): Bacteria > Pseudomonadati > Pseudomonadota > Gammaproteobacteria > Chromatiales > Ectothiorhodospiraceae > Thioalkalivibrio > Thioalkalivibrio sp. ALMg13-2. Next base: position 6,890 of record NZ_KB906134.1, on the reverse strand, counting down.
TCCAGCGGGCGCCGAACCGTCGTGCCGGCACACTTCGGTATGTGCACAAAGACGAAGCGGTGGTCGTGATTGATGATCATCGGAAGAATGGCCGGGTTGTTGGATCACGCCGCCCGCGAAGACCTGCCACGGCCTTGCGCTGTGAATTGCGCGCGATGGGGTGGGGTCTTCGCCGCGCCTGCGATGCCAGTGCTCGCCTGGCGCGTGCGATCTGCGACATGGAGGCCTTTCGGTGCAAGGCCAAGCGCCGCCCAATGGTAGCCGTCGCCGATGTTGCACTGGGCTGCTTGCCCAGGCCCATCCAGTCGGCTGAACATCACCCTGCTGCGGAGATCGGCACGGGCACCCGAAAGCCATGCGCCATCAGCACCGCCTCGAGGTCCTGAAGGGAAACTTCCATCGATGCGGAGAGAGCGTCTTCCGCGGGCGTCTGCGGGCAGAGTATGACTTGATGCTCGAGCTTCCGCTGCCGGCAGATGTCCCGGAAGCAGGGCACGCGATGACGATCCGGCAACAACTCGATGACCTTCGTCCCCTCCTCGCACCACATAAGGTTGGTCAGACCCGCACCATGCGTGGCTACCACCAGCCGTGCCGACGCAAACAACGCCATCTGCTCGATCACGGCCATGCCCGAAAGCTCCTTTACCTCGATTCCATGGCGGTGCATCAGAGCCTGCACATCCGCTTCGTTCCGCACGGGCCGGCGCGTCGTGTCACCCCTGGAGATGTACAGCAAACGGTCCGGATTACTGCCGACCGACGGATGCCCCGCGGCACCCCTGATCCGATCGACAAGCCCACTCGTCATGTTCATGGCGCCTTTGTCGCGAACGGGGACGAGCAGTTCGTCAACCGTCACCCGTTCATAATCGGCATAGGGGATCACCTGATGAGGCATGATGCCGATCATGTCCAGAATTTGCTCTTGCCACGGCTGCCCCGAGTAAGAAATGAGAAAACGCTCGGGCTGAAGGTCGGGCGGAAAGGCCTCACGAAGCATCAGAAAATCACCCACCGTATCGATCCAGAAGTGGTAGTAGTTGCACGCGTCACTCACTTCGTTGCCCAGCAAGGCGACCCGGCCGTGCAGATGTGCACCGGTACGCGGAAACGGGTAGCGCTTCGATACGATGCCTCTGACTCTTTGCGCCAAGAGGTAGGGTGCCCCAGGATATGCGATCCGACGAAAGGGCTGAACCCGCACAGCAGCGCGACGGTCCTGTGTGTTTCTCGCCCCGTCATCGCGCGGTTTGAACATACAGACATCTGCCATCGGGACATGGAAGACGCCCGGGTTTTCGACTGGATCTTTCTCGGTCCACCCAGCCTGGGCCTGCTCCCGGGTCCATGGCGGATCCGCGTCCGCGGCACCCCACCCAGCCATGCTCGAATCAATCCAGCGCACGACGCCCTGGGCTCCCGGGCGAACCGAGGCGATGTCCTCGAACGCACGCAGCCCCTTCAGGAGCATCCCCTTGGCCCACCCACGTGGATTCAGCCTGGACGCCATGCCACATGCTCCTTACGAGATACTCTGGTGATCAGCCGTAGGCCACAGCCTGCCATTGCCGGAACCAGGAAATGGTCTGCTCCAGGCCTTCTTCCAGGGATGTTACGGGATCCCACCCCAGTTGCGCTCTCGCCATCGCGATATCGGGCTGACGTTGTCGCGGATCGTCCTCTGGAGCTTCGTGGTGCACCAGCGGGGATCTGGAACCGGTCTGCCGGATGACCTGCCGCGCCAGTTCCAGCATGGACACTTCCGTCGGATTCCCCAGGTTAACTGGCCCCGTGAAGTCGTCGTCCGTCTGCATCAATTGTTTCAGCCCTCTGACCATGTCATCGACATAGCAAAAGGAGCGCGTCTGCTCGCCGTTGCCATAGATTGTCAGGGGCTGCCCCTGCAAGGCCTGGACAACGAAATTGGAAACCACACGGCCGTCGTGCGGGTGCATCCGCGGCCCATAAGTATTGAAAATACGCGCCACCTTGATCGGCATCCGATGCTGGCGACGGTAGTCGAAGAAAAGCGTTTCGGCACAGCGCTTGGCTTCGTCATAGCAGGCACGAGGGCCGATCGGATTCACGCGCCCCCAGTAGTCTTCCTTCTGGGGATGCACTTCCGGGTCGCCGTAGACTTCGCTGGTAGACGCCTGGAGGATTCGGGCGCCAGTGCGCTTGGCCAGCCCCAGCATATTGATTGCACCATGTACGCAGACCTTGGTCGTTTGCACTGGATCAAACCGGTAGTGCACCGGAGACGCCGGGCACGCCAGGTTGTAGATCTCGTCCGCCTCCACGTACAGGGGCTGCGTAATGTCGTGCCGGACGACTTCGAATAGCGGGTGCTGTACGAGATCTCGCAGATTATCGCGCGACCCCGTGAAGAAATTGTCCACACACAGGACTTCGTGGCCCTCCTGAAGCAGATCTCTGCACAGGTGGGACCCAATAAACCCGGCACCTCCGGTGACCAGGACTTTCTTGCGCAAGCTGTAGTGCATGGGGATGCGCCCTTGCTGTTCATGGAATGGTTTATGGAGCGCGTCTTATGCCTGTCGAGGGCGGACATCCGGACCCGTTGACGAAGTGCCTCGTCTTTCGCACGAATGCACGGCCCCATGCTCGAGTTTGACGATGCAGTCGCAACCCGAAACGGTGCCCAGACGGTGAGCGATCATGATGATCGTCTTCATGCTGGATAGAACGGAGACGGCTTCCATCACTGCCGCTTCCGTTTCATGGTCCAGCGCGCTGGTTGCCTCGTCGAACACCAGCACTGACGGCTCGTGGTAGAGCGCCCGGGCAATTCCGATACGCTGGCGCTGCCCGCCCGAAAGTCGCACGCCGCGCTCGCCCACCATGGTGTCGTAGCCGTCCGGCAGATCGTGGGCGATGAAGTCATGGACTTGAGCCATGCGCGCACAGTGCTCCACCTGCTCGCGGTCGATCTGCTCGGACGGCACGCCAAGAGCGATATTCTCCGCCACGCTGCTATCGGTCAGGAAGATTTCCTGCGGAACGTAGCCAAGCGCCTGTTGCCATGCCCGCAGATTGTCGTCGTTGATCGGCCGCCCGTCCACCACGATGCGGCCCTCGGTAGGGCGCAGAAGGCCCAGGAGCACGTCCACCAGGGTGGTCTTGCCGGCGCCGGTGGTCCCGATGATGCCCACGGAACTTCCCGCGGGGATCTCCAGAGAGATGTCCCGCAGCGCCGGGCGGCCGGCGTTCGGGTAGGTGTAATGCACATTTTCCAGGAGGATCGTGCTCCTGGGTTCCAGCGGCTGCGGGGCGTGTAGGTGCAACTCCGCCAGAGCGGTACGCTGGTGCAGGTCGTTGTAGACGTTCTCCACAGCTGCTTCGCCGAACCGCAGTTGTGCCATCCCGGCATAAATTCGCTGGGCGGCCGGCAGCATACGATAGCCGGCAAAGGCGTAGAGCCCGAGGACGGGCAGAACATTGCCCAACGCATTGCTTTCCATGCCCCCCTGGGTCGCCACCAGCACCAGCGTGAGCACGATGACACCCCCGAATCCGACGGCCTCAATGAGGAACTTGGGGATCTCGCTGAGTGTGTGGCTGGTGGCCTGATGACGGGCCTGACGGTTCGAAGGGCCATCGAACCGCGAGAGGTAGGCGTGTTCTAGGCCGAGGAGCTTGATGTCCTTGATGCCGCCCAAAGCTTCGCTAGCGGCAGTGAAACGCTCCTGGTTCGCACGGGCGCGGTCGCGCCCCACCCGGCCCAGGATGCCGCGTACCGCCCCAAAGATGAGCCCATACAAGCCGCCAATTACCACGGCTACCCCGAGAGCTAGCCAGGGGTCCACCACAATCAGCAGGACGACCAGCGAGAAGATCACCACGCTGTAGGCCACCATCTGCATCCCGGGTCGCAAAACGTTCAGTACAAGCTGATCTACCTCCGAGAGGATGTTCTTGGCCATGTCGCCGCTGTGGCGGTCAAGGAAGAAGGCATACGGCTGGCGCAGGTAAGTCTCCAGCAGCCGCTTGCCGATGCTGTGGCGGCGCATCTCGATGAAGCGGTTCATCACGTAGTGCGTGAGCGAACGGAAGAAGGCGGAGAACAGAATGAGCCCGAAGGCAGCCGCGCCCAGTGAGAAAATGAACGCATCCACCGTGGAGAAACCGAGACCTTCGTAAACGGCGTTGAGCACGGGATTGGTCTGCACCACGTCGGGATTACCCAGCACGGTCAAAAACGGCATAACCGAGGCGACGCCAGCGGTTTCCAGCATGGCCATAACGATGACCATGCCGAGCACGAGGCCGCCCCGGCGTTTTTCCCCGACGCTGAGCAGTGCAAAAACTTTATGGTAGATACGCATTAACGCGACATTCCGTCGGCTCCGGGGGCTGCCGGCATCGGGCTAGGGAAACGGTAGATTGCCAGCAAGATCAGCGGCGTCTCCGCTGTCTGACGATATCCAGTGGCTTGTCCATTGGATAGAACACCACTCTTGGAGGCAACCCAACCTTCTTGAGAAGCGCATTGGCCACCGCGCGACTGAGCCGCAAGGAGCGACGGGCGCGCATGCGCCAGTTTCGTTTCGCGGACAACACTGACTTAAAGCCTCCAGGCTCGACCCCATCGAGCATCGCTTCCCAGCTGGAATCCGCTTCGTAGCCGAAGCGAACCAGGTCTGCGGAGATCTCGCCATGCTCCAGGATTTGCTGTTTGACCCGCGGCAAATGGTCTCTCCAGTGACCCACGCTAGCCGAATCCATGGGTCGCATTCGGTGCAAGGCGCGCACCGATTTTTCGCCTGGCCGGGCGACCTCATGGAATTGACTGAAAGCATGACGGCGCACCAGACCGGGAACCCGCCGCTCCAGCCGTTCCTGAATCGCGTCCGGGTTGTGGACCAGGTCCTCATAACGAACCCCGTGGAAACGGGGATGGGACTCCAGATAACGGAAATGGCGAACAAACACCTTCCAGAAGCGAAGGTTGGAGTAATACCGATCAGGCGCCCTCCTGTGAACACTGACGATCGAATCCCGGGGATCCCGAACGATACAGATCACATGCAATGACGGATCAAGCTGCAAGGGCCAACGCACCACCGAAATGTCCGCCGGCTCTTTGGTAAGAGCAACTTCGGCTCCCAATGCCGGCTCTCGCGATACAGGCGCCTCATGTTCGCAGTACTCGTCGATCTCGAAACATGCGCCCATGGCCTCTGCCAGCAATGTGGTTCCCGTGCGGGGACCGCTTCCAACGATATGGATTCGCAACATGTTTGGAGAAACCCTCAAGAACACTGTCAGACACAGCGCGACCCGCAACCCATAAACCACAACGCCCGTGTCATCCCGGCCCTTCTCTCCGTTACCGGCGGGATAACCGGTTACTGGCTTGGCGGCCAACTATTAGTAACAGACCTTTAGTAACAGACCTTCTCTCGATTTCCGCGCACGCGTCCAGTACCTGTTCATCCAGGAACGGAGCCCCTACGTCTGCGATGGCTTCGATAGCCAGGCAGGCCGCAACACCTCGGCACGGCTTCGCCGCCCAGTGGGAACCTGCTTCCAGGCGAAGCGCCTGCCAAAGCCAGCCCCAGGCGAGAGCGTTCGCCTGCGGACAGGCTCCTCCGGCGGGATATGGCCCTTTCGTACTTTCGGGCAAGTTTATGGGTTAAGGATGAACCCCATCGCTTCCAGCTTTAGCAGGATGCGGTGGGCGGCTTCATCCGGCGCCATGTCGCGGGTGTCGATGCGCTTGCGCGCTTTTACCTCAGCACCTGAATGGCGATCCCCAAGTCCAGCTGACCCCACGCTCGGTCGGCGGTCAGTACAGGGAGCGACTTATCCATCGCCAAAGCAATACACGCCCGGTCGGCCATCGACAGCCCGTGCTGCCGGGAAGGCTCCCAGAGTTGTGCGGCCAACGCGGCTTGTTCCGCAGTGAAGGGCTCGAAAAGCAGCCCGACATCGGCAAATTCCTGCTGCATTCCCTGTATGTTCACCTTGCGTTGAAGCGATTTCTGCATCACTTCGGACCAGTTCACGGTCGAGACGCAGCCGCCATCCAGCATGGGTGCCACCTGGTCGCCACCCGGCTCGTCATGCAAAAAGGCCAACAATGCCGAAGCATCCAGTACCGTGGTCATGGAACCTTGCGCTCGCGCGTCGCCTCGGACCGCCGCTCGTCAATCAGTTCATCCACAAGGCTGACGTCCCTGGGGATGTGCTTGAACCGGTCGCGCAACCGTCTCTCGACCAGTTCACGCCGTTCCAGCACCAGGCTCTCGCCGACCAGGCGCGCGACCAAGCGGTCGCCGGGTTGTAGCTTGAGCGTCTTGCGCAGCCCCGCGGGAATGACGACGCGGCCCTGAGCCCCTACCTGGACTTCGTTGTCTTGATGTGCCATCAATCGTTCCTCATGCCACGGCCCAATAGAAGGTGACACGCACTCGTCCTGCGCGCAAGAACGACGGAGGCAGATCAGTTCTTCACGGTTAAACGTTTCGCTGCGGCCAGGACGCCGGTTGGGCGGCGGCTCCGGACCTGTAGGAGCCGAGCCCCTCGACGATTGCGGCGTTGGACAGGCCCGATCGCCCGAAGGGGCTGGGCTCCTGATATGGATTGACCTGTCAACGGTTGGCTATAGCGTTCGATAGAGGCCTCCTTGTTTCAATGTCTTCGGGTCAGGGCACGAGAAGCGAATTGCGACGGTGGATCACTCTGATATACGTGGGTTGGTTACCGACCGGACTTCACTTCGTCGCGGAGCTGCCCTTCTCTACAGTCGAGGGTCGGCCCTTCCGGGGAAGGGCGCACCTCATAGGAGCGCCAGGGGTTCTCCTCACCGGCCTCTCATGCCCTGGCCCGAAGACACTGATCCTGGGGTTCAACCGCCGACGCCT
>NZ_KB906133.1:0-13318 GCF_000381185.1 Thioalkalivibrio sp. ALMg13-2 | reverse complement strand
TCACCGTCTCCGCCGAGACGCCAACCCGCGCGCCAATCTCCGAAGCCTTCAGGCCTCGCGTGCTCAGCAGAATCATGCGCGCGCGCTGTTGTTCCGCCGCGGGCATCTGGCGCCGCCGCAGCCAGCTCTCGAGCTCGTCGCGTTCGGCTTCGCTGATCGTCAACGTCTTGATCGGTCGTCCCATTCCGGTCGCCTCCCGAGTGCCTGTTATCAGGATACAGGGGGACAGTCACGGAGTCGATGAACTTTTGTTAAAGGACACTAGTGGCGGCCGGTGCCTGCTCGCCGGATCAGAGCCACTGCTCCCCGCTTGTTTTCGGGACTGTACCGATTCCCTTCGACTTGAACACATCTTTGGCCCAGTATGGCCTTCTGTAAGCGTCCGACCAAATACAGCATTACGCAACAAGTTAAAAAGGACCGTGCGTTCCGACGGCTCTCCCACGAGTCGATCACGAACTTCCCGGTACACTCGACTCCCCGGCGCGCAATCAGCCGGCGTGAACAAGGATTTTGAGCCTGGAGGAAAAACCGGCCTCAGCCCCGTTTCACCGCCTTTTCATAGAGCCCCGGAAAGCGTCCTTCGGGATCGCATTCGCGTTTGAGGGCCTCGTAGGCCGCGCGGTCGTAGTTCTGCCAGAAGGTGGCTTCGTCGTAGGTGCTGCGCGAGTACAGGCTTTTCTTGCCGCCGTGTTTCGCGACCAGTGCCTCGACCCGAGCGTTGTAATAACCATCGGGCGCGCTGGAGCGGACCATGTCCCAGAAGCCGAAGTTGATGTACGCGGTATCGCTACGCAGCTGGAACAACGAGAACCCGGCCTCGGGCACGACAAACGGGCAGATCCACACCGGACGGATACCGATTTCGGCCTCGAACTCTTCCAGAAACGCCGCGGCGCTGGCGATCGGGATGTCGACGTCCTGGATCACCGACTCGCTGCGCGGACGAACCGCATCCGACCCAAGGCACGTTGATGAAAGGGGGCCATGAGCGATGACCAGCGATGTCAAACGACCGGCAAGAACCGGCAACTCCATAGGTCAGGTCGTGAAGTCGTATTCCTTGATCGCTTTAGGCCGACCGATCAAGTACCCCTGCACCTTGTAGACGCCGATTTCACGCAGCACGTCAAGATCGTGCTCGGTCTCGACACCTTCGGCTACGATCTTGCCGCCTGTCTCCTCTGCAAACCGGATCAGGGCCATGGCCAATGCCCTCAGCCCGCTATTGACCGAAACACCCTGAACGAGGCTTCGGTCCAGCTTGATAACGTTGGGACGCAGGCGAATGATGTGACGAAAGCTCGCGTAGCCGGCCCCGGCGTCGTCAATGGCCAGTCGCAAACCGTCGGCGCGCAGATCAGACAGAGCGTCACCCAGCACATCGTAGTCTTCGACGACGGCATGTTCCGTCACTTCGAGCATGACGCGGTTCAAGGGCTGGCTCCGCAAAAGCTGATGGAACCGTCCGGAGCGAATCACATCCGGCGAAGCGTTCAACGAGATGTAGTATCTGTCGGGCAGGATCTCCAGAAGTGCTAGCGCTTTCTTCAATAGGGCCAGTTCGAGATCTTCTCTCAGACCGACCCGTTCAGCATCTTCCAGCCACCGATCCGGACCTTGCTGTGGCTCCGCCCCAAAGCGCGCCAGGGCCTCGTAACCGACGGTCTCATCCTGCTCGATATTGCAGATCGGCTGCAAGGCGATCGAGAACAGCTCGTCATCAAGGACGCGCTGGATTCGTCCACGATGTTCGTCGCGCTGCTGCCTGCGCCTCTGTTCCCGTTCCAGTTGATTGCCGACGAAATCGCCGAACACACGCATCAACCCCAGGTCGCGCTCGGTAAGGGATGTATCCGCCTTGCGGTCGAACACGCAAAGCGTTCCATACACCTGGCCGTCCGAGAACCGAATCGGAACACTGAGGTGTGCGCCGACGGGCAAGTCGAATGTCGCTTGCAGCTCTGCAGCCACAGGGTTCTCCACCGCATTGTGGAGCAAGCCGGGTAATCGGCCATCGATGACCCGCTGGCAGTAGCTCAGCTCGACCGGGTCCGAGTCGCCTACGTGAAGTTTCGGTGCACCCTCTTCCTCGTCCACGAACCGAAAGGTTCGACACCCATTGCGTATTTCCGATATGAACGCCACCTCCAGGTTCATGTGCACGCGCACGGCATGCAAAGCCTCCTGCAGGAGCTCCGCCGAACCACCTTACCCGTCGAACGGTAGGTCGATTCCTTCTGCGATCATGGGCATTTCCACACGATACGAAGTCACTCCCGCCATTTCCCTCTCCTACACAATCGTTCACATCACCTTCGCTCGACCATACAGACCCGTGAAACACGTTCGCAAGGGACGGCTCTGTCGGCATCCGAAAAGGACTTGACGGTGTTACGGGCGTTCGCCGACAGAACGAGAAGCGGAGGAAGCACGAAGTCCACAGGCACCTGTTCCAAGGGCTTCGCAGGATCTCGCGGACAAGGCTACAGACCCGTGCTGCCGTTGGAGTTCCTCGCAGGTTGCAGGGCTAAGAGTCCCTGCGCGCCGAATACCTTATTGAAACACTCAGGAATTTCATTAGCGTGACCTAACACAGGTGTCGATTGGGCCGTTCGCCCGTTCGCACCGACGAGGTCCGGGAGCCAGTGAGGCAACTTGCACGGATCGAAGAGGAGCAAAGCCCGCGAGGTGGCCGGTAGCAGTCTTGTCCGGCTCTGCTCAAGGGCCCCATGGCTTTTCGTCGGGATTCCAACCCACGGGGCCCGAGAGCCCCGGGGATCCCGCAAACCCGAAAAACGGAGTAGAGGCATGTCGACAGAGCCGAAAGACATCGAGCAACTCGTCAAGCGCGACTACAAGTGGGGGTTTTCGACCGACATTGATCAGGACATCCTGCCGCCCGGCCTCGACGAGGATGTGGTCCGCGCGATCTCGCGCAAGAAGCGCGAGCCGCAGTTCATGCTGGACTGGCGCCTTGCCGCATACCGCGACTGGCTGGAGATGCGCGAGCCCAACTGGGCACATGTCCATTATCCAAAGATCGACTTTCAGGCCATCTCCTACTTCGCGGCCCCCAAGTCGAAAGACGATGCCCCGCAAAGCCTGGACGAAGTCGATCCCAAGCTGCTCGAGACGTACGAAAAGCTCGGTATCCCGCTGCACGAGAGGGCGCGTCTGGCTGGTGTCGCCGTGGATGCCGTATTCGACAGCGTCTCGGTCACAACCACCTTCAAGGAGAAGCTTGCCGAGGCGGGCGTGATCTTCTGCTCCTTCTCCGAGGCATTGCAGAACCATCCCGAACTCATCAAGAAGTATCTCGGGACCGTCGTGCCACGCAACGACAACTACTTCGCCGCGCTGAATTCCGCTGTGTTCTCTGACGGTTCGTTTGTGTACATCCCCAAGGGCGTGCGTTGCCCGATGGAGCTGTCCACCTACTTCCGGATCAATGCCATGGACACCGGGCAGTTCGAACGGACCCTGATCATTGCCGAGGAAGGCTCCCACGTGAGTTACCTGGAGGGCTGCACCGCGCCCCAGCGAGACGAGAACCAGCTGCATGCCGCCGTGGTCGAGCTGGTCGCCGAAAAAGATGCCGAGATCAAGTACTCCACCGTACAGAACTGGTATCCAGGCGACGAGGAAGGCAAAGGCGGCATCTACAACTTCGTCACCAAGCGCGGCGAGTGCCGTGGCGATAACAGCAAGATCGCCTGGACCCAGGTCGAGGCCGGGTCGGCGATCACCTGGAAGTACCCCAGTTGTGTGCTCACCGGCCACAATTCGGTGGGCGAATTCTACTCCGTCGCCGTCGGCAACAACTTTCAGCAGATCGACAGTGGGACCAAGATGATCCACATCGGTCGCAACACGCGCAGCACCATCATCTCCAAGGGCATCTCGGCCGGTCGCGCCAACAATGCCTACCGCGGTCTCGTGCGGATGACACCCGGAGCCGAAAACGCACGGAACTACACCCAGTGCGACTCTCTCCTCCTCGGATCCACCTGTGGTGCTCACACCTACCCCTATATCGAGGCCAAGAACCCGAGCGCTCAAATCGAGCACGAGGCGACCACGTCGACCGTTAGCGACGACCAGATCTTCTACCTGAAGCAGCGGGGCCTGTCGGAGGAAGACGCCGTCAACATGATCGTCAACGGCTTCTGCAAGGAAGTCTTCGGCGAACTTCCCATGGAGTTCGCAACCGAGGCCGAAGCATTGCTTGCCGTTTCTCTGGAAGGTGCAGTCGGCTGAGCCACCCACCAGATCAGAGCCGCACGGCGCGCCATGCACAAACCGCGAGGACCAAACGACATGAACGAGCAGGAACTGATGACGGCCTTCGAGATGCTTCCGGACTGGGATGACCGGTTCAAGATGATCGAGGACCTCGGCAGCAAGATGCCCGCCTTGCCGGACGAAGCGCGAACCGAGCCCCATCGCATAAAAGACTGCAACACCAAGGCGTGGCTGACCGCTCACCTGGACGATCAAGACCCACCCCGGCTGATATTCCACGCCGATGCCGAAACCTCGATGGTACGCGGCTTGATGGCTTTGATGCTGCTGCCGTTTCGCGACAAGACGCCGGAGGGCGTCCTCCAGACCGATCCTTATGAAATGTTCGGTCAGATCGGTATCGATGAGGCGCTCAGCCCCACCCGCCGAGCCGGCATGGAGGCCCTGATGTTCCGCATCCGGGAGCTTGCACTGGAACATATGCCCGCTCGGGCCTGATGGCCCCGCCTATTCAACAATCGGATTCCTGGGAGAACACCACATGCTGAAGATCGAGAACCTCAAGGCAGACATCGACGGTAAAGAGATCCTCAAAGGCATCAACCTCGAGGTTAAGCCGGGCGAGGTGCACGCGATCATGGGCCCCAACGGCTCTGGCAAGAGCACCCTTTGCCAAGTGCTCGGGGGGCGTGATGGCTACGACATCACCGCGGGTTCCGCGACCTATCAGGGGGTCAACCTGCTGGAAATGGAGCCCGAAGTCCGGGCGCGCGAGGGACTGCTACTGGGCTTTCAGTACCCGGTAGAGATCCCCGGCGTGAAGAATATCTACCTGCTCAAGGAGGCCTACAACGCCCAGCGCAAACACCGAGGCGAGCCAGAAGCGGACACCTTCCAGTTTCTGAGCATGGTGCGCGAGAAGATGAAAATGATGCAGATGGATGAGAGTTTTCTACACCGAGCGGTCAACTCGGGGTTCTCCGGCGGCGAAAAAAAGCGCAACGAGATCCTGCAGATGCTGGTACTCGAACCCCGACTGGCCCTTCTCGACGAGACCGATTCGGGCCTCGACATTGATGCGCTCAAGATCGTCTCCGAAGGGGTGAACCATCTCCGCTCCGCGGAACGCGCGATCGTCCTGGTCACGCATTACCAGCGACTGCTCAGCCACATCGAACCCGACTATGTGCACGTGCTCTCCGGCGGTCGGATTATCAAGTCCGGTGACAAAACCCTGGCTGAAGAGCTTGAACGCGATGGATATCAGGGGATCATCGAGGAGGCCGCATGAGCGCGATCAGCCAGGAAAACCACTACACCCTACAGGCAGAGCAACTCGACGATGCGCTCCTGCCCCACCTTCCCCAATGGCTTCTGGAAAGGCGGCGGGCGGCGGCCCGCCGATTCGTCGAAACGGGCTTCCCCGACCCTCGCGACGAAGAATGGAAATACACCAACGTACGCCCGCTTACCAACAAGGCGTTCGCCGCAGCTGGGCGGCGCGACAGCCTCGATGCCGCGACCGTCGCCGGGCACACCCACCGCGGACTCGGACCGATCCAACTGGTATTCGAGGACGGGCACCTGCGGTCGGATCTGTCGGAGCTGGACCCCCTGCCGGCGGGAGTACAGATCCACGGCCTCAACAGCGCGATCCAGAAAAATCCGGATCAACTAGAGCCGCACCTGGATGCCGTTGCACACGACTGGTTCTCGCCATTCCCAACGCTGAACACGGCCTTCCTGACCGATGGCGTCCTGATCCATCTGGCCAGAGGCGTAACGCTCGAACGCCCGCTTCAGCTCTTGCTGTACGGCAATGCGGCAAGCGAGGCGCTCTGGTGCCATCCGCGTATTCTGATCATCGCCGAGGAGCAGGCCGCTGCCACGGTGATCGAGCATTACGTGGACGCCGAAGGCGCGCGCGGTTTCACCAACGTGGTGACCGAAATCGTGGCGCACGCCGGGGCGCAGGTACAGCATTACCTGCTACAAGATCATAGCGACACGGCCTACCACGTCGGGAACGTGTTCGTGCGCCAACACCGCGACAGCGTCGTCACATCACACAACGTGAATATGGGAGGGCGGCTGGTTCGTCATGACCTGAACATCGACATGATCGAACCCGGCTCCGAGGTCCACCTCAATGGACTCTTCCTGGTAAGCGGACGACAGCATGTCGATACGCATACCCGCGTGCATCACTCGGTACCGCATACCCGGAGCAGGGAAGAATACCGTGGTATCGCCCAGGGCCATGGCAGGGGTGTTTTCAAGGGCCGGGTGCTGATTCAGGAAGGCGCACAGAAGACGGAGGCCGAGCAGCACAGTGCCAACCTGCTGTTGTCGGACAAAGCCGAGATCGATACCAAGCCGGAACTCGAAATCTACGCCGATGACGTCAAGGCCGCCCATGGCGCGACCGTCGGCCAGCTGGACGCGGAGGCCCTGTACTACCTTGCCAGTCGCGGCATCCCCCGCGAGACCGCGCGCGCCATGCTGGTTCATGCCTTCGCCGAGCAGGTCCTCGAGCGGATCGCGCTCGAGCCCGTACGCGAGGCCATGCGCGACCGCCTGTCCCAACGACTTCCGGGGACGATCGAAGACTCTATCGGCCAGTGAGTTCCCTTCGGGAGGATTCTTTCATGCAGACACAGGAAATCATCACTCTGGAACGCGACACGCTGGCGGTCGCCGTGCCGGCCGGCCACCAGGTCATGATCGGCGAAGGCAGCAAGCTGGCACTGGTGCAGGCCCTGGGCGGATCATTCACCGTCACCGCCCAGGGCCGCATGTTCCGTATCAGCGGCCAGGATGCCGACGCGCTGGGGAAGACGCCCCTGCCCCCGCCGCAGCTGCCCCAGAACGCCACGGACGCCGACGTCGAACATCTGGTCTGGGAGCAGATACGCAGCTGTTATGACCCCGAGATCCCGATCAACATCGTTGAACTCGGACTAATCTATCGCTGCGAGGTCGAGAACCTGAGCGACGGCATGCGCCGAGTATGGATCGAGATGACCCTGACCGCCCCGGGCTGTGGCATGGGCGACACGCTCGCCAATGATGTCCGGAAACGGGTAATGGAGATCCCGACCGTGACCCAGGCCTCGGTCGAGATGGTCTTCGATCCGCCATGGGACGCCTCGCGCATGAGCGAGGCCGCACGCCTCGAGACCGGGATGTTCTGATGAGTGACTGGGTGGATGTTGCCCCGGCCACAACCATCGAGCCGGGACAGTACCGTATCGTGGACGTCGACGACGTACCCATCGCAGTGTTCAACGTGGAAGGGGCTTTCTACGCCATCGAGGATCTGTGCTCCCACGAGGAATATCCGATCGCCGATGGCAAGATCGAAGGTGACCGGCTGACCTGCCCGCATCATGGTGCGGAGTTCTGTCTGCGTGATGGCCGGGCCCTGAGCGCACCCGCCGTGGAGCCCCTCACCTGTTTTCCCGTACGCGTCCACCACGGAACGGTTCAGGTCCGCGATGACCGCTGGGATTGAACCGGAACCTGACGCCCGCTGCTATCCAAAGCGCCGATCACACGTTGGCGCAAACCATTAAACAAGGAGCGATCGCCATGTCATCAGCGCTCGACCAAACGCCAAACACGCCCGTCGACGTGGTCCCCGGTGACCACCTGCGCGCCACCGACCGCGCAGTGGAACACATCCTCGGCCAGATGCAGACCGACCCGAAGGCCAGCGGATTCCGAATCGAGATCAAACGGACCGGCTGCTCGGGCTGGATGTACGTAGTGGACCTGGTTTACGAGGCGCGCCCCGACGACCTGGTCTTTCACCCTGATGACCGACTCGCGATTCATGTCGACCCGAAAAGCTTCGAGTTCGTGCGCGGCATGGAGATCGATTTCAAGGCCGAGGGCCTGACCCGGCAAATCGTATTCAACAATCCGAACGTCACCGCCGCCTGCGGCTGCGGGGAAAGCTTCTCCGTCGACTGACGGCAACCCGCCGGGACATTTCCGCCCGAGAAAGTCGCGGTCGTCCCGGTGGGCGCACCTCGAACGCATCCGCGCACGATCGGGAGGGGCCGCAGCCACCGCCACCAGGAAAAACGCCCGTCCCTGCCGGACGATTCGCGCCGCTGCAGCCTATTCCGTGAGCACGGCGGGCATGATCATCTCATAACCGTACTTGCGTATGGAGCGGATAGCCGGCCCCTCGACCCCCACCTGGCGCAGCTTCTGGCGCAGCCGCGCCACCCGCACGTCGACCGCATTGGCCGTCGCGTCCTCCAGATTGACCCCCAGAAGAAAAAACCAGGGTCTACCTTTGGATTTCGCAGGCCGGCGAAGGGTGTTGAGGTGTTCTAGACTCGAGACGGCGGCGGAGGTGTGGCTTGTGGGGTCCGCACTCCGCTTGGACGTGCTCGGTTCTGAAATGCCGCCTTCGCCGCCCCTGCATCATCCGGAGCGTCCCACGTGGATGGTGCCCACTCTTCTGGAGTGATGGCTGAAAGGTAGACGAGACGCCGGATGAGTTTTGGCGTCGGATCTTGCCTGGAGGTCACCGCTATGGATACCCCTCTTCTTGTAGCCGTGGATGTCGGCAGTCGTTTCCACCAAGTGGCGGTCGGCGATGGTACGGGACATGTGCTGGACGAGTTCCGAATCGATCACGAACCGTCTGGATTTACAGCGTTCTTCGAACGGGTTCTACCCCGTTAACGCGGACACTTACGAGGAGGCCCATACTGGGCCGAAGGAATGTTCATGTCGAAACGTAAACGTTACACCCCCGAATAAAAGCGGGAAGCGGTGGAGTTGGTCCGTCGATCGGACACAAGCTGCCGGCAGATTGCCCTGGAGCTGGGTATGAGTCCGAACCTGCTGACCCGCTGGGTTCGGGAGGCGGAGGCCGGGGCCAGCAAGGCCTTTTCCGGTACCGGGGCGCCAAGGAATGAGGAGGTCGCGCGTCTGAGGCGCGACCTGGCCCGGGTGACCAAGGAACGGGATTTTTTAAGAGACGCGGCCGCGTACTTTGCCAAGGGATCATCTCTCAGCAGTTTCTGCAATGCTCGTGTGGGGATGGAGAGATATCGATCTCAGCCCAGATAAGTAGCGCAGTTGGCGGGTCGGTCGTCGGGGTCGCTATAGAACCGGGGTACTGCTGCCGGGTTGCCTGATCATCCGGTGCGGCCCTAGGCTATGCGTTTTACTTTAACGCCATTTGAGCCGCCTGATAGCTGCCCTCGATGTCGGCCATGTCGGAGGCTCCCGACGCCCCGCAGCGGCCGGCTTCGGCGATGATGACGGCGTGATCGTACAAAGCGTCGCGTTGGCTGGACAGGCGGACGTTGACCGCAAGCCGCGCAATGGTGTTGCGCATATGGATGATGACCGCGGGGTGGGTAGCTCCGGCTCGGCGGATCTGGTGGAAAGCGACGTCCATGAAATCACGGAAGCTCGGCGCTCGGCCAACCACGCGCACCACGCCGGCCTCATCGCAAAACACCTCGGGCTGGAGTTCCCGCCGCATCAGTTCGCCGAGCGCAGCGCCCAAGCGATCGATAACGGCAGTGGCGGTGAAGGGATCGTTGATGCCCGACGAAAGCGCGCGCACGGCGATTTCGACCAGGTGGCGGATCGAGAACTCCAGATCCTGAACCTCCGTGCGATCTTCGCCGACCAGGATCGCGCCTTCGATTTCGGTCACCAGACCCGGCTCGGGCAGGCGCCCGGGATAGATACTGGCCTTGTGCGATCCTCGCATGACGAAATCACCGGCACGGAAGTCCAGGCGGACCACCGCCTTGTGCCGGCAGGCGATTTCCACTAGGTGCGCATACTTGATCGCCTGCACATAGCCTTCTTCGGATAGCCACAAAGAAGCCGCATGTTCATCGAAGTCGGCCGGCAGCACGTCATCCGCCTTCGGCCGCTCAACGGGCGGTTGACCTTCGTCCTTCGCCGGCAGAAGGCGTGAAATCGAATCGCGGAGATCTCTGTTGACACGTCGGATCGCTGTATCGGAAATGATCGACCGAGCTAAAATGTGGATAAAAAACAGCAGCGCGAACAGGTTGATGAGGGCGAGCGCAGTGCCGATCGTGATCGCAATGTGCGGCACCGCGGAAATGTCGAATTCGCTGTCGAGGGTGCGAAGCACTAGCAGGCAATAAATGATGGTCATGAGGAAGGTGCCGAACACGATCTGTGTGCGGAGATCGCCCATGAAGTTGCCTACCAGTCGTGGTCCAAGTTGACTGGCGGCTAGCGTCAACACCACCATGGTGATCGATATTACGAGTGTCGCCATCGTGACCATTGAGGAAAAGACGGTCGACAGCAAATTGCGGGCGTCCTCCGGCCCGCCGCTGTGGAGCCAAAACTTTCGGGCCTCCTCCTCCGGCAGGCCGGCATCAAGGTTAAGGGCTATGACAGCCAGCCCGACCGCGCCGACAGCCATGAGCGTGGGCACAAACCAAAAGCCGGTCCGCAGGGTTGCCCAGAGATTGTAGAGACGGCTCAGCATGGTCGACCTCGCAGGATGGAATACAATCCAACACCTCATTAGCACGAATGCTCCCCAAACCGTAATTCGCGTTCCGGCCGCCGACCGCAGTGCACCACAGCAATCAGCAAGCGCTGCGGCAACGTGGCCGGGTCGAAGCGTCGGTTGAACCGGTAGGCGAACGCAGCCAGGTAGCGGGCCGCATTATTGGAGGAGGCAAAGGCGTGGTAGGTCCCGCTCAGACTGGTCTTCAGATTGCCGAGCACGGTGTTGATCCACTGAAACTCCGGCAGGTCCTTCGGCTTGCGGCCGCCGACCACGGTGGGCTGGTGCGCGCAGTCGACCATGGTGACCGCGTTGAAGCGGGCCAGACCGTCGGAGTATACGGTGCAACCCGGCGCCAAGCTCTGGCGCGACCAGTCCCACAAGGCTCGGAAGGTGAAACCCGGAACCGGGGACAGCTTCACGCGCAGCGGGTGTTCGTCCTCGGTCAGCAACACCGCGGCCACGAACGGGACCTTGTTCTCCGACCCGCGGACAGCCTTAATCACGCCGTGCGCCGTGCGCCGTGCGCCGCGCTACCGCAGCGCGGGCAGCGAAAGCCATCGGGCCAGCGGGTCTGCTCCAGCGCCGCTGCGCATTGTGCCTCGGTGCCGTACTGGGCGATGAACTCGGGCATCGACATTCCTGCCTGAAACTGATTCCGATTCTGGGCCATGCTGCTGCGCTCCGTTCTGGGCGGAGGTCCAGACTACGCCCGGTGGTGGCTCACAGAGTAAGCCTGCGGAGCATCCGTGCTAATCAGGTTTCGCTTTAGGCTCCAGAGCTTCCGTGGCCGCCTTGTGATCAAGCCTCGCGAATACCTCATCGAACGAGCCATCTGCCAGACAGGGGTGCAGCCCGAGCCACGCACGCAGGATTTGCCTGTATCGCGCTTGCACGCCTATCTTCCGCGCCTGACTGACAAGTCGAGCGCGGGCGACCTATTCCCTGCCGGAAAACTCGCTCTTCGCGCTCACGCGCGCACCGGAGTCGTCTCCGCGTTCGCGTGCTCGAAGGGGACCAGACGCCGGCGCTCCTCGTCCCACAGGGCGAGTCGTGCGCAATGGAGACTTTGCCGCAGCGTGAGACGACTAATCTCGCGAAGCTGCGGGAAATCCTTCAGCACCTCGGGCAACCGGTAGAACGGGATGCGGCTGGCGAGATGATGGACGTGGTGTACCCCGATATTCGCGGTCATCCAGCGCAACGGAGCCGGCAGATCATAGTAGGAGCTCCCATAGAGCGCGGCTTCGCGGAAGGACCACTCCTCGTCGTGCGCCCAGCGCGTATTCTCGAACTGGTGCTGCACATAGAACAGCCAGACGCCGATGGAAGAAGCCAGAATCGCGATCGGCAGGTGCACCAGAAGAAAGGTTCCCACCCCCACCAGCGACATCATCGCAATGACGACCAGCACGATGGCCGCATTCGTACCCATGGTGCTCAGCCACGGCATCCATCCCGCGCGCATGAACCCGACGGGTACGCGGTTCTGCAACATGAACAGGTAGACCGGCCCCAGGCCGAACAGGATCAGCGGGTGGCGGTACAGCCGGTACCGAAGACGCTGCATCCGGGGCTGGGCCTGGTATTCACGCACACTCAAGGTGTCGATGCCCCCCTCGTCAGCGCGATCCAGGTTGCCAGAGTGCGCGTGATGGAGGGCGTGGGTGTGGCGCCAGAGGTCGTAGGGCGTGAGCGTCAACACCCCCAGGGCCCGTCCCACCCAGTCGTTGGCGCGCCGGGACGGAAAGAAGGAGCCGTGGCCGCAGTCATGCTGGATCATGAATACCCGCACGAGAAATCCAGCGGCGGGTATCACCAGCAGCAGACCGAGCCAGTAGCCAGCGCTCACGCTTGCCCAGGTCAAAAACCAGAAAAGGCCGAACGGGATCACCGTAACAAGCAGTTCGAAGACGCTGCGGGCGAGGCGCGGAGCACGATAAGCGGACAGTGCCCGCTGTAACGCTCGAGGATCACCGGTTGTTTCTTGGTGCAGTACTTCTGGATCCATGTATGGACTCCGTAATAGGCTCGACCTCCAACCTACGGGTTCGCAACCCATCGCCGGCGTGCCGGTTTCTGACACAGAGCCATCGCCCCGATACCGGTCACAATAGCCATAGCCTCTTAAGCCATATTGGACCCATGCGCGTTCACCGTCTGTTCGATACCGCACACCGAACCCGCGATGCCGCTACCCGGCGCGGGCAGCCCCAGGGTGGGGCCCAAAAGCGCCAACTACTTTGATGCGGTCGGACCACGACAACCAGGACGCGCGACGGGGCATTCACCGTCGATCGCGATCTTGCCGGTCTCCGCGATTTCCCGGCGCGCAATCAGCCGGGGTGGACAAGGATTTTCAGCCTGGAGGAAAAACCGGCCTCAGCCCCGTTTCACCGCCTTTTCATAGAGTCCCGGAAAGCGTCCTTCGGGATCGCATTCGCGCTTGAGGGCCTCGTAGGCCGCGCGGTCGTAGTTCTGCCAGAAGGTGGCTTCGTCGTAGGTGCTGCGCGAGTACAGGCTTTTCTTGCCGCCGTGTTT
>NZ_KB906132.1:0-14680 GCF_000381185.1 Thioalkalivibrio sp. ALMg13-2 | reverse complement strand
CCGTAAACCGACTCTTGCGCATCTCGGCCTCCTTTGGCTCTAGTGTGCCCGGAGACCTCCAGTTTTCAATGGACCGAATTTACGGGAAGGCGACAGCACCTCCGGCCAGAAGCCCAGCGCGTTGGTGAACGCCTCCAGACGCTCCTGGTTCACCGCGAAGTTCGGCGGCAATTGCCACACGACCGCCCGCAGCCGGCTCCCCATCGGTTGCATGCGGTCGCGCAGCAGCCGAACCGAGTCCCCAGCGTCCTTCAGTCGGTGGATATGCGTGACGAACCGGCTGCCCTTGATCGCGAAGCCGAAATCCGGCGGCGTCTGCTCCGCCCATCGCTGCACAGTCGTACTCGCGGGCAGGCGGTAAAAGGTGGCATTGATCTCCAGCCCGCTGAAATGCCGCGCACAGTGGGCGAGCCACTCGCGCTGTGGAACCCCGCGGTAGAAGTCGTCCTTCCACGCCCGGTAGTTCCAGCCGGACGTCCCGACATACGCACAGGCCATCGAGACCTCCTTCAGGCTTGCCTGCAACGAGTGTAGCCACAGGCCTGACGCCCTATCCGGAGGGTGCCCCAATCTCGCCTGCACTCATGCAGTGGAGTCGCGTGCGGAAAGCGGGCGGCCCAATGTCCGCCCGTTCCCGGACGGCTCGCGCCCCCGGTCACGGACGGTGACGACTCGCCCCGGTCGCCACCCCGCCTGCGATCAAGTGCGCCACCCGCAGTGGTTCCGGCAACCGGCTATGGACGCGCTGGTCTTCCAGGAGCCTCTGCGCCGCCTCGGGACTCAGCCCGCAGCGCTGCACGTACAACCCCGCCAGCGGTTCCATGACGCCGGCGGCCTCGATCAGTCGCCACTTGCGCACGCCCCCTGGAACAGGCCCGAGCAGCGCGCGACGAATCGCGGGCAGATCCGGTGCGTGGCGCGCCACCGCGAGGATCGGTAACCCGGTGCGCGCGTGCAGCGCCGGCAGGTCCACCACGTTGAATCCGGCCAGGGTGATCCCCTGCAACAGGATCGCGTGCAGTTGCGGTGCAAACGGACTGTCCAGCACGCATTCGACCAGACGCGCGGTGGCGTTGGCTCCGTCACGGCGCACCCGCGTCGAGATCACACCGTCCAGCCGCATGCCGGCGAATACCGCACCGACCACCAGCACATCACCCCGATGTGGCCGCGCGAACGGCGCATCATCGAAACCCACCACGTGTGAAAGACGCTCCTGCATCCGCTTCCCGGTCTGCCGCCTCTCGCGCCGCGGCGTTTCACAGTTCCACTGGTGTCCGCCCAGGCCTCGCCAACCCGGAGCGCACTCGGGGCGGGCCCCACCCGCAGCGGTCCCGCCCGCTCCGGCGGCCCATAACGGACTCGCCTCGAAGGGCCACCGGTTGCAGAGGCGCACGCAATACCCTACATCATGGCAGATACAAGCCCCGTTCCAGAGCAGACCGTGACCGACGAACTGCAACGCATCCGCTTCCTGATCAAGCGTGACGGCGAGGCCGCCACGCGGGAATGGGTCGAGCGCACATTGAACATCTACCGCGAAGCGCTGGCCGGTGCGGGCAATCACCCCCCGGCAGCGCACTACCGCTCGGAGTTCGAGCACTCCATCCGCCGCTTCGAACAGTGGCTGCACGGCAACATGAGGGACGACACGATGACGTTATCCGTCGAGGAGTTCTCCCGGGCGCGGGAGATGGTCAGCGGCCTGCTGGAGGAACTGCATTTGGCGACCTACACGTTCGATGTCGAGCCGCACGACGATGGCTGGGAGATTCGGGTCGAATGCGCCGCCGAGGACGGCTGGATGACCCAAACCTTCGCCGCTAGCCGCGAGGAGCTGCGGCGCGGCGACGACGCCGGTGTGCGTCAGCGGCTGCTTGATGCCTGGGCCGGGCAGCTGGCCGGATGTCGACGCACGCGCTGACTGGACGCCTGACCGTTCCCAAAAGGCACACACAGCCCTTGAATCCACGCCGGCCCGGGACATTTCGTACTTCTGCCCGGTCTCACCCAGTACCTGGACGACTGATCATTGACACCCCACATCTGGCGCCAACCTAGAGCGCACAAAGGGGGCTCGCCATGCGCCCGGACCTGATCACGGTATTTGGTGGCACCGGCTTTCTCGGCAGCGCGATCGTGCACGAGCTGATCGACGCCGGACACCCCGTGTGGATTGCTTCGCGCCGGGCGGCGTTACCCGCCGCGCTGGAACAACATGCCCAGGTGGAGCACTGCAGCGCCGATATCCGTGACGATGCCGCCGTCACCCGGGCCCTGGAGGGGGCCAGCGGCGTGGTGAACGCGGTCAGCCTGTATGTGGAACACCGCGACCTCCGCTTCACCACCATCCACGTGGAAGGCGCTGCGCGTCTCGCCCGATCGGCGCGCGCCGCGGGCCTGGCGAGAGTCGTGCAGATCTCCGGGATCGGGGCCGACAGCCAGTCGCGCTCCGCCTACATACGCGCCAGGGCCGAAGGCGAGTCGGCCGTGATCCGCGCGTTCCCCGACGCCTTGATCGTGCGTCCCAGCGTGCTCTTCGGCCCGCATGATGCCTTCCTGCGCAACCTGGCCGGCCTTGCGCGCCTGCCGGTGATCCCCCTGTTCGGCCGCGGAGAGACCCGCCTGCAGCCGGTGCACGTGGCCGATGTCGCCCGCGCCGTGGCCAGGCTGTTCGCCGCCACCCCGCCCGCACACCCGGTCTTCGAACTCGCTGGCCCCGACATCATGACGTACCGCCAGATCCTGACTCGGGTACTGGTTCACCTGGAACGCCAGCGCCCGATGGTGCCTGTGCCCTTCGCGCTCTGGCACGCACTGGCCCGGCTCGGCTCGCTGCTGCCGAACGCACCCCTGACCCGGGACCAGATCTTCCTGATGCAGCAGGACAACGTCGCCGACGAAACGGCGGGAAGCTTCGCCGACCTCGGCATCACGCCCCGCAGGCTGGAGGATTCCCTTCCGGACTGCCTCCCGGCGGAATGATTCCCGGATGCGCCGCCGCGCCGTGTGAAACCCAGGAAGCAGGGTGTCCTCTTCCTGCTCTCCTCCTGTCCTTTCCTGTTCGCCGGGGATGCGGCACGCCGGACCGCGGCTATATCCGGCGGCGCACACCTCACAAGCCCGCCAAATGCGCACCGCAATTGCACCATCGTTGGAGCCACCCTATGTTCCTGAATATGACGTCCTGCAATCGTGGTGATCCGATGGCACGAGCGCACACCTTCGACCGAATCACTGCCCGGCCACTCGCGCTGCTAACCACCCTGTGGCTGCTGGGCGGCGCCGCCGTCGCCGAGGACGACCCGGGCGCCCAAATTGCGCGGGAAGGCAATGATCGCGGCGCGACCGCCTGCATCCAGTGCCACGGCGAACAGGGCCAGGGCCAGGCACAGCCCCCATTCCCGCGCCTGGCGGGGCTCCCGAAGTCCTACTTGGTCGAACAGATGACGGCCTACCGGGAAGGCCAGCGCCCGAATGCCACAATGGCCCAGATCGCCCAGCATCTGGACGATGACGAGATCGAGGCGGTCAGCCGCCACTACGCCGAGATGAAACCGGCGGGCGGGCCGCACCGGGTACCCGAAGACCTGGTAGAAAAAGGGCGCGAGATTGCGCTCGAAGGGCTGCCGGAGCGAAACATCCAGTCCTGCGCCTCCTGCCATGGCGAACAGGGGCGCGAGCGCAACCCCAGCCTGCCACCGCTCGCCGGCCATCCCCCGCGTTATCTCATGGCACAGCTCCAGGCCTATGCCCAGGGGGCCCGCAAGACCGCCCTGGCCGGTTTGATGCAGGGCATCGCCCAGGAGCTGGAGGAAGAAGAGATGGCCGCCGTGTCGGCCTACTTCGCCTCGATTCCCGCCCGCGAGGAATGACCCCTTTGCTGCCGCCCGGACCGGACATCAACGAGCCCCGGGGGCGCAGGGCCGTGGGGGCCCGGCTTCCGTCCATCCCGCCGGCGGGCTCAATCCCTAGATAGCCCCCCGACGCGTAGCGAGCCTCGACCGCAGTGCGGAAATGTCCCGGAGTGGGTATCTTGTTGGCGCGGGACAAGGCAATCCCGCTGCCGGGTCCTCTATCGCGTGGCCCGGATGAGTCAACACAGGGAGAGAACATGCCAGGGAAACTGATTGTGGGCGGCCTCGTGGTCGCCGCCGCAGGGGTCGGGTATTACCACTACGAGGTCCGGCAGGTCGAGCAGAAGCTCGACGACATCGTGGAGATGCTCCAGCCGCTCGGCACGCTGCACTACTCCGACGTCGGCATCGGCCTCGGGGGCGAACTGCACGTCAACGGGCTGCTGTTTGAACCCAACAACACAGCCATCGGCCGCATGCGGGCGGACCGCATCACCCTGGAAGCCGGAAACCTGTGGCGGCTCGCCCGGCTTCGGCACACGCTGGATGCCCGACGCCTGCCGCGGCAGCTCGGGTTTTCCGTGCACGGGCTGACCCTGCCGGCCGGCATCGCCACAGGCGCGCAGGGCGACACGCCTGCGCTGTGGCTCGACACCGCCGGCTGCGGGGCCTATCAGGCCGCCCCGCCGGATGCGCTGATGGCCGCACTCGGCTATCGCGACATCCCGCTGGACTTCGGCGCCCACTACCACCTCGAAGAGGACCGCAACAGTCTGACCGTGCACAGCACGTTCGGCATGGGCCCACTGGGCCAGGGCACCTCCACCGGACGCTTCGACATCCAGGCCGCCTCGAACCGGGCCCGCGATCTCGCTCCGGCGCTAATGACCGCCTCGCTACAATCCTTGACCGTGGGGTACGCGGACCGCGGGTACTACCCTGCACTGATGGAATTCTGCGCAAACGAGATGGAGATGGCTCTCGAGGACTATACCGAGCACCACAAAGGCGCCTGGGTCGAGGCCTGGCGCCCCTTCGGCGTGCAGCCCGGGCCCGGCATGGTCGATGCCTACGGACGCTTCATCGAGGATCCCAAGGACGTTTCGCTGCGCATTGGCCCGATCGACAACCCGGCGCTGCTCTGGGCCAACGTCGACACCCCGACCCACCTGCTACGTCGGGTCGAGTCCAGCCTGACCGTGGCCGGAAAACACTACGGTCGCGTCGATCTGCGCCCCGTCACCCCGGGCCCCGCCAGACCGACGACGACCGAGAATACGAACTTGAACACGGGCCCGGCCGCCTCGGCCACGGCACCCGAGTTATCGCCTGTCCCGAACATCGCACTGCATGCACTGGGCGACCACATCGGCCGCAATCTCCGCATCCAGCTCGCCGACGGGCGCGCCCGCGATGGCGAACTGCTCGGAATCGAGGAGGAACACATCCGTGTGCGCCGACGCTTCGGCAGCGGCTACATGGTCGTGCCAGTCGCGCTGTCCGACATTGCCGAGGTGCGCCCACTCCGCTGAGGCCTGCGCGGCCGCCATTGCAGCAAACTGCTGGAGCACAACATGGCATTGCACCACGCCACACCCGGAGAGATCGTGGACGTCCGCCCCCTGGGGAAAGAACTGCGCGGATCAAAAAGTGCAACGCTGCTGCGTTCGGAACACTTGCAAGTCTTCCGCGTCGTGCTCCCCAAAGGCGAAGAGTTCAGTGATCACGCCGTACCCGGAGAGATCACGGTCCAATGCCTGGAAGGCTCGGTCGATTTCCGTATCGGGGAAGACCAACTCCAGCGACTCACCGCCGGCGCCCTGATCTACCTGAATGGGGGTCAGCCCCATGCCCTCAAGGCGCTGGAAGACGCGTCAGTCCTGGTGACCATCTACCACCCGCGATAGCCAGATCAACCGATATTTGGCGTGATTCCACGCCACCATCCCGGACTGCACCGGGCCGGTTCCAGGCCCAGGCGCCACTCAGCGCTTGCTTGAGACGGAACCGACTGCCTCTGCGCGCTCGAGTAGACCGCCCCCCGAGTCCCATCCTCGCGCAGGTGAGATGACCGGGGCTGACATTGCCCTTTGCCCATCCGCCGCCAACCCGCCGACCTGCTAAATCCGCAGGTAGAATTCTTAGCCCTGCCGGCAGCGACTTCACAGGGTGTTCCGGTACATCCGCCCGCCCTTCATGATCAACCGCAACGAGTTCTCCGGCTCCGCCAGGAAGGACAGATCCCGCTCCGGCTCCCCGTCGACCACCAGCAGGTCTGCCAGGCCACCGGGCTGAACAACCCCCAGACCGCTGCCGTAGGGCGCGCGCGGCCCGGATAACGCCAGGCAGCGGCCGTTGTCCCCAGTAGCCATGCGCAGTACCTCGAGGGGTTCGTAGAAGCGGGTCATCTTGGCCAGCTGACGCCCCTGGGTATGGGTCTTGTCGGGGGCAAACAGGATGTCCGTGCCCCAGGCGGTCTGTACCTCATGCTCGCGTGCCCACGCGTAGGCCTGTTCCGTACCCCTGGCCACCCGCGTCTGCTTCGCCACCTGTTCCGGATCCCGGTAAACGTTGGAGTCCTCGTCCTGGAGAAATGGCTGCAGGCTCCACCAGACGCCCTCGCCCGCCATCATGCGGACCGCCTCCTCGTCTGCCAGCTGGCCGTGTTCGATGCAGCCGACACCCGCGCGGATGGCGCGCTTGATCCCTTCGGGCACGTAAACGTGCACCGTGGCGTAGGTGCCCCAGTCCCTGGCGGCCTCGACACCCGCGCGCAACTCCCGCTCGGTGTACTGCACGCTATCCAGGGGATCGTAGAGGGAGGCCACACCGCCACCAGCCATTAGCTTGATCTGGCTTGCGCCCAGCATGAGCTGTTCCCGCGCGCGACGGAGCACCTCGTCGGCGCCATCGGCGATCACCGACACCCCGGAAAGCTCCGTCTGGGTGGGGCCAGACAGGGCCGTGCGCGGTACTTCATGGCGCATGCGGAAATCACCGTGCCCCGAGGTCTGGCTGATCATCGCGCCGGAGGGGAAGATGCGCGGCCCCGGGGTAACGCCTTCGTCAATGGCGCGCTTGAGAGCGAAGGCGGGGCCGCCCACGTCGCGCACCGTGGTGAAACCACGCATCAGCGTCGCCCGCGCCTCGCGCGCCGCCTGCAGGTGAATGTAGGCCGGATCCGCCGTCAGGGCGGTGCGCATGTCCACCCCCGCCAGGGTGGTATGCCAGTGGGCATCGATGAGTCCGGGCATCACCACCCGTCCTCCGCAATCCACACGCAGCACACCCTCGGGCGCTGCGTCCGGCGTGATCAGATCGACGATCCGCTCACCCTGGATCAAAACCGCCACGCCTTCCCTCAGATGGAGGGACTGGCCATCGAACAGCCGCAGATTCACCAGTAGCAGGGGGCGATCCGGCAGGCCCGGCCGCTCATCCGGCCCGGCCGCTACACGGAACCCGGCGAACATGCCCACCAGCGCCGCCATGCCTCCCAGCATACGCCGGCGGCTGATGTCCGCCTCGATACGCTGCATGGCGCGCATGGTCTCCGGCCGGCCGCACAGGCACGACATGCCCCCGGGGTGTTCGGTGCCGCAGCAGGGGTGGGAGTGGACAGGCTCGTGCATCACTGGGCTCCCTGGGCAAGGCCACTGACCAGTAAACACCGGGAGACGTCCGCGCCGCCCGATCCCTAGTTCAGATTAGCAGGGATGAGTGCATCCTTGACCCTCATTCTCATCCCTTTGTCTCTTTCGAAACATTTTCGGAAGTTGAGCCGTGACGGCGATATCGGACCCCACGAATCCAGCTCCCCGGAGCAGGTTCAAGCGCTAGTCAGCGCGAGGTTGGGGCGGAACCGATTGCTTCTGCGAGCTGGAATAGACGCTCAGGGCGGTCACGGTCAGCAGGATCAATCCCATGCCAAAGACCTGGAGTGCGCCCAGGGTCTCGCTCAGGAACACCACGCCGAACAGCGACGCAGTCACCGGCTCGACCATCGCCACGATGGACGCGACGGCGGGTGCCGTGTGGTTCAGGCCGATGATGTAGAAAATGAACGACAATCCAGCGCCCAGCACGCCCAGTATCACGAACAACGGCCAGCTCGGCGTGCTCAGCACAGCCACGGTCTGGTCGGGATCGCCCAGCCCGAACAGGATGACGACCAGGACCGCGAACGCGATCACCAGAATCGCCTGCGGGCTGCCGTGGGGTGCCGCGAACTTGAAGCCGAAGATGAAGACCGCGTAGGACAGCCCCGAAGCCAGACCGGCCCCGGCGGCGATCGGCGTCACGTCACCGGCACCGATATCGTAAATACCCGTCAGCAGCACCACACCCAGCATGACCATCGCGATCGCGACCCACTTGAACAGGGTGGGTTTTTCGAGCCCGAGTGCAAAAGAGACGAGATAAACGAATACCGGCGCGCAGTACATCAGTGTCGCAGCCACCGCGACACTGCCCTCGGCGATGCTCAGGAAGTAGAAGGTGAAGTTGCCCGCGACCCCCAGGCCGGCGATCGCCGACCAGAACCACATGCGGCCACTGGCCAATCCGCTGCCATGCGGGCGAATCGCAAGCCAGGCGAGCACGAACAGCAGCCCGATCGCGCCCCGGTAGAACGACACCACCACCGGATCCCAACCCTGGCCCGTGAGAATGCCCCCAATCCCGCCGGACAGCCCCCAGGAAAACGCCGCCAGGGCGACGAACAGCGTGCTCAGACCCACCACTTTTTCGGATGAAAGCGACCTCAGCGGGTTCGGTGCGCCCTGTGCCATTCAGCCAGTCCCTATCGTGGGTCGTGAGTGAGTCCCGACCCGTCGATCTGCTGGTCGGCGACATGTTTCGCGTTGACCCCGCGATGGGTCAGCGAAACGCCGCACAATATAACAGCGCCACACGTCGTGATGTTGTGAGACATCAACGAGCGCGGGACATTGGAGAAGCCCTTGCCGCTTGGGTGGAGGCGCGGCGCGGAAGGACGGCCTGAGCCCTTGCCGCCCTCGCGGCCCCCGGGAAAATCAGTCGTGGACGATGATACGCGCGCCGGCGGGGTCGATATCGACGCGGGAACTCGAATACTCGCAGGCGTCCGCGATTTCCTTCAGCTCTGGCATATTGTTGAGCTCCGCCAGTTTCCGCAACAGGCCGCCTTCGCAGTCGCATTGCATCCCTCTGTCGGGATCGGCTGTGCACTTGAACTCACCCCCATCCACCGACCAGTCCATGCCCAATGGCATCTTCATGATCACCGGCTCCTCGCGCCTCACCTGCATCTTCACCCGATCCGCGTTCTGTCCGTCCTGCCAATCCACGGTCGGCAAATTGTCTCTGGCCATCATGTCACTCCTTCCATCCGAATATGCCGCGTAGTGGCACGCGATCCATGCCCAGCATACGAGGCGCCTTCCGGCCCTTGCTTTGATGCCAGGCCCCTTCCACTTTCCGCCAAAATGGGCCGATGTCAGGCTGCAGTCCGTACGGTGTCAAACATAACGAAGATCGTTGGTGTCCTTTGTTGCTCGCACATCCTTTGCGCCACTCAAGCCGACGCGGCGGGGCCGATTTGTGCGGGAAGGCACCGCGGCTGCCCCTCTGGCGACGCCGGCCTGCCAAATCCGAGTAGACCCCATAGCGCGGGCTCACTGGCACTCAGGCCGACACTCCTGTACACAAGGAGCGCCTGTCACAAACACCATCCGGAGCTTGCATGTCCATGAAACCGTTCCTACTGATCGCCTTGCCCCTGGCCGCACTCATGGCGGCCCCTGCTTGGGCCGACGACGGCGAGATCCAGCGCATCCTGGAGGCCAAGGGGGCCGCATGGGAAGCCGGCGATGGCGAGGCCTGGGCACGCGACTATGCGGAGAATGCCGGGGTGATCAATCTGGTCGGCACACGCCTCGAGGACCGTTCGAGCAATGCACAACGGCATACGGACTTGCTGCAGGGCCCCTTTGCCGGAACCTCGCTAAGCGTCGACGTACAGGACATCATCCTGCTCGGCGACGACACCGCCTTCGCGGAGGTCATGTTTCGGGTTTCGGGCATTGAATCCATGCCGGACGGCCTGCCGGACCGCGGCGACGGCGAGCTGCACACGCGTATGAGCTTCCTGTTCGAACGCCACGATCACCACGGCTGGCAGATCCAGTTCGGACAGAACACCGCCGTGCACCCATAGCAGCCGTCGGGATCAGACCTGGCCTTTCGTCCCCGCCGGAACCCTCCAGGGGCAAACGGCAAGGTCTGACCCCATAGATATTCAACTCTTGGCGTGGTCCGGCGCCGCTATTTCTCTGGCCGATTCAGCCCTTCAGGGTCGCGATGGCCTGCACCGTGTTCTCCTTCACCGGGCGCGGCCGCTCCGGCTTGAAGTTCCGGATGTACTCGACCACCTCGGGGCCGGTGAGCACGGGTACCGACAGGTCGGAAGAACGCCCCAGCGAGACATCCGGGTGGGTGAACAGCACGATCGGCTGGATCCAGCGCTTCGCCTTGCGGCTCTTCAGATATTCACTCAGCAACCACACCTGCTTCTTCACCTGCCTGATGGGATTGCGCATCTCCTTGCCATAGCGGTTTCCGCGACGCCCCGTCTTGCTCACGGTCCATTGCGGCCGGCTCTCGTCACAGTCGATCGCCCCGTTGTTATGCTTCACCTCGATCACGAACACCGCCTCCGGTCCGGTCACCACCAGGTCGGTCTCCACCATCCCGGTGCGGGACTGTTCGCTGGGCAGATCCACCTGATTGAAGATCGCAAATGAATCCGGGAGCTTCGAAAGCCAGTCCAGGGCCGCATCCTCGCCGCGCGCCCCCGCCTCGATCACCGCGCTGCCACCGATGCTTCCATACAGGGCCGCCACGCCCGCAAGCGCTACGAGCCCTACGAGCGGATGAATGAAGAAGGCCGCAACCGCGACCGGAAGGCCCAGGATCAGGACCAGATTCCGCCCCTTCGCCTGAATCGCCTTCGACTCCTCAGTCAATCGATTCGCGGTCACATACCGAGTATTCGCCATGGCCCCTTCCTTTTCATTGCCGGAACGAATCGAACGCCTCCACGATGCCAGATTGAGCCCGACTACTGGACCGGCTTCGTTCCGCGGCAGCCGGATTACTGCGTAAGCCACGCCGGGGTCAGACCTTGCCTTTTCCGTGCGTTTCCGCGGTCCGACCCCGTTATAAGATCCCGATCCGGCAGCAACCTCTTGATTGCACCCTACTGCTGGAGGTCCGACCCGGTCACTCCGGATATAGACTTAGAGTACCGACGGGAGTGATACAGCTCATCTGACAGGAGAGTAGTCGCATGCTTCGCATCGCTGCTGTGTTGCTGGGTCTCTTGCTGCTTGCCGGCTGCATCAACACCCAGAGCTGGGAGGCAACGCGCGTGCTGCAGGACATCGAGGCCGGCGCGGGACCGAGCACGCTGAAGGCCCGCACCCCCGAGCCCGTGCGCCAAACGCTCACGCTCGAGACGGACGAAGGTGACATCGCGGCCGACCTCTATCATCCCCAGCAGGATGTGGGGGCCCGCATCGTCCTCGTGCCGGGCTTCACGCCACAGGGCAAGGACGACCGCCGGCTGGTGCAACTCGCCACTACGCTGGCGCGGGCACGCTTCCTGGTGCTGGTGCCCGACCTGCAGGGTACGAAAGACCTCAGTGTGCGCCCTGAGGATGCCGCTGCCATCGGTGATGCCGCGGCCCTACTGGCCCGTCTGGACGTGGACCGCGCAACCGATGAACAAGAGGTGGGGGTCGCGGCGATCTCTTATGCCGTGGGCCTTGCAGTCCTGGCGACGCTAACGCCGGAGGGGGAGGAGGCCATCGACTTCCTGGTCGCGATCGGCGGCTACTACGACACGAAGAACGTGATCACCTTCTCCACCACAGGGGCGTTCCGGGAGCCCGGATCGGCCCACTGGCAGACGCGCACGCCTGACCCGCAGGCGAAGTGGATCTTCCTGCGCGGCAATCTGCACATGCTGAATGACCGCGAAGACCGCGCGATTCTCGAAGCAATCGCGCGGCGGCGCATGGGCGACCCCGAGGCCCCCATCGACGACGTGGCCGATGATCTCGGCGATGAGGGGCGAAGCCTATTGGCGTTAATCCTGAACGATGACCAGGAGCGCGTCCCGGCGCTCCTGGACGATCTGCCGGCCAGCGCGCAGGCGGCCATCGAGATGCTGTCCCTGACCAACCGCGACCTCTCGCATCTTTCCAACGGTGCCATCCTGATCCACGGTCGGGCCGACACGATGATCCCGCACACCGAAAGCGAGCGCCTCGCCCGTGCAATCGGCGACGTCGACCTGCACCTGATCGATGGCTTCTCCCACATCGATCCGCACGGCGTGGGACTCATCGGCCAGTGGCAGCTTATCCGCGCGCTGACGGACCTGATCGCGCGGCGATCGGATTGACCCTGTGGATGGATCCTCGCCACACAAACACGCGCGGCGAACACAGCGACAAATGCAGCGGTAATTACGGCGTCGCCTCGACCGAGACGAGCCCCTTCCTGGCTCACGTCATCAGGACCCTCCTTGGCCCATGAACTCACCCGAAAACCGAGCGCGACCGCCTCAGACCGTCAAGCAGATCATGGGTGTCCTCTTCTTCTCTCAGCGGAAACTGAAATCCCCACAAACACCGCTCATCTGTGCGCCATCCAACAGATGAATCGTTTCCACGTGTAGTAGTTTCCTCGTGTAGTAAGAAGATCCTGCGCGCTCGACACGCAATGGCCGTCCGGGATCGGCAGGGGCGATTGCCTCCGCATGAACCTCCATCAAAGCCGGCCGACATACGTTGGGATCTCCAATTGATCATTAGAGGACTCACGAGCACCCGCACTGAACACCCGCTTTCAACCGCTGCACCCGGCTGGCGGCGGCGCACCCCAGATTCCGGATAAGGGACTCATCGCAAGCCAACATTCCGCCGGCGACCGCATCAAGCCCCTCGCGATCCCAATTCGTAGCCATCACCGGACGGTCGGTGGGCCTGAAAGATCGCCCTAATACCTAGAACATTCGCCCACCCAACTGCCCGCCGAATCCCCCTTACCTACGTAATCTCTCGATGGACGCCATGGCGCACGATCTGTTCCAACAGGTACTCAGCCTTCTTCAGACCTATCCGTATCTGTTCATTTTTATCGGCATGCTCGTCGCGGGCGAAGTCGTGCTCTTGCCGGCGATATACCTGGCGGCGACCGGGCGCCTTGATCTTGCTGCAGTCATCTCGCTGGCAATACTGGCCACCGTCTTGTCGGACCTCTTCTGGTACGGGCTGGGAAGAAAATTCCCCGCTTCGGCACTCGACCGCATCCCTGGACACCACAGCAACAACGCCGTTCGTGGTCTGGAACGCCTGTTCAATCGCAAGGGCGTGCAGATCCTGTTTCTATCCAAGTTTGTATATGGCACACGGACGGCGGCCCAAGTGCTTGCGGGAGTACACGATATGCGTTTTCAAACCTATCTCATCGTCAATTTCCTCGCCGTCCTAACGTTGTTCGCCGTCTTCGTTTCTCTCGCCTATTCGGTCGTCGGCACGACGCGCCAACTTGGCGACCTGATTGAGGATATCGAGATCGCCTTCCTGATATTCATCGTCATTGCGGTGTCCGCCAATTATATCGCGAGCCGGGTGTTGAGGAACCGATGGTCTCGGTAGTGATACCAGCCTTCAATGAGGTCGGAACCATCGCCGATGTCATTGCGTGTGCACGCCAGCATCCTTGGGTTGGGGAAATCCTCGTGGTCGATGATGGCTCTACGGATGCGACGGCCCAGGTCGCAGAGGCCGCGGGTGCCCACGTCATCCGCCTGGCTCGAAACACGGGCAAGACGACCGCATTGGATGCAGGCGTGCGTTCGGCGAAATCTAACGTCCTGTTATTTCTCGACGCTGACGTGACTGGCCACACACAGCAGACCTTGTCCCGGATCATGCAGCCTGTCATCGAGGGACGCGTCGAGATGAATGTTGGCTTGCGCGCTCGATCGACGCTGATACTCAACCGGGCGCTGCGATTCTTCCCAATTATCGGCGGAGATCGGGCATTGACCCGCCGGCTCTGGGAGGCCGTACCGACGAGTTCCGTGCAGGGTTTCCAGATCGAGATCGCCTTGAACTACACCTCCAAGCAATTCGAGAAGGGGATGGCGTTCGAACTCGTGCATGGTACGTTCCACCACATTAAAGAAAGGAAATATGGGGTCGTGTGTGGCGCTACCCAACGCGCGATGATGATCCGACAAATCCTGTCGATATCATTCCGGCTTTACATACTTGGCTGGATCAAGGAGAGGGCTGTACGTATCAGGAAGAGGAACAAGGTCGATAGCGGAATTGATTTCTAGCTAATGTCTGATTCCCGCCGCCAAGGAGGCTCTAATCGTCAAGAAGATCATGGGTGTCGTCTTCTTTCGTCCTCCGCACATGACGAACTGCAGCACACGCTGCGTCAGGAACGTGATTTCAGCGACGCCGTGATCGACGTGTCGCCTTCCCGTAAATTCGGTCCATTGAAAACTGGAGGTCTCCGGGCACACTAGAGCCAAAGGAGGCCGAGATGCGCAAGAGTCGGTTTACGGAGAGTCAGATTGTTCAGACGCTGAAGCAGGTCGAAGGCGGCCGGAAGGTGAAGGACGTCTGTCGGGAGATCGGGGTCTCTGAGGCGACCTACTACCAGTGGAAGTCGAAGTACGGTGGCATGGAGGCTGCGGACGTCCGACGGCTGAAGGAGCTGGAGGACGAGAACAACCGGCTCAAACGGATGTATGCCGAGCT
>NZ_KB906131.1:0-15994 GCF_000381185.1 Thioalkalivibrio sp. ALMg13-2 | reverse complement strand
ATCATGTTCTTCACGTAGTCCGCGTGACCGGGGCAATCGACGTGCGCATAGTGACGAAGGTCGGATTCGTACTCGACGTGCGCGGTCGCAATCGTAATACCGCGCGCCTTCTCTTCCGGCGCGTTGTCGATCTGGTCAAATGCACGGGCTTCACTACCGTACTTCTTGCCCAGCACCGCCGTCATCGCCGCCGTCAGCGTCGTTTTCCCATGGTCCACATGACCAATCGTACCCACATTCACATGCGGCTTCTTACGCTCGAACTTTTCCTTGGACACAGCTCAAACCTCTTTACAGTTCTTTCAAATAACGCGAATTCGGGATCAGGACGCTTTGGCGGCTACCGCCTCGGCGATCTGCGCGGGGGCCTCGGCGTACTTCTCGAATTCCATCGAGTAGGTCGCGCGACCCTGACTCATCGAGCGCAACTGGGTCGAGTAGCCGAACATCTCGGACAGGGGAACCTCGGCCCGCAGCAGCTTCTGCCCGGCGACGTCTTCCATGCCCTTCACCAGGCCACGACGGCGATTGAGGTCGCCCATCACGTCGCCCATGTACTCTTCGGGTGTCTCCACCTCGACCTTCATCATCGGCTCAAGAAGCACGGCGCCGGCCTTCAGCGCGCCTTCCTTGAAGGCCATGGAGCCCGCAACCTTGAACGCCATCTCGTTGGAGTCAACGTCATGGTAGGAACCGTCGAACAGCGTGACCTTCACGTCCTCGACCGGATAGCCGGCGAGCACACCATTGGACATCTGCTCGGCCACACCCTTGTTGACCGCCGGGATGTAGTCCTTGGGCACCACACCGCCCACGATGGCATTCTCGAACTGGTACCCGCTACCGGGTTCCAGCGGCTCGAGGCGCAGCCACACGTGGCCATACTGGCCGCGACCGCCCGACTGCCGCACAAACTTGCCTTCCTGCTCAACCGTCTTGCGAATGGTCTCGCGGTAGGCCACCTGGGGCTGCCCAACGTTCGCCTCGACCTTGAACTCGCGCTTCATGCGGTCCACCAGCACCTCGAGATGGAGCTCGCCCATACCCGAGATGATGGTCTGACCGGACTCTTCGTCGGTATGCACCTTGAAGGACGGATCTTCCTGCGCCAGCTTGTTCAGCGCGATGCCCATCTTTTCCTGGTCGGTCTTGGTCTTCGGTTCGACCGCGATGGAGATCACCGGCTCCGGGAACTCCATGCGCTCGAGCTCGACCGGGTCATTCGGATCGCACAGCGTCGTTCCCGTGTACAGATCCTTCAGCCCCACTACCGCGCCGATGTCGCCTGCACGCAGCTCCTTGATCTCCTCGCGGGAGTTGGAGTGCATCTGCAGGATACGCCCAATCCGCTCGCGGCGGTTGTTTTGCGTATTCAGCACCGAGTCCCCGGCCGACAGCACGCCCGAATAAACGCGGACGAAGGTCAGGGAACCCACATAGGGGTCGGTCATGATCTTGAACGCCAAAGCCGCGAAGGGCTCGTCGTCCGACGCGTGCTTGGCCACCGGCTCTTCGGTGCCTGCTTTCACGCCCTTGATCGCCTTGACCTCCTCCGGAGAGGGCAGGTACTCGACAACCGCATCCAGCATTGCCTGGACGCCCTTGTTCTTGAACGCGGAACCGCACAGCATCGGGACAATCTCGAGCGCCAGGGTCCGTTGACGCAGGGCCGACTTGACCTCTTCCTCGCTGAGGTCACCCTCGTTGAGGTACTTGTCCATCAGCTCTTCGTTCGCCTCGGCGGCGGCCTCGAGCATGTTCTCGCGCCACTTGTCGGCTTCGGCCTTCAGGTCATCGGGGATGTCCTTGTACTCGAAGCTGATACCGAAGTTCTCTTCGTCCCAGTAGATCGCCTGCATCTTGACCAGGTCGATCACACCCTTGAACTGGTCCTCGGCGCCAATCGGCAGCTGGATCGGCACCGGGTTGGCCTGCAGGCGCTCCCTCATCTGCTCGTAGACGCGCAGGAAGTCGGCGCCGGCGCGGTCCATCTTGTTGACGAACGCGAGACGCGGCACGGCGTACTTGGTCGCCTGACGCCAGACCGTCTCGGACTGCGGCTGCACACCGCCCACGGCGCAATACACCATGACCGCCCCGTCGAGCACGCGCATGGAACGTTCGACCTCGATGGTGAAGTCCACGTGCCCGGGCGTATCGATGATGTTCACTCGATGCTCGTCGAACTGCTTGGCCATGCCGGACCAGAAGCTGGTGGTCGCCGCGGAGGTAATGGTGATCCCGCGCTCCTGCTCCTGCTCCATCCAGTCCATCGTGGCGGCGCCGTCATGCACCTCGCCGATCTTGTGCGACAGACCGGTATAGAACAGGATGCGCTCGGTCGTCGTCGTCTTGCCGGCGTCGATGTGCGCGCTGATCCCGATATTCCGGTAGCGCTTCAGTGGTGTCTTGCGTGCCACGGTGAGCCTCTCTAAATCTGGTTTACCAGCGGAAGTGAGCGAACGCCTTGTTCGCTTCCGCCATGCGGTGAGTGTCTTCGCGCTTCTTGACGGCCGAACCCTTGCTGTCCGAGGCGTCCATCAGTTCGCCGGCCAGCTTCAGGGCCATGGTGCGCTCGCCCCGCTTGCGGGCGGCCTCGACCACCCAGCGCATGGCCAGCGCATCCTGACGCACCGAGCGCACTTCCACCGGAACCTGGTAGGTCGCACCACCAACGCGGCGGGACTTCACCTCGACACGCGGGCGAATGTTGTCCAGGGCGCGCTCCAGCGCACCCATCCCGTCGCCCTGCTTGGACTCGATCTGGTCCAGGGCGCCATACACGACCTGTTCGGCGACGGACTTCTTGCCGTCACGCATCACCGTGTTGATGAACTTGGCCAGGCGCTCGCTTCCGAACTTCGGGTCGGGGAGGATGTGACGCTTGGGGGCTGCTGCTCTTCTAGACATGTTTCAGTTCCCGGACTGGATCATGGATCACGGTTAGGATTTGGGACGCTTGGTGCCGTACTTGGACCGGCCCTGCATGCGCTTCTGCACACCCTGGGTGTCCAGGCTGCCGCGCACCGTGTGGTAACGCACACCCGGGAGATCCTTAACACGGCCGCCACGAATCAGGACCACCGAGTGCTCCTGCAGGTTGTGGCCTTCCCCACCGATGTAGCTACTGACTTCGTAGCCGTTGGTAAGCCGCACGCGCGCAACCTTGCGCAGCGCGGAGTTCGGCTTCTTCGGGGTGGTCGTGTAGACACGGGTGCAGACCCCGCGCTTCTGCGGGGAACCCTGCAGCGCCGGCACGTCGCTCTTTTCGACGGGGCGCTTGCGGGGCTTGCGTACCAACTGGTTGATCGTGGCCATGAAACCCTTTCTCCTAGCCTAAAAATAACGACAGGCCGGCGCCGAGACCGGACTGTCGAGGGAGCGGAAGTCTAATCGCCGCCCCCGTGAGTGTCAAGGTGGGACGGGTCACTCGGACCCGTCTTCCGTGGTACCCGGGTCGGTCGTAGCCGGTTCGGAGTCGGCGATCACCGCCGGCGCCTCCGCTACCGTCTCGAACTCGGGCATTTCCAGTGCGCGCTTGCGGCGACGCTCCTTGTGATAGGCGAGGCCCGTCCCCGCGGGGATCAGGCGTCCGACAATCACGTTTTCCTTCAGGCCGCGCAGATCGTCACGCGCACCTCGGGTCGAGGCCTCGGTGAGCACGCGGGTGGTCTCCTGGAAGGAGGCCGCAGAGATGAACGACTCGGTCACCAGCGACGCCTTGGTGATACCCAGGAGCACGCGCTCGTAGGTTGCCGGCTGCTTGTCGGCACCCAGCTGCTCGTTCTCCTCCAGCACCCGAATGCGATCCACCTGGTCCCCGGCGAGGAACTTGGTGTCGCCGGCGTCCTCGATGTTCACCTTGCGCATCATCTGGCGGACGATCACCTCGATGTGCTTGTCGTTGATCTTCACACCCTGGAGACGGTAAACGTCCTGGATCTCCTGGACCTGGTACTCGGCCAGGGTGGTGACGCCGCGCAGACGGATGATGTCATGCGGATCCAGCTCACCGTCCACCACGACCTCGCCACGCTCGACACGCTCGCCTTCGAACACGTTCACGGTACGCAGCTTGGGAATCATCATCTCGACCGGGTCACCCTTGTCCGGGGTGATCACGAGACGCTGCTTGCCCTTGGTCTCCTTGCCGAAGGACACGGTGCCCGAGATCTCGGCCAGCACCGCCGGCTCCTTGGGACGCCGCGCCTCGAACAAGTCGGCCACACGCGGCAGACCACCGGTGATGTCACGCGTCTTGGAGGACTCCTGCGGCAGACGGGCAATGACGTCACCCACCTCGACCCGGGCGTTGTCCTCCAGGTTGAAGATCGCATTGGCCGGCAGCATGTACTGCGCGGGCATGTCGGTCCCCGGGATGTACACCTCGTTGCCGTCGTCGTCCAGCAGCTTCACCGTCGGGCGCAGATCCTTGCCCGCCGTAGAGCGGCTCTTCGGATCCAGGACCACGTTGGACGACAGGCCGGTGAACTCATCGGTCTCCTTGGTGACCGTCACGTTCTCCACGAAGTCCGCGAGGCGCAGGTTACCGGCCACCTCGGTGACGATCGGATGCGTATGCGGATCCCAGCTCGCGACTTCCTGGCCGGCTTCGACGGCATCGCTGTCGTGGACCGTGATCAGCGCGCCATAGGGAATCTTGTAGCGCTCCCGTTCGCGACCCTGATCGTCGATCACACCCAGCTCGCCCGAGCGCGAGACCGCGACCAGGTTGCCGGCCTTGTTGGTGACCGTCTTCAGGTTATGCAGACGGACAGAACCGGAGCTCTTCACCTGGATCGCACTGACCGTCACGGCACGGCTCGCGGCCCCGCCGATATGGAAGGTACGCATCGTCAGCTGGGTACCCGGCTCGCCGATCGACTGCGCGGCGATGACGCCCACGGCCTCGCCGGCGTTGACCTCGTGGCCACGCGCCAGGTCACGCCCATAGCACTTGGCACAAATGCCCTGGCGGGTCTCGCAGGTAATCGCGGAACGCACCAGCACTTCGTCGACCGAAGCGGCATCCAGGGAGTCCACCATGGCCTCGTCCAGCAGCGTGCCGGCCGGGATCAATACCTCATCGGTACCCGGGCGCAGCACATCGACCGCAGTGGTCCGGCCGAGCACGCGGTCGCGCAACGGCTCGACCACGTCGCCACCTTCGATGATCGGCTTCATCTGCAGGCCCTGCTGGGTCCCGCAATCCGGCTGGGTCACCACTACATCCTGGGAGACATCCACCAGGCGACGGGTCAGGTAGCCCGAGTTTGCGGTCTTCAACGCCGTATCGGCCAGCCCCTTACGGGCGCCGTGGGTGGAGATGAAGTACTGCAAGACGTTGAGACCTTCGCGGAAGTTCGCCGTGATCGGCGTCTCGATGATCGAGCCGTCCGGCTTGGCCATCAGGCCACGCATGCCGGCCAGCTGACGAATCTGCGCAGCGGAGCCACGCGCACCGGAGTCGGCCATCATGAAGATCGAGTTGAACGAGTTCTGCTCGACCGTCTCGCCGTCCTTGTTGACGACCTTCTCCTTGCCGAGCCGCTCCATCATGGCCTTGGCGACCTGGTCATTACAGTGAGACCAGATATCCACGACCTTGTTGTAACGCTCGCCCTTGGTCACGAGACCCGAGGCGTACTGGTTCTCGATCTCCTTAACCTGTTCTTCGGCACCCTGCAGGATCGGCTGCTTCTCGTCCGGGATCACCATGTCGTCGGCGCAGAAGGAGACGCCGGCACGGGTGGAGTAGTAGAAGCCCGCGTACATCAGCTGGTCCGCGAACACCACCGTATCCTTCAGACCCAGGCGGCGATAGCAC
Organism: Thioalkalivibrio sp. ALMg13-2; assembly: GCF_000381185.1. Taxonomy (NCBI): domain Bacteria; kingdom Pseudomonadati; phylum Pseudomonadota; class Gammaproteobacteria; order Chromatiales; family Ectothiorhodospiraceae; genus Thioalkalivibrio; species Thioalkalivibrio sp. ALMg13-2. Next base: position 10,167 of record NZ_KB906131.1, on the reverse strand, counting down.
TGGTTAATCAGGCCGGAGATCGCCTTCTTGTTCAGCTCGCGGTCAATCAGCTCGAACGGCAGACCCTTGGGCATGATGCGCGACAGGATCGCGCGACCCACGGTGGTCTCCTGGCGCAGGTACGGCAGGCTCTCGCCCTCGCCGACCTCGGCCATGGTGTCGCCAATCCGCACGGTAACGCGCGCGTGCAGATCCACCAGCTTGTGTTCGTAGGCGCGGTGGACTTCATCCACGTCGGCGAACGTCATGCCTTCGCCCTTCGCGTTCACCTTCTCGCGCGACAGGTAGTAGAGCCCCAGGACAATATCCTGCGACGGCACGATGATCGGCTCGCCGTTGGCCGGGGACAGCACGTTGTTGGAGGACAGCATCAGCGTGCGCGCCTCCAGCTGGGCCTCCAGCGACAGCGGCACGTGCACGGCCATCTGGTCACCGTCGAAGTCCGCGTTGAACGCGGCGCAAACCAGCGGGTGCAGCTGGATCGCCTTGCCTTCGATCAATACCGGCTCGAACGCCTGGATACCCAGGCGGTGCAGGGTCGGCGCGCGGTTCAGCATGACCGGGTGCTCGCGGATCACCTCTTCCAGGATATCCCAGACCTCGGGACCTTCCTTTTCCACCGCCTTCTTGGCGGCCTTGATGGTGGTCGCGAGACCACGGCGCTGCAGCTTGCCGAAGATGAACGGCTTGAACAGCTCCAGGGCCATGCGCTTGGGCAGACCGCACTGGTGCAGGCGCAGAGTCGGGCCCACCACGATCACCGAGCGACCGGAGTAGTCGACACGCTTGCCCAGCAGGTTCTGGCGGAAGCGGCCCTGCTTGCCCTTGATCATGTCGGCCAGGGACTTCAGCGGGCGCTTGTTGGTACCGGTGATGGCACGGCCGCGACGGCCGTTATCCAGCAGCGCGTCCACAGACTCCTGCAGCATGCGCTTTTCGTTGCGCACGATGATGTCCGGGGCATTCAGCTCCAGCAAGCGACGCAGACGGTTGTTGCGGTTGATCACCCGGCGGTACAGATCATTCAGGTCGGACGTCGCAAACCGGCCGCCATCCAGCGGCACCAGCGGACGCAGGTCCGGCGGCAGTACCGGCAGCACCTTCATGATCATCCACTCCGGCTTGTTGCCGGAATCGAGGAAGGCCTCGACCAGCTTGAGCCGCTTGCCGAAGCGCTTGATCTTGGTCTCGGAACCGGTCTCGGTCAGGTCCTGGCGCAGCTTCGTCGCTTCGGCCGGCAGATCCATTTCCTTCAACAGGCTCAGCACGGCCTCCGCGCCCATCAGCGCGGTGAAGTCGTCACCGTGCTCTTCCATCGCCTCGAGGTATTCCTCGTCGGTCAGGAGCTGGCGCTTCTCCAGCGTGGTGAAGCCCGGATCGGTGACGATGAAGGACTCGAAGTACAGGACCTTCTCGATGTCCTTCAGGGTCATGTCGAGCAGCAGGCCAATACGGGACGGCAAGCTCTTCAGGTACCAGATGTGGGCAACCGGCGAGGCCAGGTCGATATGGCCCATGCGCTCGCGCCGGACCTTGGTCTGGGTCACTTCGACGCCGCACTTCTCGCACACCACGCCACGATGCTTCAGGCGCTTGTACTTGCCGCACAGGCACTCGTAGTCCTTCACCGGCCCGAAGATCTTCGCGCAGAACAGGCCATCACGTTCCGGCTTGAACGTCCGGTAATTGATGGTTTCCGGCTTCTTCACCTCGCCAAAGGACCAGGAACGGATCTGGTCCGGGGACGCAAGACCGATGCGGATCGCATCGAACTCTTCCGGCTGGGTCTGTTGCTTGAACAGATTCAGGAGGTCTTTCATTCGCTTGCCTCACAAACTTGGTTTCGAGGGGCGCACTGCGCCCCGTCGGATCACAATCGGATCGGAGAAGATCAGTCCTGCTCGAGCTCGATATTGATGCCGAGCGCCTTGATCTCCTTCATGAGCACGTTGAACGACTCGGGGACGTTGGCCTCCATGTGGTGCTCACCGTCAACGATGTTCTTGTACATCTTGTTGCGGCCCTGCACGTCGTCCGCCTTCACCGTCAGCATTTCCTGCAACGTGTAGGCGGCGCCGTAGGCCTCCAGTGCCCAGACCTCCATTTCGCCGAAGCGCTGACCACCGAACTGCGCCTTCCCGCCCAACGGCTGCTGGGTGACCAGCGAATACGGGCCGGTGGAACGTGCATGCATCTTGTCGTCGACCAGATGGTTCAGCTTCAGCATGTGCATGTAGCCCACGGTGACCGGGCGGTCGAAGCCGTCCCCGGTGCGCCCGTCGTACAACTGGGCCTGCCCCGTTTCCGGCAGGTCCGCCAGACGCAGCATCTCCTTGATCTCGGCCTCTTCGGCGCCGTCGAACACCGGCGTCGCCATCGGCACGCCACCGCGCAGGTTGCGGCACAGGGTGATGATCTCGGGGTCCGACATGGAGTCGAGGTCCACCTTGCGCTCGCGGTTGTTGTAGATCTTGTCGAGGAACTCGCGCAGCTTGGCGATCTCGGCTTGCGCCTCGAGCATGCGGTTGATCTTGTGGCCGAGACCTCGGGCCGCCCAACCCAGGTGTACTTCCAGCACCTGGCCGACGTTCATGCGCGAGGGCACGCCCAACGGGTTCAGCACCACGTCGACCGGGGTACCGTCCTCGAGGAACGGCATGTCCTCTTCCGGCACGATCATCGAGATCACGCCCTTGTTCCCGTGGCGACCGGCCATCTTGTCGCCCGGCTGCAGGCGGCGCTTCACGGCCACGTAGACCTTGACCATCTTCTGCACGCCTGGCGGCAGGTCGTCGCCCGCGGCCAGCTTGGCCTTCTGGTGCTCGAACTTCTTCTCGAACGCCTCGTGCTGATCCTTGATCTGGCGACCCAGGTCTTCCAGCTGGCTGTTGACCGCATCGTCCTGCAGGCGGACCTCGAACCACTTGTCGCGGGACAACCCCTGCAAATACTTCTTGGTCACCTTGGAGCCATCACCCAGCCCATCCGGGCCACCGGCGGCGGTCTTGTTGACCAGCAGCCGCTCGACGCGGGCGTAGATGTCATCCTCGTAGATGCGCAGCTGGTCCTTCAGGTCCTTCTGCACAGCGGCCAGATCGTCGGCCTCGATCGACCGGGCGCGGGCGTCTTTCTCCACACCGTCGCGGGTGAAAACACGCACGTCAATCACCGTCCCCTCGATGCCGGACGGCACACGCAGGGAGGTGTCCTTCACGTCCGAGGCCTTCTCGCCAAAGATCGCCCTCAGGAGCTTCTCTTCCGGCGTCAGCTGGGTCTCGCCCTTCGGCGTGACCTTGCCGACCAGGATGTCGCCCGGGTTCACCTCGGCCCCGACGTAGACCACGCCGGACTCGTCCAGCTTGTTCAGCAACGACTCGGAGACGTTCGGGATATCCGCGGTGATCTCTTCCTGGCCCAGCTTGGTGTCACGAGCGACACAGTTGAGCTCCTCGATGTGGATCGTGGTGTAACGATCCTCCTGCACCACGCGCTCCGAGATCAGAATCGAGTCCTCGAAGTTGTAGCCATTCCAGGGCATGAACGCGACCATCATGTTCTGCCCCAGCGCCAGCTCGCCCAGATCCGTGGACGAGCCATCCGCAATCGCGTCACCGCGGGCGATCTCGTCGCCCACCGCAACCAGGGGACGCTGGTTGATGGAGGTGTTCTGGTTGGAACGCGAGTACTTGGTGAGGTTGTAGATATCCACGCCCGGCTCGCCGGCGACGGTTTCGTCGTCGTTCACACGGACCACCACACGACCGGCGTCCACCGAGTCCACCGTACCGCCGCGCTTGGCGACGATCGCGGAGCCGGAGTCGATGGCGACGGCGCGCTCGATACCGGTACCCACCAGCGGCTTGTCGGCCCGCAGGCACGGCACGGCCTGGCGCTGCATATTCGCGCCCATCAGGGCGCGGTTGGCATCGTCATGCTCCAGGAAGGGCAGCAACGCGGCGGCCACCGACACGATCTGCTTCGGCGAGACGTCCATGTACTGGATCTTGTCCGGAGACGAGATCGTGAACTCCTCCTGGTGACGGCAGGACACGAGGTCATCGCTCAGGCGACCTTCCTCGTCCATCGCCGCGTTCGCCTGGGCGATCACGTACTGGCTCTCTTCGATCGCGGAGAGGTAGACGATCTCCTCGGTCACCTTGCCCTCTTCGACCTTGCGATACGGCGTCTCCAGGAAGCCGTAGCGGTTGGTGCGGGCATACACGGCCAGCGAGTTGATCAGACCGATGTTCGGCCCTTCCGGAGTCTCGATCGGGCACACGCGACCGTAATGCGTCGGGTGCACGTCGCGCACTTCGAAGCCAGCACGTTCGCGGGTAAGTCCGCCCGGACCCAGGGCCGAGATACGCCGCTTGTGCGTCACCTCGGACAGCGGGTTGTTCTGGTCCATGAACTGCGACAGCTGGCTGGATCCGAAGAATTCCTTGACCGCGGCGGCCACCGGCTTGGCGTTGATCAGTTCCTGCGGCATCAGGCCTTCGCTCTCGGCGACGGTGAGACGCTCCTTGACCGCGCGTTCGACACGCACCAGGCCCAGGCGGAACTGGTTTTCGGCCATCTCGCCCACGCTGCGGATGCGGCGGTTGCCCAGGTGGTCGATGTCATCGGTACGGCCGTTGCCGTTACGCAGGTCAATCAGCACCTTCAGGACATCCAGGATGTCTTCCGGCGACAGCACGCCCGCGCCCTCGTCGGTATCGCGACCCACGCGGCGGTTGAACTTCATCCGGCCCACGGCGGACAGGTCGTAGCGATCTTCCGAGAAGAACAGGTTGGAGAACAGGTTCTCCGCAGCGTCCTTGGTCGGCGGCTCGCCCGGGCGCATCACGCGGTAGATCTCGACCTGGGCCTCCAGCTGGCTCTTGGTCGGGTCCAGACGCAGCGTATCCGACATGTACGGACCGTGGTCGTAGTCGTTGGTGTAGATGGTCTCCAGCGACTTCACGCCCTCGGCGCGCAGCTTGTCGAGCATCTCCTGGGTCAGGGCGTCATTGGCATTGGCGATCAGCTCCCCGGTGGACTCATCCACCACGCCCTTGGCCAGCACCCGACCCAGCAGGTATTCGTCCGGCACCCGCAGGGTGTTGATGCCGGCCTTCTCGATCTCCCGGATATGGCGCGGCGTAATACGCCGACCGGCCTCGACGATGACGGTTTCGCCATCGGTAATGTCGATCACGGCAGTCTCGCCGCGCATGCGCTCGGGGATCAGGTCCAGCTCGCCGCCGTCATCGTCGAGGGTGAGCTGATTGAATTCGAAAAAGGTGGTGAGGATCTCTTCGGTATCCATACCCAGTGCGCGCAGCAGGATCGACGCCGGCAGCTTGCGGCGACGGTCGATGCGCACGAAGACCCCGTCCTTGGCGTCGAACTCGAAGTCGAGCCAGGAGCCGCGGTACGGAATAATGCGGGCGTTATAAAGCAGTTTCTGTGCACTGCCCTGGGTCTTGCCCTTGTCGCTGTCGAAGAACACGCCCGGCGAGCGGTGCAACTGCGACACGATTACGCGTTCGGTACCGTTGATGACAAAGGTGCCGTTCTCGGTCATGAGCGGCATTTCGCCCATGTAGACTTCCTGCTCCTTGACCTCCTTGACCACGGTGGAACCCGCCGGGGCTTCCTTGTCGTGGATCACCAGGCGCAAGAGGACACGCAGCGGGGCCGCATAGGTCACGCCACGGATCTGGCATTCCTTCACGTCGAACATCGGTTCGCCCAGGCGATAGCTCACATACTCGAGCTGGACATGACCGGAATAACTGACGATGGGGAAAACCGACTGAAACGCCGCATGCAGGCCCATCGGATCCCGCCCGTCGGACGCTCGGTCCGCCTGCAGGAAATCCCGATAGGAGGTCAGCTGGGTTTCCAGCAGGTACGGGACTTCGAGGATCTGGGGACGCTTCCCGAAGTCCTTGCGGATACGTTTCTTTTCGGTATAACTGAGGGCCATGGCTTACCTCGGAGGCTAGCTGAACAACGCGCGACAAAACACGCGCCACCACGGGCTGAGGCTGGCGACCAAACGGCCGCCAGCCTCAGGGCTTCGTGATGTACACGAAAACAACAGGCGCAAGCGCCTTCTTACTTCAGTTCGACGGTGGCGCCCGCGCCTTCCAGCTCCGCCTTCATCTTCTCGGCCTCGTCCTTCGGAGCGCCTTCCTTCACGGTCGCCGGCACGCCTTCGACCATTTCCTTGGCTTCCTTCAGACCCAGACCGGTCAGGCCGCGGACGACCTTGATGACGCCGACCTTGTTCTCGCCGAAGCTCGACATCACGACGTCGAACTCGTCCTTGACTTCAGCGGCAGCGGCTTCGCCACCAGCGGCAGCCGGGGCGGCCGCAACAGCGGCAGCGGCGGACACGCCGAACTTCTCTTCCATCTCGCTGATCAGGTCCACAATCTCCAGGACCGTCATGTTGCCGATGGCTTCCAGGATATCTTCTTTCGAAACGGCCATTTCTTAATCTCCTAACGGGTCGAGCCCGAATTCATTCAGTACATGCTGCAGAAGCAGGCTTGAAGGGTTCTTCAGGCTGCCTGCTTCTGATCACGGATTGCTGCAACGGTACGCACAAGCTTGCCCGGGACTTCGTTCACCGTACGGGCGAACTTGTCGAGCGGTGCCTTCATCGTGGCGAGCAGCTGCGAGAGCGCCTCATCACGGGTCGGCAGGCTCGCGAGGCGATCGAGATCGTTCGCCCCCATGAGCTGCCCACCAAAGGACACCAGCCGGACCTTCAGCTGATCGTTTTCCTTGGCGAAGTTCTTCACTAGGCGTGCCGCGGAGCCAGGCTCCTCTTCACTGAAGGCAAGGATCAGCGGACCCTGCAGCTCGGGCTGCATGCACGCGAAATCCGTACCCTCAATGGCACGCTTGGCGAGGTTGTTCTTCACCACCCGCAGATAGACCCCGGTAGTGCGGGCCTGCCGACGAAGGTCGGTCATCTGCGCGACCGAGAGACCCCGGTACTCCGCGGCGACCGCGGAATGCGCCGAGGCAGCAACCGTAGCCAGCTCCGAGACAATCGCCTTCTTGTCGTCGAGATTCAAAGCCACGTTGACTCTCCTCTAGTAAGACCACCCGGAGGTGATCGTGAAACCGGGCGAACCCGGCACTTCGGTGCTCCCGTCGCAGGTACTTCCTGAATCGGGTGACACCATCTGCGCAGGCTGGAGTATTAAGCCGGGCCCTGGAGCTCGGCGCCTGCGGTCTTGGATGGCGTGCCGCTTGCGCGACAGCCGACCAAAAACCGTATTTTCTTGCTTAGAGCTCCAACGAGCCCTGATCGACCTTGACGCCCGGACCCATGGTCGTCGAGACGACCACGGCCTTGACGTACTGCCCCTTGGAGGTCGCCGGCTTCATCTTCAGCAGGTCGGCCAGCAGGGCGTTCAGATTGTCGGTAAGCGAGTTCGTGTCGAAATCGGCCGCGCCAATAGTGCAGTGGACGATGCCACCCTTGTCGGTGCGGTAGCGCACCTGACCACCCTTGGCATTGGTCACCGCGGTGGCCACATCCGGGGTCACGGTGCCGACCTTCGGGTTCGGCATCAGGCCGCGCGGGCCGAGAATCTGGCCGAGCTGGCCGACGACGCGCATCGCATCCGGGGAGGCGATCACCACGTCGAAGTCCATCTGGCCGGCCTTCACCTGTTCGGCGAGGTCGTCCATGCCGACGACATCGGCCCCGGCTTCCTTGGCGGCATCGGCGTTCGCACCCTGGGTGAACACGGCCACGCGCACAGTCTTGCCATTGCCATGCGGCAACACGGTGGAACCGCGCACCACCTGGTCGGATTTGCGCGGGTCCACGCCGAGGTTCACGGCAACGTCCACCGACTCGCGGAACTTGGCCTTGGGCAGGTCACGCAGGAGATCAAAGGCTTCGGTGACCGGATACAGGTGACCCGGCTCCACCTTCTCGCGATAGGCCTGCATACGCTTGGAAAGCTTCGCCATGTCAGAGACCCTCCACTTCGAGGCCCATACTGCGGGCGCTGCCGGCGATGGTACGCACGGCGGCATCGAGATCAGCCGCGGTCATATCCGGTTCCTTGGTCTTCGCAATTTCTTCCAGCTGGGCGCGCGTCACGGTGCCGACCTTGTTGGTGTTCGGCTGACCGGAACCGGACTGAATGCCGGCCGCCTTCTTCAGCAGGACCGCCGCCGGGGGCGTCTTGGTAATGAACGTGAAGCTGCGATCCGCGTACACGGTGATCACCACCGGAATCGGCAGACCGGGCTCCATCTCCTGGGTCTGGGCGTTGAACGCCTTGCAGAACTCCATGATGTTCACGCCGCGCTGACCCAGCGCCGGGCCCACGGGCGGGCTCGGGTTGGCCTTGCCAGCCGCCACCTGAAGCTTGATATACGCTTCGATTTTCTTTGCCATGAGGACTCCCTCGGGTGCGAACGCCTTGCGGCTCCCCGATTAACAGGTGATGACGCTTGCGCGTCTCAGGTTTTCTCGACTTGGTGGAACTCGAGTTCCACGGGCGTCGACCGCCCGAAAATCTGAACCGCCACTAGCAGACGACTCTTGTCGTAGTTGACTTCCTCGACCACGCCATTGAAATCGTTGAACGGGCCGTCGATTACGCGGACCATCTCGCCCACCTCGAACAGCACCTTCGGACGCGGCTTCTCGGCACCTTCCTGCATGCGCTGCAGAATCGCGTCGGCTTCCTTGTCGCTGATCGGCGCCGGACGGTCCGCGGTGCCACCGATGAAGCCGAGCACGCGCGGCACGGCCTTGACCAGATGCCAGGCCTCGTCGTTGAGGTCCATCTGAACCAGGACATAGCCGGGGAAGAACTTGCGCTCACTCTTGCGCTTCTGGCCGTCCTTCATCTCGACGACCTCCTCGGTGGGCACCAGGATTTCGCCAAAGTGGTCCTGCATGCCGAAACGCTCGATGCGCTCCTCCAGGGACCGCTTCACCTGTGCCTCGAAACCCGAGAATGCCTGTACGACGTACCAGCGTAGTGCCATGGGGAAAATCCTGCTGCTTATCCGATGAACCGACTGATGCCCCAGCCCAGGAACATGTCCAGGAGCCAGAGCATGATCCCCACCAGGATCACGACGGCAATGACGATCAGCGTGGTCTGGGTCGTCTCTACGCGGGTGGGCCACACCATCTTGCGCACCTCGGTGCGCGCGTTGCCCATAAAGCCGGCGAGCTGGCTGCCCTTGGCGGTCGTCATCGCGATCCCGATGGCGACCCCCACGACGGCAAGAAGCCCGAGGACGCGAATCAGAGTGGATTCGTCCTGGAACCAATAGAAGCCCATGACGCCGGCAATCAGCAGCGCCACGGCCACCGCGAGCTTGACGGTATCAAGCACGCCGGTCTGTTCCGATTGTTCACTCATGAATACGTATCACCCGGTGCTGCCGCCATCTCGAAGATGGCAGGCCAGGAGGGACTCGAACCCCCAACCTGCGGTTTTGGAGACCGCTGCTCTGCCAATTGAGCTACTGGCCTAGAAATCGAATCGACAAGAAACAAACGCGAGAGACGACGCACACGGCGCCGCCTCTCGCGGTCAGTCTGTCAACTTGTCTACTATATCACTCGATGATCTTGGAGACGACGCCGGCGCCCACAGTGCGGCCGCCTTCGCGGATCGCAAAGCGCAGACCGTCTTCCATCGCGATCGGATTGATCAGGGACACCGTCATCTTCACGTTGTCACCCGGCATCACCATCTCGGTGCCTTCCGGAAGCTCCACCGAGCCCGTCACGTCCGTCGTGCGGAAGTAGAACTGCGGACGGTACCCGTTGAAGAACGGCGTGTGACGACCGCCCTCTTCCTTGCCCAGGATGTACACCTCGGCTTCGAAGTGCGTGTGCGGGGTAATCGAACCCGGCTTGCACAGCACCTGACCACGCTGGACGTCGTCACGCTTGGTGCCGCGCAGCAGAATACCGACGTTGTCGCCCGCTTCGCCCTGATCGAGCAGCTTGCGGAACATCTCGACACCGGTGACGGTAGTCTTCTGCGTGTCGCGAATACCGACGATCTCGATCTCTTCGCCCACCTTCACCACGCCGCGCTCGATACGACCGGTCACCACGGTGCCGCGACCGGAGATCGAGAACACGTCTTCCACCGGCATCAGGTACGCGCCGTCCACGGC
>NZ_KB906130.1:0-17540 GCF_000381185.1 Thioalkalivibrio sp. ALMg13-2 | reverse complement strand
GCACGACCGCGCTACCACGTGCACTTCACGCCGACCTCGGCGTCCTGGATCAACCTGGTCGAACGCTTCTTCGCGCTCATCTCGCAGCGCTGGATCAAGCGTCAATCGCATCGCAGTACTCGCGAACTCGAAGACTCCATCCGCGAATACCTGAAGACGTACAACGATGAGCCTCGACCGTTCATCTGGCGCAAAACAGCCGATCAAATTATCGCGTCGATCGCCCGTCTAACCGATCGCCTCGATAAAAATACGAACTTTTGTTAAAGGACACTAGGAAGGCTCCGGCCCGCATTCTCCGACCGATCGAATGGCTCCATGGAGCGGCCTGTGGTTATGTCCCTGTTTGGTTCTATGTTAATGCACCATTCAGGAAAGCCCTGCTAACGTTTTCATCAAGACGGGGCGACGACCCCGCCCGGGAACTTGAACGAGGAGACTAAAATAATGAAAACCAAGCTGTTCGTGCTGGCCGGTATTGCCGGCAGTGTCCTGATGCTGTCCAGTGCGGCCCAGGCCGCCGATATCCAGGCGGGTCAGTCCAAGTACCAGAACACCTGTGCCAGCTGTCACGGTGCCCAGGGCAAGGGGCAGGCGATCTTCCCGGCGCTGGTCGGCCAGGACGCGGAAACCGTGGCCAGCCTGCTGGAGCGCTATCGCGCCGGCGAGGAGGTCGGTGATCATACCGCGCTGATGCGTCCGCAGGCCCAGGGCCTGAGCGACGACGACATCGCCAACCTGTCCAACTACATCGCGACCGAGTTCAACTGATCCGGGCGCCTTGGTAGAGGCAAGCGAAGCCAGCCAACGGGCCGGGGGTTTCCCCGGCCCGTTGGCGTTGGAGTGCCGCCCGCTGCGACCACTGGCTTTTGCCTGGCATCCCGGCATCCGGTAAAGTTCGGCGATTCCGAGAGCACGGTCGACGGTCGGCCCTGCTTCACCAGCGATCCCTGCGAGGCTTTCCATGGCACAACCCGATTTCATCGCTCCGTCCATCCTCTCCGCCGACTTCGCCCGCCTGGGCGAGGAAGTCGACAACGTCCTGGCGGCCGGTGCCGACACCGTGCACTTCGACGTGATGGACAACCACTACGTGCCCAACCTGACCATCGGCCCGCTGGTCTGTGATGCCCTGCGCAAGCACGGCGTGACCGCCCCGATCGACGTGCACCTGATGGTCAAGCCGGTGGATCGCATCATCCCGGACTTCGCCCAGGCCGGTGCCAGCTACATCACCTTCCATCCGGAGGCCTCCGATCACATCGACCGCACCCTGCAGCTGATCCAGGCCGAGGGCTGCAAGGCCGGGCTGGTGTTCAATCCGGCAACCCCGCTGTCCTATCTCGAATACGTGATGGACAAGGTCGACATGATCCTGCTGATGTCGGTGAACCCGGGCTTTGGTGGCCAGAAGTTCATCCCGAATACGCTGGACAAGCTGCGCGCTGCGCGCAAGATGATCGACGACTCCGGGCGTGATATCCGCCTCGAGATCGATGGTGGTGTGAAGGCCGACAATATCCGCGAGATCAAGGCCGCCGGTGCCGATACCTTTGTGGCCGGGTCCGCGATCTTCGGCGCCGGCAGCGACACCGACCCGAACCGCTACGACAGCATCATCCAGCAGATGCGCGACGAGCTGGCCAAGGCCTGAATCGACGGTTACCGGAGACCGGGATGTCCCTGAAACGCCCCCGCATGATCCTGATCGACCTGGACGGTACGCTGATTGACAGCGTGCCGGACCTGGCCTTTAGCGTGGATGCGATGATGCGCGAGCTGGGCCTGCCCGAACGCGGCGAGCCGGCCGTGCGCAACTGGGTCGGCAACGGCGTGGAACGGCTGGTTAAGCGTGCGCTGGTCAATGACCTCGACGGCGAGCCGGACGCGGAGCAGTTCGAACGTGCGCTGCCCGTGTTCATGCGTATCTACCAGGAGAACACCGCCGGGCGTTCGCCGCTTTACCCGGGCGTGCGCGAGGGGCTGGACCAGCTCAAGGCCGCGGGGTATCGCCTGGGCTGCGTGACCAACAAGGCCGAGCGCTTCACCGTGCCGCTGCTGCGCGAGAAGGGCATCCTCGACGACTTCGAGATCGTGGTCGCCGGCGATGCCCTGCCGCAGAAGAAGCCGGATCCGGCCCCGCTGCTGCACGCGGCCGACAAGCTCGGCGTGGACCCGTCCGAGGCTTTGATGGTCGGGGACTCCAAGAGCGACGTGAAGGCCGCCCGCGCCGCTGGCTTCCAGATCGTCTGCATGACCTACGGCTACAACCACGGCAAGGATATCCGCGACGAGCACCCGGACGCGGTGCTCGATCGGCTGGACGAGTTGCCGGACCTGCTGCCCGCCCGGGCGGCGTGATCCGTGATGTCGGCAACGGACCGGACAATGGGGCGATGGCGAGACGGCGAATGAACCGCCACGCCATCCATCCCCCTTGTCAGGAACCGTTGTGATGACCCCCGAACAGTTCGATCAGCTGGCCCGCGAGGGCTATAACCGCATCCCGCTGGTGCGCGAGGTCCTGGCGGATCTCGAGACCCCGCTGTCCATCTTCCTCAAGCTGGCCAACCGGCCGTATTCCTACCTGTTCGAGTCCGTGCAGGGCGGGGAGCGCTGGGGGCGGTATTCCTTCATCGGCCTGCCGGCGCGCACCCTGGTGCGCGTGCATGGCCACGACATCACCGTGGAGACCGACGGCGCGGTGATGGAGCAGACCACCGAGACGGACCCGCTGGCCTGGATCGAGGCCTATCAGGCGCGCTTCAAGGCCGCGGAGCTGCCGGGGCTTCCACGTTTCACCGGTGGCCTGGTCGGCTATTTCGGGTTCGAGACCGTGCGCCTGATCGAGCCGCGCCTGGAGGGGCCGGAGAAGCCGGATGCCCTGGGGTTGCCGGATATCCTGCTGATGGTCTCCGAGGAGGTCGTGGTCTACGACAACCTCTCCGGGCGGCTGTATCTGGTGGTACACGCGGATACGACCCAGGCCGGTGGCCAGGCCGTGGCCGCCGCCCGCCTGGACGAGCTGGAGACCCGCCTGGGCGAGCCGCTGGTACCGCCGGAGGATCCGCCGCATCCACACGCGGTGCCGGAGTATGTGTCCGGCTGGTCGGCCGAGGGCTATCAGGCCGCCGTCAAGCGGGCGCAGGAATACATCATGGACGGCGACGTGATGCAGGTAGTGCTGGCACAGCGCATGAGCGTGCCGTTCTCCGCACCGCCGCTGAACCTCTACCGTGCCCTGCGGGCGCTCAACCCGTCGCCCTACATGTACTACCTCGACCTGGACGATCACCACGTAGTGGGTGCGTCGCCGGAGATCCTGGTGCGCCTGGAGGACGACTGCGTGACGGTGCGTCCGATCGCCGGCACCCGCCCGCGTGGGCGTACCGAGGCGGAGGATCGCGCGCTGGAGGCCGAACTGTTGGCGGATCCAAAGGAGCGTGCCGAGCACCTGATGCTCATCGATCTGGGGCGCAACGATGTCGGCCGGGTCTGCGAGATCGGCTCGGTGGAGGTGACTGACACCATGAGCATCGAGCGCTACTCGCATGTGATGCACATCGTCTCCAACGTGGAGGGGCGGCTGGCCCCGGGCCACTCGCCGATGGATGTCCTGCGCGCGACCTTCCCGGCCGGGACCGTCTCGGGGGCACCGAAGATCCGCGCGCTGGAGATTATCGACGAGCTGGAACCGGTCAAGCGCGGGCCCTACTCCGGTGCGGTGGGGTACCTCTCGTGGTCGGGCAATATGGACACCGCGATCGCGATCCGCACCGCCGTGCTGCACGATGGCGAGTTGCACATCCAGGCCGGGGCCGGTGTGGTCCACGACTCGGTGCCGGAAAACGAGTGGCAGGAGACCCTGAACAAGGGGCGCGCGGTGGTGCGTGCGGCCGAGACTGCCCTGGGCGGTCTGGGGCCCCGGCGCCACCGCGACTGAGGGCCGGTCATGCGGTGCGGTGGCCTTCGCATCCTGTTGCTAGTGGTGCTCGGGCTCTGGGTGTTGCCGGGGCTGGCGGCGGCGCAGATCGTGGTGCTGGTACCCGGGGGCTGGGATCGCGGCGACGGTTTTCGCCAAGCCGGGTTCACCGCGGCCCTGAACGCCGCCGGCTATGCCGATGGCGGGCGTGCCCGTGCAAACGTGGGCGCTGCGCACTTCGAGCGAGCTCCCGACCCCGCCGCACGCCAGTTCTATACCGTGGATCTGCCGACCGCTGTGGCTCCACCGGAACGGGCGCGGGCGCTCGGCCAGGTGGTCGATGGTCTGACCCGGCGCCACCCCGGCCGCGAGCTGGTGCTGGTCGGGCATTCCACCGGCGGGGTCGTGGCGCGCGAGCTGCTGGTGCGTCAGCCGCACCCGGCCATCTCCACCCTGGTGACCTTCTCCGCGCCGCATGCGGGGGGCGGCTGGTCCGCGCTGGCGCGTTCGGTGACGGATGCGCTGGCCGATTCCCCGCTGGGGCTGTACGCCCCGTTCGCCGGAATGCAGGGGCTGCACCGGCGCGAGGGGCTGTGGGGGCCGGAGGGCGGCTCGCCGGATGCGACGCACCTGGAGTGGCTGAACACGCGGGAGCATCCGCCCATCCGCTATGTATCGGTGGTGCGGCTGGCCGACCCGTGGGTGGATGCCGCCAGTCAGGACATGAACCGTCTCCCGGCCTTGCGCGGACGGGCGCATACCCTGCCCAGCCCTGGCGGGCACCGGTTGGAGGCCGCCGACGGCACCCTGCTGGTGGCGCTATTGCTGCCCCGATGAAGGCGCACGGTTTCGCCAGCGCGATTGCGGTTGCGGCGCAACCACTCGGGACCCGGGGTATGCTTGGTTCCTGCCTGGGTGCGCATGACCTCGGTTTTATTCGTCTGCCCGTTTCTTTCGGCCTCCAGGGGCGTTCGCCATGATCCTGATGCTCGACAACTACGACTCGTTCACCTTCAACCTGGTCCAGTACCTGGGCGAGCTGGGGGCGGAGGTGGTGGTGCACCGCAATGACTGCATCACCCCGGAACAGATTGCGGAGCTCGACCCCACCGGTATCGTGATCTCCCCCGGCCCCTGTACGCCGAACGAGGCGGGGGTGTCGCTGGAGGTGATCCGGCGCTTTGCCGGCGAGATCCCGATCCTCGGGGTCTGCCTCGGGCACCAGGCGATCGGCCAGGTCTTCGGTGGCCGCGTGGTGCGGGCGCGCGAGATCATGCACGGCAAGACCTCGCCGGTGCATCACACCGGGGTCGGGGTGTTCGCCGGGCTGGAGAATCCGCTGGAGGCCACGCGTTATCACTCGCTGGTGGTCGAGGCCGCAAGCCTCCCGGAATGTCTGGAGGTCACCGCCTGGACCCAGCGCGAAGACGGCTCGCGCGACGAGATCATGGGCCTGCGTCATCGCGAGCTGGATGTCGAGGGCGTGCAGTTTCACCCGGAATCCATCCTGACCCGCCAGGGGCACGAACTGCTCGGCAACTTCCTGAGTCGCCTGCCCCAGCCGGCGTGAAGCGCAGGTCAATAGACACCTCTCCGCCCGGCGCTCACTGCTTGTTCTGGATGGCAGGCGGGGTTCGCCTAGCCGTGCCTGCTGGCGGTATTGCGGCTCGCACCGCTCGCGCGGCGGCCTCTCGCGGGTCGTGCCCGGCCGGTGTCCACTCTCGATTCCGGCGCGCATGCCTCGCTTGAGGGGCGCCGCCACGGAACGCCGCACGCGGCTGCGCTTCGCCCTGCTGGTAGCGCCGCTGTCCATGCTGGCGCCGTTCTCGCTGGATACCTATCTGCCCTCGTTTCCGGCGATGGCCGAGGCCCTGGCCGTCGATGGCGTGGCGATGCAGGCGACGCTGTCCGCCTATCTGGTCGCGTTCGCCGTGGCCACCCTGATTGCCGGCCCGCTGTCGGATGCCTATGGCCGGCGCCCGGTGGTGTTGTGGGCCCTGCTGGCCTACGTGCTGACCTCGGTGCTGCTGGTGTTCGCGATGGAGTACTGGCAGGTGCTGGCGTTGCGCATGGGACAGGGGCTGGCGGCGGCGGCCGGGGTGGTGGTCGGGCGAGCGCTGATCCGCGATCGCTTTGATCCCACCGACGCGCGGCGGGTGTTCGCGCTGGTCACCATGATGTTCGCGATCGGGCCGGCCGCCGCGCCGATCATCGGCGGCTGGTTGCAGGCGGCGTTTGGCTGGCGTTCGGTGTTCGCCTTCCTGACACTCTACGGCGTCTTCCTGCTGTTGGCGGTGCGCGCCTGGATGCCGGAGACCCTGCCGCCGGTCGGCCGCGTCTCCAGTCACCCGCGTCCGGTCATCCGGGGCTACCTGGGCACGCTGCACAACCCGGCGTTTCTGTTCCCGGTCGCGGTCCATGCGGGGATGTTCGGGGCGATGTTCCTGTTCATTGCCGCGTCCCCGACCATCATCTACGAGCACCTGCAAGGCGGGGAACAGGACTTCTGGTGGTTGTTCGGGCCGCTGGTCGCCGGGCTGGTGGTGGGCGGCTTCGTCGCCGGGCGCGTGGCCGGGGTGGTGAGCCCGCAGCGGGCCGTGGCCATCGGGCTCGGGCTGTCTGGGCTGTCGCTGGCGCTGGTGGGCCTGGCGGTGCTGGCCGACGGTCCGGTGGTCGCGATCACCCTGCCATTCGCGCTGTACAGCTTTGCCCTGGCCACCGCGATGCCGTCCCTGACCCTGTTGGCGCTGGATTGTTACCCGGGCGCGCGCGGCATGGCCGCGGCCATGCAGGCCTTCGTGCAACTGGGCTTCAGTGCGTTGCTGGCACTGTTCCTGGTCGACTGGCTGGACGATGCCATGGGGCGTCTGGTCCTCGCGGCGCTGCTGCTCTGGGCCCTGGCACTGGCCGCCTGGCTGGTCGCGCCGGGCGGTGGTCGTGCGGGCACCGCGCGGACGTTACACTAGCCGCTTCGATTTTCCGCAGGAGCAAGCCCGTGACCGTGCAGCAAGCGATAGCGGCCCTCATCGAGCGCCGCGACCTGGACGAGGCGACCATGACCGCCGTGATGCAGGCGGTGATGACCGGCGAGGCCACGGATGCCCAGATCGGCGCGTTCCTGGTGGCCCTGCGCATGAAGGGCGAGACCATCGAGGAGATCCGCGCGGCTGCCGGCGTGATGCGCTCGCTGGCCACGCGCGTGGATGTGCCGCGTACCGGGCTGGTGGATACCTGCGGAACCGGCGGCGATGCCTCGGGCACCTTCAACATCTCCACCGCCGCGGCGCTGGTGGCGGCGGCGGGCGGCGTGCGGGTCGCCAAGCACGGCAATCGCTCGGTGTCGTCGAAATCCGGCAGTGCCGACGTGCTGGAATCGCTGGGGATCTCGCTGGGCCTGTCGCCGGCGGCGGTGGGGACCTGCATCGACGAGGTCGGTGTTGGCTTCCTGTTCGCTCCCGCCCACCACGGCGCGATGAAGCACGCGATCGGTCCGCGCAAGGAACTCGGCGTGCGTACGCTGTTCAATGTGCTGGGACCGCTGACCAACCCCGCCGGGGCGCCGAATCAGGTGCTCGGCGTGTTTTCCCAGGATTGGGTGCGCCCGCTGGCCGAGGCCCTGAAGGGGCTCGGTAGCGAGCACGTCCTGGTGGTGCATGCCGAGGATGGTCTGGACGAGATCAGCATCGCCTCGCCGACCCGGGTGGCGGAGCTGCAGGATGGCGAGATCCGCGAATACACCATCCGTCCGGAGGATTTCGGGCTGACCACCACCGCGCTGGATGCGGTGCGGGTCGACAGCGTGGAGGCCTCGGCCAGCATGCTGCGCGGCGTGCTGGACGGACAGGCGGGTGCGGCACGCGACATCGTGCTGCTGAATGCCGGGGCGGCGATCTACGCCGGTGGCGGGGCGGACACACTCGCAGCGGGGATCAAGGCCGCCGCCCGGGCGATCGATTCCGGCGCGGCGCGCGAACGGCTGGAGCGCCTGCAAGCGACCAGCGCAAGACTGGCAAACAAGGAAGCACAATGAGTGAAGGCAACGCAGTACCCGACATCCTGCAGCGCATCCTGGAGCGCAAGCGCGAGGAGCTGAAGGAACGCGAGGTGTACTGGCCACTGCGCGAGTTGCGCGGCTGGATGGGGTCCGCCCCGGCACCGCGCGGTTTTCGCGCGGCCCTGCAGCGCGATATCGACGCCGGGCGCCCTGCGGTGATCGCGGAGATCAAGAAGGCCAGCCCGAGCCAGGGCCAGATCAGCCCGAACTTCAACCCCGAGGCGTTTGCGCGCAGCTACGAGGAGCATGGTGCCACCTGTCTGTCGGTGCTGACCGACGTGGACTTCTTCAAGGGACGCGACGGCGACCTGCGCGACGCGCGTGTGGCCTGCACGATCCCGATCCTGCGCAAGGATTTCGTGATTGATCTCTACCAGGTCTACGAGGCCCGTGTACTCGGCGCGGATTGCGTGCTGCTGATCGCGGCGGCACTGGATGACACGGCGCTGCACGAGCTCTTCTTCCTGACCCGCGAGCTGGGCATGGATGCCCTGGTGGAGGTACATGACGCCGAGGAGCTGGAGCGGGCCAAGCGCATCGGGGCCGACCTGATCGGCATCAACAACCGCGACCTGCACAGCTTCGAGACGCGGCTGGAGACGACGCTGGAATTGAAGGATCAGGTGCCGGAGGAGGCCCTGCTGGTGACCGAAAGCGGCATCCACACGCGCGAGGATGTCGCGCGCATGCAGGCGGCGGGGGTGAATGCCTTTCTGGTGGGCGAGGCCTTCATGCGCACCGAGGACCCGGGTGCGGCCCTGGGCCAGCTGTTCCGCGGCGAACAGTAGCCTCTCCCACAAGGGAGGGGCGAAGGCCCGGGCCGAAGGAGGCTGGCCCGGGTTTTATCTCGACGGAGGCTGCGGGGAATGCAGCGTCAGCGGGTGCCGAACACTACGATGGTCTTGCCGTGGGCGGTGATCAGGCCGCGTTCTTCCAGATCCTTCAGCACGCGTCCGGCCATCTCGCGCGAGCAACCCACGATACGCGCGATCTCCTGCCGGGTGATGCGCAGCTGCATGCCGTCGGGGTGAGTCATCGCGTCGGGCTGCTGGGCCAGGTCCAGCAGGGTGTGGGCGATGCGGCCGGTGACATCCACGAACGCGAGGTCCATCACCTTGCGCGAGGTCTGACGCAGGCGGGCCGCGATCTGGCTGGTGAGCAGCATCAGGATCTCGGGGTCGCGCTGGGCGATCTCGCGGAACTGGGTGTAGGGAATCTCCGCGGTCTCGGTGTCCTCGCGGGTGGTGACCGTCGCGCTGCGCGGGTCGTCCTCGAACATGCCCAGCTCGCCGAAAAACTCGCCCTTGTTCAGGTAGGCAAGTACCAGCTCATGTCCGTTGTTCTCGCCCAGTACCGAGACCGAACCACTGACCACGTAATACAGTGTGTCGGGTACGGTGCCCGAGTGAATGATCGTGGTGCGCTTGCGGTACTGGCGCCGGTGGCAGTAGCCGAGGAAACGCTCCAGCGCGGGCGATGGCTGCGCCGGGCGGTAAATGAACGGGTTGTTCAAGGCTTCCATGGTCACGTCCGATATCAGCTTCCTGAGGATGAGCGCCAGTGTAATGCAGCATCCGTGCCCTGCACCCCGGGGTAACTGGCACCGTTCACAAAATCTGCCGGCAGGGCCCTGTTTTGTGCAGCAGGTCCGCCCTGAGTAGAGTTCTACCCGAGTATAGGCGTGGATTTCTCCATCCAACAGTGTGAAAGGACAAGCCCGATGCAGGTGAAAGTGAAATGGCTGGATCAGGTGGCCTTTGTCGGCGAGACCGACAGCGGCCACGCGGTGGTGATGGACGGGGCGCCGGATGCTGGCGGGCGCAACCTGGGCGCACGCCCGATGGAGATGCTGCTGTTGGGGATGGGCGGTTGTACCAGCTTCGATGTGATTGCGATGCTGAAGAAGGCGCGCCAGCAGGTGCTGGACTGCGAGGTGACCGTGGAGGGCACGCGGGCGGAGACCGTGCCCAAGGTCTTTACCGACATCCATGTGCATTTTCGCGTGTACGGCCACGCGTTGTCGGAGAAGCAGGTCGGGCGTGCGGTGGGGCTCTCGGCCGAGAAGTACTGCTCGGCCTCGCTGATGCTGGGGGCCTCGGCGAAGGTGACCCATGACTTCGAGATCATCGAGGGGCCGGCGCCGCGCTGAAGCCGCGTCTCCCTGGGCCCGTCCTTGGACTTGCGGGCCGGGGCGTCTACAATTCGCCGCTCGCTGCGGCCCGGGCCAAGAGGACACGCCATGCCTCGTCACAAGAAGCAGATCAAGCTCCACGGTTTCAATAACCTGACCAAGAGCTTGAGCTTCAATATTTACGATATCTGCTATGCCTCGGGTGACCGGCATCGCGATGAATACATCGCGTACATCGACGAGGCGTACAACGCCCAGCGTCTGACGCAGATCCTGTCCGATGTGGCCCACCTGATCGGGGCCAACATCCTCGATATCTCCCGCCAGGACTACGATCCGCAGGGCGCGTCGGTGACCATGCTGATCTCGGAAGAGCCGGTGGCCACCGAAAAGATCGGCTACACCGAAGGCCCCGGCCCGCTGCCGGAGACCGTGGTCGGCCACCTGGACAAGAGCCACATCACGGTGCACACCTACCCGGAGGCGCACCCGGAGGGCGGGATCGCGACCTTCCGCGCGGATATCGACGTGTCCACTTGCGGGCGTATCTCGCCACTGCGCGCCCTGAACTACCTGATCCACAGCTTCGAGTCCGACATCGTGATCATGGACTACCGCGTGCGCGGCTTCACCCGCGACGTGCGTGGCAAGAAGCACTTCATCGATCACAAGATCAACTCCATCCAGGACTTCCTGTCGCGTGACACCCAGGAGAAGTACCAGATGGTGGATGTGAACGTGTACCAGGAGTACCTGTTCCACACCAAGATGGTGCTGAAGGACTTCGACCTGGACAGCTACCTGTTCGGGCTGGGCAAGGATGATTACTCGGCCAAGGAGGCCAAGCGCATCTCCAAGCTGCTCAAGCACGAGATGATGGAGATCTTCTACGGCAAGAACATGAGCAGTCCGGGCTGAGGCCGTGCTCGCCGCGTGTTGCACGCGGCGATGATCTTCGGGCGTCCCGTGTTGCGGGTCAGATCCAGTAGGCGGTGCGCGTCATCACGCTGGACGTCAGCGGCATCAGGAGGTTGCGCACCGGCCACGGGGGCGCCTTGCCGCCCAGTGCCATCGCGTGCGCGCCGTGTTCCACCTCGTCCTGCTTCATCTGCGCCAGGATGCGCGCGGAGACCTCGTCGTGCGCCGGAAGGCGCTCCAGGTGGCGGTCCAGGTGGCGTTCCACCTGGCGCTCGGTCTCGTCGATAAAGCCCAGGCTGTAGGCATCGCCGGTCAGGCCGGCGAGCGCGCCCATCCCGAACGAACCCATGTACCAGAACGGCCCCAGCAGGCTGGTGCGGCCGCCCAGGTCGTGTACCCGGCGGGCGCACCAGTGCAGGTGATCGCCCTCCTCGCGCGAGGCCTGGTCCAGGTGGCCGCGGATCTCCGGGTTGCGGGCGGTCAGCATCTGGCCCTGGTACAGCCCCTGCGCCGCGACCTCGCCGGCATGATTGACCCGCATCAGGCGGGCGGACAGGTCGCGTTCGTGATCCTCCAGGTGCGGCCCGATGTCGTCCCCACCCGGGGATGGCCGGCCGGTGGAGCGGGCCTGTCCGGAGACGACCTTCACGAAGGCGTCGGCCTGGTTGATCAGGTGGTCCAGCGGGGAAAGTCGGCGCATGGTTCCGGTCCGGTTGGGGCGTCGTGGTGTACCCCTCAAGGGTACCGCAAGCGCGGGCAGGGATCAGCGCCCGGCGGAGTGGTGGGTGTGGTTTTTCAGACGCCGGGCCAGAAAGCGGGCGGGTGACAGGATTTCCGGCGGGTCCGATTGTTCGCTTGCCAGCGCCCGCAGGTGCACACTGCAACCGACATTGGGGCTGATGATCGCGTCCGGGGCGGCGGCGGTTAGGGCCTGCAGGGTCTCGGTGCCCAGGTCGTCGGCCATGGCTGCCTGTGTCAGCATCGCGGTGCCGCCGGCGCCGCAACAGTTCGGTGCGTCGGCGACCGGCACCAGCGTGACCCCGGGCAGGCGTCCTAGGATTGCGGGCAGCTCGCGGGCCTCGCGGGTGACGTTGCGCAGGGTGCAGGGCCGATGCAGCGCGATGCGTATCGGTGTGGCGTCCCAGATATCCCCGTCGGTGTCGGCGGCGTCCAACCATTGCGCCAGAAACCGGGTGAGGCTCTGGCTGCACGCTGCCAGCGTGCCCTCGGGGTATTCGCGCAGCGTGGCCTCGCAACCGCTGTCCAGCGCGATCACCGGCACCTCGCGGGTGCCGAAGGCTTCGCCATTCCGCGCCTGCAGCGCCTGCGCCGCCGCGCGGTGGCCGGTGTGCTGGTCCAGCGCTCCGCAGCAAACCTGGCCCCGCGGGATGGCGATGCGCACGCCGAGGGCGTCGAGGACCTCCAGAGCGGCTTCGAGATCGGGGCCGGTGAAAAAGCGGTCCATGCAGCCGGTAAACAGCAAGGCGTCGGCCGTTTCCGGGGTCGCGGTCGCTCGCAGCCGGGGGGCGGGTGCCAGGGAGTCGCGGGTGTGGGCGAGACTGCGTTCCCAGCCGCCGCGCGGCAGCAGGCGGTCTACACCCAGGCGGGCGCCAGTGCGCGCCGCCAGCCCCCCGAGACTGCGCAGGGTTGGGTGCAGCAGGGCCTGATGTTGTAGCGTCTGGCGCCAGCGGTCCCCGCGCGACGGCGTGGTGGGGTGTTCGGTCAGGATCTCGCGGGCGCGGTCCATCAGTGTCCCGAAGGGCACGCGTGCCGGGCACACCGTCTCGCAGGAGCGACAACCCAGGCAGCCTTCCAGATGGCTGCGCAGGCGTTCGGATTCCGGCTCCAGCCGGCCCTGGGCCAGGCCCTGCATCAGGGTCAGCCGCCCGCGCGGGGAGTCGCCCTCGACCCCGTGCCAGCCGTAGGTCGGACAGTGCGGCAGGCACAGCCCGCAGTGCACGCACTGGTCCGCGGCGGAAAGTCCCCTGAATCTCAGGGGCTGGTCCGATACCCCCAGCGGCTTTGCTAGGGTTTCGCCTTTATTCGCTTCCGGGAGGTTTCCCATGCTCGTGCGTTCGTTCCGGCCCGTCGGGTCCGCGTTTGCCTCGCTCATCCTGTTGAGCATACCAGTCTCGCAGGCCCTGGCCTGGGAGGCCGAGGGCTGGCAATCGACGATCGAGCTTGGGGCCTCCAAGACCACCGGGAACACCGAGTCCACCACGGCCACGGGCCGCTTCCGCGCCGAGCACACCACCATTGACTGGCGCAATCGCATCCGCCTGGACGCGTACTTTCACGAGGAAGACGACGAAACCACCGGCGAGCGCTACATCGCCGGCTATCAGGCGGACCGCAAGCTGGGCGAGCACGACTACCTGTTCGGGGCGCTGCGCTACGAGCGTGACCGCTTTAGCAACTATGACTACCAGGGTTCGGCCACGGCTGGTTATGGTCGGCGCCTGATCGACGGCGAGCGGGTGCAGCTGGACGGCGAGATCGGTGCCGGTATGCGCCAGGTGCGCATCCGCACGACCGGGGAGACCGACAGCGAACCGGTCGGCCGCCTGGCCGGCAACTTCCGCTGGGAGATCAGCGAAAGCGCCCGCCTCACCGACGAGTTGCTGATCCTGACCGGCAGCGACAACACCGAGATCGAGAACATCCTCGCCCTGACCGCGGACGTCACCAGCCGGATGTCCCTGCGTACCAGCTTCACCGTGAAGCACAACACGGACGTCGAGCCCGGCGTGGAGAATACCGACACCATCACGGACGTCAGCCTGGTCTACCGCTTCCGCTGAATGCACGGACAGCGCACGCTGCCACCCGCCGTTTTGCCAGTGGCAGCGTTATCATGAGTCGCAGGGATCACCGGAGACTTCCATGGGCTACTACCAGCGCCATATCTTTTTCTGCACCAACTGCCGCGAGGACGGCAACTGTTGCGAGGACCACGGGGCGACCGAGATGCGCGCCTATGCCAAGAACCAGGCCAAGGCCATGGGCATCCACGGCAAGGGCCAGGTGCGGGTGAACACGGCCGGCTGCCTGGACCGCTGCAACGAGGGCCCGGTCGCGGTCGTCTATCCGGAGGGCGTCTGGTACACCTACCAGGACGAACGCGACATCGACGAGATCCTGGAAGAGCACCTCAAGAACGGCCGCGTGGTCGAGCGCCTGCAGATCTGAACCCCGCCGGGCGCCGCGCTGGCTTGACTTTATGCGCCGGCCTCCGGAGAATCCGCATCCCGCGTGGCTACGTAGCTCAGCTGGTTAGAGCACATCACTCATAATGATGGGGTCCCCTGTTCGAATCAGGGCGTAGCCACCACCTAATTCAAGTACTTAGGCTCCTGCCTGGTCGTACCTCTGGTCCCTGGGGACCACGTGGGGACCAGGCGGGGACCAACCTCCCCAGAACCACCCCTTCCCGCAGCCGCCCGGCTGTTGCCCGCCTAGTCGGCCTCTTGGTCCGCGCTCTCGGCGACTTGTTCGTCAGGGATGTATTCGACCAGTTCCTCGATCCGGCAATCGAAGTATCGGCAAAGCTTGTCGAGATTCTCGCTCTGCGTGTTGTACCCCCGATGGTTGACCATCTTCGACAGCGTCATGCGGTTGATGCCGGTGGCCTTGGCGACTTCTCCCAGGGTGATTCTGCGGCCCGTCTTGAATTCCAGATCCGCGATTCGTTCCTTGATCTTAAGTCTCAGCAAAAGGATCACCTGATCATTTAAACGATCAAAAATATTGACAGAGGCATCACGTGTGCTAGATTTGGCTCATGTTTGATCATTATACGCATCAAACATGAAACCCAAGAGCACAGGAGAGTGCCGAGATGAGCAAAACCTATCTGACGACGCGTGAGCTGGCAAGGCGGATCGGATACGAGCCGCGAACGATTCGCGAGAAGCTGAAGGATTCGGTCCTTATCGAAGGCCGCCACTACTTCCACCCCTTTGGGGGTCGCAAGATCCTCTATATCTGGGAGCACGTCGAAGAGGACATGTTCGACGTGGCCATGGAGTCCGCCACCATCCCGATGGCTTCGGGAGGGTGCTGCCATGGCTAGCGTCAATTGCAAGAACGGAAAGCTTTACGTGGATTTCCGTTGGCAGGGGCGTCGCCGGCGCGAATACACCGCCCTGAAAGACACCGACTCCAACCGCAAGCGACTCGACAAGGTTGCCAAGAGTATCGAGCGGGACATCAAGGCCGGCCGTTTCGACTACGCGAAGTACTTCCCAGAGAGTCCCGCGCCCCAAGGGTGGCCACAGACTTCCGCCGCGGGCCCCGAGCGGTTCGTCTCGGCGCGCGCCTCATCTGTCGAGACGCCGTCTCTCAAGCGTTTCTATCTCCAGTGGAGCGAGGAGATGGCACCCACGTGGCGCCAGACCTATCGGGAAAGCATCGAGACTGCTTTCGAGACGCATGTCTTTCCGTTCTTCGGAGAAGAAAAAGGGGTCGGCGACATCAGGAAGGAAGACATCCACGCATTTCGGGCCCATCTCGCCAAAGGTAGCCCCGTACGCAAACGTGAGCTGTCGCCTTCCACCATCAACAGGACTCTCAAAATCCTGAGGATGATGTTCGGTGAGGCCGCCGACCGATTCCAGTTTAGATCCCCGTTTCTGGGCGTGAAACTCCTGAAGGAGCGAAAGACGCAGGTCGATCCGTTCACGCTCGACGAAGTGCGGCTGATCCTGAAGCACGTTCGCCCCGACCTGAGGAACTACTTCACCGTGCGCTGCTTCACGGGGCTGCGCTCCGGTGAAGCCCACGGGCTCAAATGGAAGCACGTCGATCTTGACCGTAACCAGATCCTGGTCCGGGAAACGTACTTGGATGGCCGGACCGAGTACACCAAGAACGACGGCTCCCAGCGTGAGGTGGCCATGTCTCGCCGCGTCCGCGAGGCGCTGCTGAATCAGCGCAGGGCGACCGGACATCTCGACTATGTCTTCACGAACACGGCGGGGCAGCCTATCGACAATCGAAACCTGACCAAGAGGGTCTGGGTCCCGTTGCTGCGCTACCTCGACATCCCCTACCGACGGCCCTACACGATGCGGCATACCGCCGCGACGCTCTGGCTGGCCGCGGGGGAGTCGCCGGAATGGATCGCTCGTCAGCTGGGCCACACCTCCACGGAGATGCTGTTCAAGACGTACTCGCGATTCATCCCGAACGCGACGCGGCAGGACGGTTCGGCATTCGAGAACCTGATCGACGAACGCTTCGGGGGTGAGTCATGAAGGCATCCGTCTCCACCGTCGAGAACTTGGTGCCCGGGCACGTAGACGAAGCTGCGCAAACCTTTGGCGTCTATCGCGTCCGGGACTATTTCGAGAGGGCAGGCATTGGCCATCTCGTCCTGCACCACGCTGGCCAGCGTTGGGAGGGGGAAACCCGGAACCCCGCGGTGGCAGCAGGGGTGCGCGAAGACATCCGGGCCAGGACCGTCCGGTTGAATCCGAATGCATTGATCTATCACCCGGTTTCGACGCGCGTGAACCGTCCGACTGAAGACGATCCCGGCTTGATCGAGCCGACCGCCTGAACGGCCACAAGGCAGTTGGGTGATGCTACCTTTATGGGTAGGCCTGCGGCGGGCACGCAGAAAGGATGGCATCCATGGCTGACCAGAACGAAGTCGAAGAGCGCATTACCCGCATCCGCGAGAAAGCAACCGCGCTGTTCGAAGACCCGGAGATTGCTGACCGTTGGATGTGCACACGGAATCGTGCGCTCGGGGACGCGCCCATCAACCTGCTGGAAACGGTAAAGGGTACCGAAATGGTCGAGACCGTCCTGCACCGGATCGAGCACGGCGTATTTTCGTAGGGGACGAAGGGCCACAGAGAAGGGGCAAGGAGCCATGACGGAAGCAGCATCCCCATCGGTCTCGGTCGACGAAGGCAGCGCCTTGGCGCGGATGGTGGCGCATGCCTGCGAGAACTGGGGCCTGGATACGGACGAGTCCCTCTCTATCCTGGGGCTGGGGCCGCAGGACACGGATCCGCTGTGTTCATATCGCCAAGGGGAGCCGCTGGCCGATGATCGGGAGGTACTGGATCGCATATCCTGGGTATCCACAAGAATCTGCGTCTGTTGTTCCCGCATGACCGGGAGAAAGCCTATTGCTGGATGAAGACGCACAACCGTGCGTTTGACGGCTGCATTCCGGCCAACGTCGTGAGCCAGGAGGGGGTGCAGGGCCTGTTGCGCGTCAGGGGTATCTAACGACAATTACTCTGGCCGGTCGACGACAACTACTTTGGCCGGTTGCCACTAAGCTGGACTGCTCTTCCATGCGACCCACAAGGGGCGGGGATGGCGGTCACCGAGCAACAGGTCAGAGTCTTCATGACACAGCGATCCAAAGGCACAACGCAGACGGCGGCGGCCGCCAAGGCCGGCATTTCTGAACGCACTGCCCGGCGGATTGACGCCGGCGAGCCCGTCGGTGGCGGCAAGTCGAGGGATTGGCGTACACGCCCAGATCCGTTTGCCGA
>NZ_KB906129.1:0-20364 GCF_000381185.1 Thioalkalivibrio sp. ALMg13-2 | reverse complement strand
CCACGACCGCACTCGGCCACCGCCACCGCAATCGTCTCCTTATGCACGTCCAGCCCGATGTAGGCACCGTAGACGTTGCTCGCTTGCTCGAGCACTCGCTTCACCCCGGCCTGCCCCGTCACCGGGCCTGCATCCTTCACCCCTTCCGCGATAAACTCATTCATGACCTGCCCCCTCGATAATGGCTCTGTGTTGAAGGTGGTTATCCCAACCCCGAAAACATAACCCACGCTCTCGAGGTCGGGCAGGTCAATCCATGATGTCTACGCCGGCTGGCTGTACCTGAATTTCAGCATGGCCGCGGAACACGACAACCGCCTGGACCGCCTGCAGGTCACGCTGGGCACGGTCGGCCCGGCCTCCCTGGCCGAACGCACCCAGAGGGAGGTCCACAGCTGGTCCAGCGCACCGGAGCCAAAAGGATGGGATCACCAGATCGGCAATGAACCGACGCTGATGCTGGCCTACGAACGCCAGCTGCGCGGCCGGTCACACCGCACGCCAAACGGCTGGGGCGCCGACCTGACCCCGCACTGGGGCGCGGCTGCCGGAACCCCCTTCACCTTCGCGAATGCCGGTGCCATCGTGCGCGCGGGGCGCAACCTGCCGGGCGATTACGGCCCGCCCCGGATCCGCCCGGCCCTGTCCGGCACCCACACCTTCGAGACCACCGCGCGCGTCGGCGGCTATGCGTTTGCCGGTATCGACACGCGGCTGATGCTCTACGACCTGTTCCTGGACGGCCCGGTCTTTCGTGACGGGCCCTCGGTAGACAAGCACCCCGTGGTGGGCGAACTCACCGCCGGGGTCGTGTTTCATGTAGGCGGGGTGCGCCTGGGCTACACCCATGTCTGGCGCTCGCGCGAGTTCAGCGGGCAGGCCAAGGGCGCGGCCGAGTTCGGCTCGCTGCACGCCACCTGGCAGTTCTGAACACGGGGATTCAGAACACCGCGGCCTCGACATCCGGGTACGTGGTAGCCACCGAGCGGTCGATCTTGTCGTCGAAGCCGGGGTAGTAATCGATCAGGTCACCCATGCGTTCGCGCACCAGCGGCACGGTCTCGAAAGCGGCCAGCCCCTGTTCCACACCTTCCTCGATCGCCTCCCAAAGCGTGACCAGATAACGCTGCAGCCGGGCCAGCGTCTGCGCATCCTCCAGCCGACCGTGGCCGGGTACGACCACCGCCGGCTCCAGCGCGATCAGCTCGTCCAGCAGGTCGATCCATTGCGCGACATCGCCATCCCAGACCGACGGCGCACGATCGCTGTAGACCACGTCCCCGGCCAGCAGGACCCGCGTCTGCGGCAGCCAGATGCTCAGATCGCCCGGCGAATGGGCACCCCCGGAGGGAAGAATCACCACCTCGGTGCCGCCCAGGTCACGGGTGATACGCTCGTCCACCGCAACATTCGGCAACAGCGGCGTGGTGTCACCGGTCGCGCCCTCGGTCATCTCGCGGAAATTCTCGACCCAGCCTTCGGCCTCCGTCTCCATACGCGCGGTCGCGGCGGAACCGGCCATGATCTCCGGGTCGGAATCGGCGAAGGCGTGGTTGCCCAGCCAGTGATCCCCGTGGCTGTGGCTGTTCACGATCCAGCGCACCGGCTGATCGGTGACCTCGGCGATCGCCTCGCGCAGCGCCACACCCATGGTCTCGGAGGAACCCGTGTCGAACACCAGCACCCCGTCGTCGGTCACCACAAACGCCATGTTCGCGTTCCAGCCGAGGTTCTCGCGACTGGGGAGATCCCGCGCCGGCGTCATCACCGCATAGACGCCCGGCGCCACCGCCTCGGGCGTCATCGCGTAGTCCTCGGGCGCGGCCGCGTCCGACTCCCCCGCGATGGAGGCCTGCGGTAGCGCAACCGCCGAGACTACCAGCGCCAGCACACCCAACCCGGTCCATCTGCTCATGATTCACTCCCTCTACCGGCAACAATGCCGCTCAAACCCAATTCATAGACTGCACCCGATCACGGAAGTGCCGCCCCGAGCAAGCGTGGACCGGCAGCCGACCGTACTGCGGACGCGGATGCGTTAGCATTCCGGAGATCCCCCCTGCACGGAGCCTTTTGTGCGCCGAATCTCCCGCACCTTCCTGACCGGCCTGGCCGCGATCCTCCCGGCCGCGATCACGCTGGCCCTGCTGTGGTGGCTGGGCAGCACCGCCGAGGATGTCCTCGGGGGCCTGCTGCAGGCCGTCCTGCCGGATCTGCTCTACTTCCCGGGCATGGGGATACTGGCCGGTATCGGCCTGATCTTCGGCCTCGGGGTGTTGCTGCAGGCCTATGTCGTGCGCTGGCTGTTCGACTGGCTGGAGGGCCTGATGCAGCGCATCCCGGTGATCAAGACGATCCACGGCACCGTGCGCGACGTCACCAACCTGCTCTCCGGCGACATCCATCAGCGCTTCGGGAAGGCCGTGCTCGTCACGTTCCCCGGCACCGACTTCAAACTGGTCGGCTTTGTCACCCGCGAGGATTTCGAGGGCCTGCCGGACAACCTGGGCGGGCCGGAGACGCTCGCGGTCTACATGCCGATGAGCTACCAGATTGGCGGCTACACCCTGATGCTGCCGCGCGAGCGGGTCGAGCCGCTGGACCTGCCGCTGGAGGATGCGATGCGCTACGCGTTGACCGCCGGCGTCTCCGCGCGCCAGGACAAAGGAACCGGGTAGAATCCGCCACATGACGGAACACCACACCCAGCCCCGGATACTGGTCGGCGTCAGCGGCGGCATCGCCGCCTACAAGGCCTGCGAGCTGGTGCGCGAATTGAAGCGCGCCGGCTGCGCGGTGCGTGTGGTGATGACCGCGGGCGCCCGCGCCTTCGTGACCCCGCTGACCTTCCAGGCCCTGTCCGGCGCGCCGGTACGCACCGAACTGCTGGATGCCGAGGCCGAATCCGGCATGGACCATATCGCCCTGGCGCGCTGGGCCGATCGCATCGTGGTTGCCCCCGCGAGTGCCAACCTGATCGCCCGCTACGCCCAGGGCCTGGCGGACGACCTGCTGAGCACCCTGCTTTTGGCCACCACCGCGCCGGTCACCCTGGCGCCGGCGATGAACCACCGCATGTGGGCGCACCCGGCCACGCAGGCCAACATTGCGGCCCTGGTCGAACGCGGTGTGACCCTGATCGGACCCGACAGCGGCGACCAGGCCTGCGGCGAGCAGGGCGAAGGCCGCCTGCGCGAGCCGGCCGCGATCGCGCGCGAACTGCTGCAGCCGGCCGACGCCCCGCTAGCCGGCCGCCAGGTGCTGATCACTGCCGGCCCCACGTTCGAACCCATCGACCCCGTCCGCTTCATCGGCAACCGCAGCTCCGGGCGCATGGGCTTCGCCCTGGCCGCGGCGGCGCGCGACGCCGGAGCGCGGGTGACGCTGGTGCACGGCCCCACCGCACAGGCCGTGCCCGCCGGCGTCGAGGGCATGGCCACCGAAACCGCCGCCGCCATGCACGCCGCGGTGATGGAACGCCTGCCCGCGACCGACATCCTGATTGCAGCGGCGGCCGTGGCCGACTACCGTCCGGCCGCACCACAGGCCCAGAAGCTCAAAAAGTCCGACCCCACGATGAACCTGGCCCTGGAACGCACCGAGGACATCCTCGCCGACGCCGCGCGCCAGGCGGCCACGCTCCCCCGGTGCCCGTTCCTGGTGGGCTTCGCCGCCGAGACCGAGCACCTTCGCGAGCACGCCGACGCCAAGCGCCGAAACAAGGGGCTCGACCTGATCGCGGCCAATCGCGTCGGCGAAGGGCTCGCCTTCGGCACCGCCGACAACGAGCTGCTGTGTCTGTGGGAGGGCGGCGAGCGCACGCTGCCGAACCAGCCCAAGGCCCAACTGGCGCGCGCGCTGATCGACCTGGTCATCGAGCGCCTGAACCCACGCGAAACAGATTAGTCATTGCCAAGGAACCCGGATGCCCGTCCCCGAGATTGACCTGAAGATCCTCGACCCACGCATGGGCACGGACTTCCCGCTGCCTGCCCCGGCCACCGACGGCTCTGCCGGCGTGGACCTGCGGGCAATGATCGAGGCCCCGCTGACGCTGGAGCCGGGCACGGCCGAGCTGATCCCGACCGGGCTGTCGATCCACATCGAGGATCCGGGCTATGCCGGGATGATCCTTCCGCGCTCCGGGCTCGGGCACAAGCACGGCCTGGTGCTGGGGAATCTCGTGGGCCTGATCGACGCCGACTACCAGGGCCCGCTGATGGTCTCCTGCTGGAACCGGGGCGCGAGCGCCTACACGCTCGAGATCGGCGAGCGCCTGGCGCAGCTCGTCATCGTCCCGGTCATCCAGCCGAAATTCCGCGTGGTCGAGGACTTCGAAGAGACCACCCGCGGCGCGGGCGGCTTCGGGTCTTCGGGCCGGGGCTGACCCCGGCCCGGCACCCCAACCGCATCAGGTCTCCAGCGCGGAGGCGGGCCCGAAGAACTCGTAGTTCACCCGGTCGTCCGGGATGCCTAGGCCGCGCAGGTGGGCGCGCACCTGCTGCATGAAGGGTTTCGGTCCCAGGAAATAGACATCCACCTCGCGGCTGTCGGGCAGCCACTCGGCGAGCTGCTCCCGGGTCAGGAAGCCTTCCGCGTGCGGCTGGTCGCCGGCACGCGGTTCGCTGTAGCAATAACGACGCGTCAGAGCGGACACCTGTTCTGCCTGACGTTCCACCCAGTCATGGAACGCATGCACGCCACCGTGTCGCGCACAGTGGAGAAAGTGCACCTCGCGACCGTCCGCCAGCGCCGCCTCGGTCATCGCCACCGCGGGCGTAATCCCTACCCCCGCGGTCACGAAGGCCACGGGGCGATCCGACGCCCGCAGCACGAAATCGCCGGCCGGCGGGAAGACATCCAGCACGTCGCCCTCCTGAACCCGGTCATGCAGGAACGTCGAGGCAACACCGCCCGGCTCGCGCTTGACGCTGATGCGCAGGCTCTTGCCGTTCGCCGCCGCCGACAGGGAATAGTTCCGCCGTACCTCCTTGCCGTCGATCATCAGGCGCAGCCCGAGGTATTGCCCTGGCTGGTGCGGCGGGACGGGCTGACCGTCCACCGGCTGCAGATAGAACGAGGTGATCTCCTCGCTCTCGGGGAACTTGCGCTCCACACGAAAGGCGCGGGCACCACGCCAGCCGCCGGGTTGCTGTTCGTGCGCGGTGTACACGCCCTCTTCGGCCTCGATCAGGATGTCGGCCAGTTGCTGATAGGCCGCGCCCCAGGCCTCCAGCACCGCATCGGTCGCGACCTCCTCGCCCAGCACCTCGCGCATGGCCTGCAACAGGCAGGTGCCGACAATCGGGTAATGCTCGGGCTGCACCTGCAACGACACGTGCTTGTTGACGATCTGGCCCACCAGCGGGCCCAGGGCCTCCAGTTGGTCGATGTGCCGTGCGTAATTCAGGACCGCATTGGCAAGGGCCCGTGCCTGTTCGCCACTGGCCTGATGCGCCTGATTGAACAGCGGCTGCACCTCCGGGTAGTCGCGCAGCATGATCTCGTAGAAGTGACGGGTAAGGGCTTCGCCGCCGGATTCCAGCAGCGGCACGGTTTGCTGGATGATCGCCTTCTGTTCGGTCGAGAGCATGGGACACCTTTATTTGATGTATGTGATGCGCAGCTTTATACCCGCCACGGCGTCACCGGTCAAACCATGCATATAGAATCGACCTTCAAGGAGACGCTGACCCATGGCCGCCCCGACGCACCCACAAGGCGGGGTGCTAAACTGCGCGGCTGCGAAACCCGACAACCGGACCCGCCATGGATACCCAGACGGCCCATTCCGTTGCCCACGTACTGATTGAAGCGCTGCCCTATATCCAGCGCTTCGCAGGCAAGACCATCGTGATCAAGTACGGCGGCAACGCCATGACCGAGGACCACCTGAAGGCCTCGTTCGCGCGTGACATCGTTCTGCTCAAGCAGGTCGGCGTGAATCCAGTGGTCGTGCATGGCGGCGGGCCGCAGATCGGTGAACTGCTGAAACGCCTGGGCAAGGAGACGGAATTCGTCAACGGCCTGCGCGTGACCGACCGCGAGACCATGGACGTGGTGCAGATGGTGCTCGGCGGGCTGGTGAACCAGGAGATCGTGTCGCTGATCAACCGCTTCGGCGGCCGGGCCGTCGGCCTGACCGGCAAGGACGGGCAGATGATCCGCGCGACCCCGTTGCGCGACTACGGCGCGGCCGAGGGCGAACCCAGCGTCGACCTGGGCCATGTCGGCCAGGTGGAAGGCGTGGACCCAAGCATCGTCCACACCCTGGATCAGAGTGACTTCATCCCGGTCATCGCCCCGATCGGCTTCGACCGCGACGGCAAGGCCTACAACATCAATGCCGACACCGCGGCCGAGAAGCTCGCCGTGGTGCTGGATGCGGAGAAGCTGTTCCTGCTGACCAACACCCCGGGTGTGCTCGACGGCAGCGGGGCGCTGCTACCGCGCCTGGCCGCGCCGGAGGTGGATGCCATGATCCGCGACGGCACCATCCACGGCGGCATGATCCCGAAGATCCGCTGCGCCCTGGATGCCGTGCGCAGTGGCGTGAACGCCACCCACATCGTGGACGGCCGAGTGGAACACGCGGTACTGCTGGAGCTACTGACCGACCAGGGTGTGGGGACGTTGATCAGTCGTTAACGCGGCCGTTCAGCACCAGTTGCTGAAAGTCGCGGCGGTCCAGATCCAGGCGCTCGTGGATCGCGGACAGGCGCTCACGCTGACCCCGACGATACTGGCGCTCGCGGGCAATGCGCGCATCCAGCTCGTCCAGCTCCGCCCGGTAACGATCCGCCAGCGCGGAGTTTTCATTGACGCCGTCCAGCTGCCGGCGGATGCGCTCGCGTTCACGCAACAGGGTCTTTTCCTGGGCCTCGCTGCGCAGGACGTTGCCGCCAATCGATCGCTCGCGGCGCTCGCGCAGCTCCTCGATCTCCTCCAGCGAGGTGTAAGCCCGACGCAACTGGTGCTCGCGCGCAACTCGATCCTGTCGCGCGCGCTGCGTCGCCTCCAGGTTGCGTTCCGCCTGCTCGCGCTCGGCCGCGGCCTGCGCCCGCTCCTCGGCGCTCATCGGGGCCGGCAGGATCTCGCGCATACGCCCCTCGGAGTCGTAGATGCGGCGTTCGCGCTGGCTGGTCTCGGGCTGCGGGGTGCTGGAATAGTGTACGGTCCCGTTATCATCCACCCAGCGGTAGATATCCGCCTGGACCGGGACCGTGAGCCCCAGCAACAACGCACCGGCCAGCGCCGGGCGAAAAACCCCTGACCGCTGCCCGTTCCACACACCCCAAATGACCATTTTCGAACACCTCGGACTCGTCTTCATCGCCATCGTGGCCAACGGGTTCTCCGCGTTGGCCGGTGGCGGGGCGGGCCTGTTGCAATTGCCCGCCCTGATTTTTCTGGGCCTTCCCTACCCCGTGGCACTGGCCACCCACAAGATCGCATCCGTGGCTCTGGGTGCCGGTGCCGGCTTGCGCCACTTCAAGAAAAGCACATTCGAGCCCACGCGCCTAGCCATTATCCTGCTGGCCGGTCTGCCTGGGGTGTTAATCGGTGCCTGGCTGGTGTTGGGGATCCCGCCGCGGGCCGGCGAAATCGCCCTGGGTCTGCTGACCATCGGCCTCGGCTGGTACTCCTGGCGCCGCCCGCAGCTCGGGCAGGTGGTGCGCGAGATCGGCTTTTCCTGGAGCCACGCCCTGATCGGCGCGGCCGGTCTGTTCCTGATCGGCATCCTGAACGGCTCGCTGGCCTCGGGCACGGGGCTGATGGTCACCCTGTGGCTGGTGCGCTGGTACGGCATGAACTATACCCAGGCGGTCGCCTACACCATGGTCCTGGTCGGCCTGGTCTGGAACGGGGCGGGCGCCCTGATGCTCGGGACGCTCGGCACGGTGCAGTGGAACTGGCTGCCGGCGCTGCTGGTGGGCAGTTTTGTTGGCGGATATCTGGGCGCCTGGGCGGCCCAGCACTACGGCAACCGCCTGGTCAAACGCGCCTTCGAGGTCGTCACCGTCCTCACCGGGATCGCCCTGCTGCTGCCCGTGCCCTGACGCCCTGCCTCACCAGGGCAATCCACCATGAAGCACACGAAGGCACGAAAGGGGAACATGCGCTTCGTGCAGGAAGGGCATGGCCTGGAAGTGATTGGCCGTCCCCGCAAATCCGCAGAGCGAAATGGGTTTGGCGGCAACATCCACCTACTCCGCGATCTTCGAGTCCTCTGTGGCGCAACGGCCTTGGCCCTTCTGCGGGCCTTCACGCGCTTGGCGCTAGCAAACGCGGGCTATTCGTCGGCCTCGGCGTCGCCCGGGCTTTCGCAGCGGTTGAGGAGGTCGAAGTGCTCGATCCCTTCGAGGAGGCCCCGCGCGTGCGTGGCCCCGGCGAAGAAGATGCGCTGGAAGCCGCGCAGGCTCTCCAGCTCTGGCTGGTGATTGCCCACCACCGTCCCCAGCAGGCGCCCGCGCAGCATGTCCTCGTCGTTGCCGGAATCGCCGGCGACCAGCACGTGTTCCAGCGGGATGCCCCACTTGTCGGAGAGATAGCGCACCGCCAGGCCCTTGGAGGCGCGCACCGGCAGCAGGTCGAGGAACCGGTCGTGCGAGTAGATCACCCGGGCGTGCAGGTCCTCGCGGTACAGCCGGGTCTCCACCGTCTTCGCATCCAGACTGCCGGGCGGCTCGACGAAAAAGCTGACCTTGAATGCGCGCTGATCCACATCCGGCTGAAGGACCAGATTTTTCTCCTGCTGCAGACATTCGCGCAGCCGGTCCGGCTCCCAGCGATGACTGATATGTCGCGCCCAGCCGCGATCCTCGGTCTGCTTGGTGCCGTAGTGGATCTCGCTGCCCACCGAGGTGATCCAGACGTCCGGGGTGGGCACGCCATGCTCCTCGAGGATCGCCGCGGCCGAATCGATGCGCCGGCCGGTGGCGACACCAAAGGCAACCCGCTTGCGATTGCGCTTGAGCCAGGCGACGAAGGCACGAGTGGCCTTGTCATCGCCCAGCAGGGTGTTGTCGATGTCGGTGATCACGGCGCGATCCATCTGCGCCAGGTGGCCGGAGACCCGGCGCTCGTGGTGGCGCTCCTGGCGCACCTCGCGGGTCAGCGACTTCACCAGCTTGACGTATTTCTCGGCGTGGCCGTCCCAGGAATAGTGCTGGCGCACGCCCTTGAGCCCGGCGCGCGAGTAACGCTGCCAGCGCGGACGATCCGCCAGGATGCCCTGGATCGCGTCGGCGATGCCTTCCGGGTCCAGCGGATCGATCAACTGGCCGTTGTGGCAGCGCGAGATGATCTCCTCCGGTCCGCCGTCGTTGGTGGCCACAATGGGGGCGCCGCTGGCCGCGGCCTCGATCAGGGTCAGGCCGAAGGGCTCGGTCAGCGCCGGGTTCACGAACACGCCCTTGCTGGAGGCCACCAGGCGGTAGAGATCCGGCACGTCGTCGGAGTCGTGGTGCTTCGGGTAGGCCACCAGGCCATGCAGGTCGTGGCGATCGATCCGCAGGAGCAGATCGGTCATGACATCGCGCGCGCCCTTGTCGAGGTCGGCGATGTCGTCACGGTTACCGGCAACGATCAGCAGGTTCGCGTTCTCGCGCAGCCAGTCATTCCCGGCGTAGGCCTCCAACAGGCCGCGGATGTTCTTGCGCTCGTCGGCGCGCGACAGGGCCATGATCAGCGGGCGGTCAGGGGTTTCCAGGAAGCGCCGGACCGAGGCCCAGATCGGCGGCTTGCGCTGGCCCCGTTTCGGCGGATGGAAGCGCGTCAGGTCGGTGCCCGGCGGAATCACCTCCATGCGCTCCGGCTGATAGTTGTCGTAGGTCGCGTACTGTTCGCCAATCTCCTGGCGGGTACTGGCAATCACGCGGTGGGCATGGGCCAGCGCCTCCTCCTCGGCATGAATGCGGGTGGAGATGTTGTAGCGCGCCTCGATGTCGGCATCCGACATCCCGCTCTCGCGCAGGCGTTCGCGCTTGACCCGCCCCAGCGAGTGGCCGGTCTGCAGCATCGGCGCGCCCAGCAGGTTCGACAGCTGCACCGCGACATGCCCGGCATCGGCGTAATGCCCGTGGATCACGTCCGGCCGCAGCCCCACCCGCCGGATATGCCCCAGGGCGTTGTCGGCGAAGCAGTCCAGATAGGGCCAGAGCTTCTCCTTGCGCAGGTAGCGCCGCGGGCCGCAGTCCAGACGCACGATATGGGCCCCGTCGCCCAGGTCTTCTTCCGGTTCGGCGTAGTCGGCGGATACCTTGCTGTCGACCACCCGCCGGGTCAGCAGGTCAACCCGGCCGACCTGCGGGTGGCGGGCCAGCGCGCGCGCGAGCTCGACCACGTAGAGCGTCTGCCCGCCGGTGTCGGCGTCGCGACCCAGCTCCAGCTCCCGTCCGCGGACCAGGCCGTGGACACTGATCAGGACGAGATAAAGGCCTTCACCGTCGCGCGACTTGCTCTGGGTCTTTTTCATGGCACCTCGGGTTCCGGGCTGTCGAACAGGCTGAGGGTCTCGGGGTTGTCGATCAGGCCCTGCGAAACAAGCACCGCGGTCGCCGACCAGGTTTGGCGATAGTTGGCTCGCCGGCCGACCAGACGACCATGGCGCCCGTCGTAGTACTCCGGCCAGTTATCGCGATACAGGCGCTCGGCCGCGACCGCATGCACGCTACGCGCGAGATCCGGCCGCCCGACGCGCAGGGCCGCGCCGGTGAACGCCCACAACAGTGCCGGCCAGTTGCCGCCGTTGTGGTAGGACCACGGGGTGTTCTTGGGATCGGACCCGGTCAGCAGGCGCCACTCCTCGCCCACCATCGCCGGATAGCAGATCTTGACCGGCATGGTCCCGATCAGGTCCTCGAAGCGCTGCTCGAAGGTCTGCATGATCGAACGCGACTGGTGTTCGTCGGCCAGCCCGAACAGCACCGCCAGCAGGTTGCCGAAACTGAAGAAGCGAAAGTCCATGCGCCCGGGGCCGAGGTTGCCGACCAGGTAGCCGCTCTCCGAGGGGATCCAGTCCACCAGCCAGTCGGGGATGCTCTCGGGGTAGATGTTCAGCGAGTTCTCGGACTCGTGGCCGAAGTGCTCGGTGCGATAGCGATGGATATCGTTCAGCCGCTCGAGATCCAGCCAGTAGTAATTGCGAATGTAATCGGACAGCTGCCGCGTACGAATCGCGGACTGCTCGCACAAGAGCTCCGAGTCCTTGTCGCAGGGTTCGAGCATCGCCAGCGAGGCCTTCAGCATCCCGTAGAACAGGGCCTGGATCTCCAGCGGGTGGCCGAACACCCCCATGCGCCGATCGATCATGAAGCTGCCGTCCGGCACCAGCAGGGTCGGGAAGACCTCGAAACGGTCCTGCAGGCAGATGCTCAGGATCAAGCGGATGCCGCGCTGCACATCGGCACTCTTGATGAAATCGGTATCGCCCGTGCGGTTCTGGTAGGCCCGCAGCAGCAGCACCCACCACATCATCGAGTCGACCGGCGCCACACGCCCGATCGCGCGATCGCCGAAGTCCGCCGCCAGGGACTCGCGCCCGTTCTCGTCGGTGAACACGCGGAAGCTCGCCGGCATCACCCGCGGCAGGCGGCGATGGCCCTCGATCTCTTCCTGGGTATCGCGGATCTGCAGGATCAGCGCGAGGAAGTCGCGCACCACCTCGGGCTCGTCGTTCAGCAGATAGACCAGCCCCGAGGGCACGAAGTCGCGGATGAAGCAGTCGGCATAGTTTTCCGCGGGCGCCCGCTCGTCCAGGCTGGCCACCGTGCCCACCGTGCGCCCGCGATAGCGCACCTCGGCATCGTGCAGCAGCTGGTAGGCGGATTCGAGCGTCGGATTGCGGGCGTCGGGCGGGAGCTGATTCATAAACACCAGGTTCAGGGAAACGCTAGTTGATAATGTACTCACTCGCGCGCGAGTCGATTGTGCTTGCAGACACGGCTCGGCGAATGAGGTGAAACCATGCTACATGAGCGCACCGCCACGCTGGATGCGTCCATGCATCGACCGCCTCCTCTTTCACTGGGTCGAGCCGCATCACTCCGATCAGGCCTGCTCGGGGTGACGCGGCAGTGGCGGCTCCGCGGCCGGACGCGCGAACAGGTAGCCCTGACAGAGATCCACGCGTTCCTTGAGCCAGCGCCATTCGTCCACAGTCTCCACGCCCTCGGCCACCACCCGGATATCCAGATCCTTGGCCAGCTCGATGATCTTTTCGAGGATCTTCTGCTGGTAGGTGTCCTGGTCGATCCCGCTGACCAGTTCGCGGTCGATCTTCACGAAATCCGGGCGCAGTTGCGACAGCATGTTGAGCGATGCGTACCCCGCCCCCAGGTCGTCCAGGGCGACCTGGAACCCGGCGCGGCGATAGCGCTCGACGATCCGCGACAGGTGCTCCATGTCGTTGACCTGGTCGCTCTCGATCACCTCGAACACGAAGCCGGCGGGCCCCGGCTGGCCCGGCACGCGAGACATGATCTCGCGCACGGTCGTTTCCAGGCAGAAGGCCGGGTCATAAATCGCGGTCGGGTTGAAGTTGATGAACAGATGGCTACGGACCCCGCGCTCACTGGCACGACGGATGGCATTGATCCGGGCGGAACGATCCAGATGGAACAGCAGCTCGGCATTGCGCGCCGTCTTGAACAGGTCCAGCGGCGGGATGATGTCGCCATCCGGTGTGGAGGCGCGCACCAGGGCCTCGTAGGCAAAGACCTCGGTGGGGTTCGCGGCATGCACAATCGGCTGGAAGTGGAAGTCCAGGGTGTCGTTGGCCAGGATCGCCGAGAGATCGCGCGCGTTGTGCCGCGCAATCAGCGTGGACAGCAGATGGGTGTCCTGCAGATGCGCCAGCCCGAAGTCCTCGCCTTCCGGCACGAAGGTCGCGCGGCAACCGGCCTGCTCGGAGCTGCTCAGGGCCTGCTCCAGCCGCACCAGCATCTCGCCCAGCCCGCCGGCACCCTTGACCGGCAGGGCCAGGATGCCCGAGCTCGGCTCTGCGCAGGGCAATTGCTCGTCCACCATGCGTTGACGCAGGGCCGCGCGGGTGTGCGCCAGCACCGGTGCCAGGTAAAGAGTGCCGGAGGCCGCCGGCAGCAGATCGATACGTTCGCAATCAGGACAACCCACGACCACCTCCAGCGGTCCAGTCTTTGGCCACCCGGCCGAGAACCGGGGATAATTTTCCCGGTCCACCGGAAGACCCATTCTCGGTTCGCCAACAATAGCATCAACCCGGAGATCACATGAGTTCATCCCCACGCCCGACCGACGCCGAACTGCGTGACCGCCTGACACCGGAGCAGTATCACATCGCCCGCGAGGGCGGGACCGAGCGGCCATTTACCGGCGCTTACAACAACCACAAGGCCGACGGCCTCTATCACTGTGCTGCCTGTGGCGCGGCGCTGTTCGATTCAAAGGCCAAGTTCGACTCGGGTAGCGGCTGGCCCAGCTACACGGCCCCCGTATCCCCTGCCGCCGTCGACGAACACCGCGACCGCACCCTGGGAATGGAGCGCACCGAGGTACGCTGTGCCGCCTGCGACTCCCACCTGGGCCACGTCTTCCCGGACGGTCCGGAACCCACCGGGTTGCGCTACTGCATCAACTCGGCGGTGCTCGAGTTCCATCCGCGCGGCTGAACCAGTTACCCGAACCGGGCCATGAGGCCCGGGCCCAATGCCGAAGGGAATCTCATGTCCGGCCAGACCACCCCGCGCGAGCGCGCGAACGTCCTGATCCTTGCCCTCGGCCAGGCCCTGTTCCTGATCGCCGCGGTCACCGTGATGACCCTGAGCGGCGTGGTCGGCGAGCGCCTGGCCAGCGACCCGTCGCTGGCCACCCTGCCGGTCGCCGCGATGATGATCGGGACCCTGGTCATCACCCTGCCGGCGTCGCTGTTCATGAAACGCTTCGGAAGGCGCACAGGCTTCCTGCTGGGGGCGGGTGTCGGCGGCTTCGGCGGGGCGGCCATCGCCGCGGTCGGGGTATTCGCCGAGGCCTTCTGGATCTTCGTGCTCGGCAATCTCCTGCTGGGCGCCTACCAGGCCTTCGCGATGTACTACCGTTTCGCCGCGGCGGATGTGGCCAGCGACGCCTTCCGCCCGCGCGCCATCTCGCTGGTTATGGCCGGGGGCGTGGCCGCGGCCTTCCTCGGCCCGTGGAACGCCCACCATGCCCAGGCCCTGCTGCCACAGACGCCGGAAGCCGGTCCCTACCTTCTGCTCGGGGCACTGGCCCTGCTGGCCATGCTGCTGCTGGCCTGGCTGCGCGTACCAGCACCCCCGGCAGCAGAACGTGCCGTATCCCGTCCGCTGCGCGAAATCATGCCCCGGGGCCGCTTCGTCGTTGCGCTGACGACGGCCGCCCTGGGCTACGCGGTGATGATCCTACTGATGACCGCAACCCCGCTGGCCATGCGCCAGGCCGGCTTCGACATGGGCCAGGTCGCCCTGGTGATGCAGTGGCACGTGCTCGGGATGTTCGCCCCCTCCTTCGTGACCGGCCACCTGATCACGCGTCTCGGACTTACGCGGGTGCTGGCGCTGGGCAACGCGCTGGTGCTGTTCAGCGTGGCCACCGCCGCGCATGGCGACACCCTGGGGCACTTCTGGCTGGCGCTGTTCCTGCTGGGGGTCGGCTGGAACT
Source organism: Thioalkalivibrio sp. ALMg13-2 (assembly GCF_000381185.1). Classification (NCBI taxonomy): domain Bacteria; kingdom Pseudomonadati; phylum Pseudomonadota; class Gammaproteobacteria; order Chromatiales; family Ectothiorhodospiraceae; genus Thioalkalivibrio; species Thioalkalivibrio sp. ALMg13-2. Next base: position 5,709 of record NZ_KB906129.1, on the reverse strand, counting down.
TCCTGTTCATCGGTGGCAGTACCCTGCTGACCACGACCCATACGGCCGGCGAAAAGGGCAAGGTCCAGGGCGTGAACGACCTGACGGTGTTCGCCCTGGTCACCGCCGGCTCCCTGCTGGCCGGCGCGCTGCTGCGCCCGCTGGGCTGGGATGGCCTGAACCTGGCGATGCTACCGGTGATCGCGGTACTGACCGTCGCCATCCTCTGGCTCTGGCGCGACGACGCCCGCGCCCCGGCACGCGCCTGACCGGTCCATTCCCGCCGACCACGCTCGTCCTCCCGCCGTCCGGTCCACGATCATGGCGCATCATCAAGTGTTTACGGTGGCTTCGGTCTACCACCTGCCATGTTGTGGCTGGCCATGGTTCAGCGTTCGGTGTTTGCGGTGGCTTCGTCGGGCCGCCTGCCACGCGCTCTCTCGCGAGCGCACCGCGCCCGTTGTTGATCAAAAACTGGCTTCTTTGCCCGTGCAAAGAAGTACCCAAGAAACACGCCCGACTGCCGCGACCCCGGCCCGCTGCGCGGGCCGGGGTTTCCCTCGCTCCGAGGCTTTTCGCGGGCGGCGCTGAACTCGCTACGCCTCCGGCTTCGCTCAGACATCCAGCGCCCCGTGTCTATTTAGAATCGTCCCGCGAAAAGCCTCTCCACTCGGCGCGACGACAACGGGGAGGTAGATCAAACAACGGCTGGCCTGACAATTGTGCTCATGGATAAAGGCTAGGTCTTCGAACATCCTGGGCACGCTCGGCCCCTGGCCGTTGCGTGCCGCGCCCGCGAAGCGGGCGCCGGGGGGCGTAGGATGTGATGAGCGCAGCGAATCGCATCAGGGTTTCGCACGGCGTGGGGAACGGTGCGTTTCGCTGCGCTCAACCGCACCCTACGGGATACCGCCTGTTTTGACCTTACTTCTCCCGTATGGAGCCCCTCGTGGAGGGCGTGATGGGCCGGAAGAAGGCGCTGGATGTCTGAGCGAAGCCGCAGGCGCAGCGAGTTCAGCGCCGCCGGCCCAGCGCGTCCGGAGCGAGGTTCCCGGGCGGAATCCGGGTGCCCTTCTTTGGGTACTTTCTTGGGCAAGCAAGAAAGTACCTCGCGGTGCGCTCGCGAGAGAGCGCTCGGCAGGCGGCCAGACGAAACCACCGTAAACACCAGATGACGAACCCGGCCTAGCCACAACCCTCGCCGGCAGCAGTCCGCAGCCGTCTACCGAAATCCTGAGCGATCAGGGCGCGGCGCGGGCGCCCCGGCGCTCGCCGTCGACGTCCTCGACCTCGGCGTCGAGGTCGTGCAGGCGGCGGGTGGTCGCCAGCGGCGAGGTCGTTCCGCGGGCGACCAGGCGATAGGCCGCCGGAATGACGAACAGCGTGAACAGCGTGGCGAACAGTACGCCGGAGAACACCGCCACCCCGATCACGAAGCGCGTCTCCTCACCCGGACCGGAAGCCAGAATCAGCGGAATCGAACCGGCCACGGTGGTCAGCGCGGTCATCAGTACCGGCCGCAGACGCATGCGCGAGGCCTCGAGGATCGCGGTATCGAAATCGCGCCCGCGATCGCGCAATTGGTTCGCGAACTCCACGATCAGGATGCCGTTCTTCGCTGCCAGCCCGATCAGCATGACCATGCCGATCTGGCTGTAGATGTTCAGTGTCTGACCGGTGACCGTCAGCCCGATCAGCGCCCCGACCACCGCCAGCGGTACGGTCAGCATGATCACCAACGGGTGCACGAAGCTCTCGAACTGCGCCGCCAGGACCAGGAATACCACCAGCAGGGCCAGCGCGAACACGAACAGGATCGCCTCGGAGCCGGTGCGCAGGTCCAGCGACTCGCCCTTGTAGTCGATGCCGGCCTCGGCCGGCAGCAGCTCGGCCGCCTTCGCGTCCAGGGCGTCCAGGGCCTCGCCCAGGGTCATGCCGTCACGCAGCCCGGCGGTCAGGGTCACCGCGCGCGAACGGTTGTAGCGCTCCAGCGACGACGGACCGGCCTGCTCCTCGTAGGTCACCAGGCTGGACAACGGCACCATCGAGCCAGAGCTTGAGCGCACGTAGAGGTTGTCGATATCCCCGGGCGTGCGGCGCTGGTCGGCCAGACCCTCGATGATGACGTCGTATTCCTCGCCGCGATCGACAAAGGTGGTCACGTCGCGACCGCCCAGCACGATGTCCAGCGTGCGCCCGACATCGCGCATGGAAACGCCCAAGTCCCCGGCCCGATCCCGGTCCAGACGCACGTTGAGCTGCGGCTGGGTGGGTTCGTAGTCCAGGTCCACGCGGGTCAGGCCGTCGATGCCCTCGGCGGCCTCGCGCATGATCTCGCCCCATTCCTCGAGCTGATCGTAGTCCGGCCCGGAGATGACAAACTGCACCGGCGGACCGATACGGCCACTCGAGAGCCCCTGACGCATGATCACCCGCGCCTCGACTCCCGGCATCTCGTCGATGATGCCGCGGATCTGGTTGATGACCTCCTGGCCCGAGACGTCACGGTCATCCCAGTGCTCCAGGATCGCGATCACGAAGCCGTTGTTCATCAGCTCCGAACCACCAAAACCGCGCGGCGTGCGCACCAGTGCACGGCGAATCGGGCCATCCTCGATCAACGGCTGGATGCGTGCCTCGACCTCGGCCATCTGCCGGCTCATGTACTCGAAGTTGGCACCCTCGGGGCCATCCACCAGCACGAAGAAAGATCCGCGGTCCTCCTGCGGGGCAAATTCTTCGGGCAGTTCCGCGAACAGGTACCAGCCGCCCGCCAACACGGCGGCGAGGAGCGGCAAGACCAGCCAGGAGCCCTTGAGCCCCTTCGCCAGTATCCGACCATAGCCGGCCTCCAGCGCGGCAAAGCCGCGGCCGATATAACGCGCCACGCCGGTCTCGTCGTCGCCCTTGTGCATGAGGCGACCGGCCAGCACGGGGGCCAGGGTCAGTGCCACGATGCTGGAGAAAAACACGGCGATGGCCATGGCGATGGCGAACTCTGTGAACAACTGGCCCACCGTGCCGTCGAGGAAGGCCAGCGGCACGAATACCGCGATCAACACGGAGGTCGTCGCGACGATCGCGAAGCCCACCTGCCCGGCGCCGCGATAGGCCGCCAGCAACCCCGGCTCGCCGCGCTCGATGCGCCGGTGGATGTTCTCCAGCATCACGATCGCGTCATCCACGACCAGGCCGACCGCCAGCACCAGCGCCAGCAGGGTGAGCAGGTTGACCGAGAATCCGAACAGGCTGATGCCGATGAAGGCCGCGGTGATCGACACCGGGACGGTGACCGCCGGGATCAGGGTCGCGCGCCAGCTGCCCAGGAACAGGTAGATCACGAACACCACGGCCGCGGTCGCCACCGCCAGGGTGATGTAGACCTCGCGGATCGCGCCTTCGATGAACACCGATTCGTCGTAGGTGGTCACCAGCGAGGTACCCTCCGGCAGGGAGCCCTGCAGGCTGGCCGCCATGGCCTTCACGCCGTTGGCCACCTCCAGCACGTTGGCGTTGGACTGGCGGATGATCCCCAGCCCGATCATGTCCTCGCCATTGCCGCGGAACTCGCTGCGCTCAGTATCCGCGCCCACGTTCACCTCGGCGACATCGCCCAGGCGCACCAGTTGTCCGCCCTCGCCACGCTTCAGCACCAGACCGGAGAAATCCTCGGGCGTGCGGTACTGGTGTTCCACGCGTACGGTGAATTCGCGCTCCAGGGAATCCAGGCGCCCGGCCGGCAGTTCCACGTTTTCCTGCTGCAAGGCATCAGCGATGTCGGTCACGGTCAGCTCGCGCGCGGCGAGGGCCTCGCGGTCGACCCAGATACGCATCGCGTAGCTGCGGGCGCCGCCCCGGCGCACCAGGCCCACGCCATCGACTACCGAGAGGCGGTCGATCAGGTTGCGCTCGGCGTAGTCCGCCAGCTCCAGCGCATCCATCGTGGTGCTGGCAAGGTTCAGCCACAGGATCGGGTTGGAATCGGCATCCGCCTTGGTCACCTCGGGCGGGTCGACTTCGTCGGGCAGATCGCCCAGTACCCGGCTGACCGCCTCGCGCACGTCATTCGCGGCGGCGTCGATGTCGCGACTCAGATTGAACTCGATGGTGATGCGCGAGCGCCCGTCCTCGCTGGAGGACTGCATGAAACGGATCCCCTCGATCCCCGCGATGCGGTCCTCGATCCGCTGGGTCACCTCGCGCTCGATGATCTCGCCACTGGCGCCCGGATAGATGGTGTCCACCGACACCACCGGCGGATCGACATCCGGATACTCGCGCAGAGGAAGGCTGTCGTAGGCGATCAGGCCGAAGGTGATCAGCAGCAGGTTGAAGACAATCGCCAGCACCGGCCGGCGATTGGCGACGTCCGAGATAATCATGTGTCGGCCCCGGCCTCGCCGTTGCCGTTATCGGAATCCGGTACGCGCGGCGGGAGCACACGCACTTCGCGCCCGTCACGGACCCGCGAAACCCCTTCGGAGACCACGGTATCCCCCGGCTCCAGGCCATCCAGCACCTCGGCGTAGCCCGGGTCGCGGCGGCCAATACGGATGCGCACGCGCTCCACCGTGCCGTCGTCGCGCAGCCGGAACACGAAGTGCTGATCGGCGACCTGCTGGATGGCACCCTCCGGCACCCCCGGGCGTTCGACCGGGTCCAGCGGCAGACGGATGTTTACCAGCATGCCGGGGCGCAGCAATAGATCGGGATTCTCGACCAGGGCGCGCACGGTCAGGGTACGGGTAGCCACGTCCAGACGATTGCTGACCGCCGCCACCTGCCCCGCGAACTCTCCGCTCGCGCTGCGGCCCGCTACTTCCATACCCAGACCGATGGCGGCGGCATGGCGCTCGGGCACGGCGAAATCCACTTTCACCACCGATACATCATCCAGCTCCACGATCGCGGTACCCGGACTCACCAGGGAGCCGGGGCTGACCTGGCGCAAGCCCAAACGGCCACTGAACGGAGCCCGGATCACCCGGTTCGCAACCCGCGCCTCCGCGGCGGCCAGACGGGCCTCGGCCTCGTTCAGCCGCGATCGCTGCTGATCCACCTGTTGCTGCGTGACCACGCCATCGGCCACCCGGTCGCGCACACGGTCCAGTTCGCGCCGGGCCTCGTCCACCTGCACGCGGATCTCGCGCAGGGCGGCGCGTTCTTCGTCGGCGTCCAGGCGCACCAGCACGTCTCCGGCCTCGACCGCATCGCCATCATCGAACAGGATTTCGACCACACGCTCGGTCACGCTCGCGGTCACCACGACCGACTCGTTGGCCTCCACCGTGCCCAGGGATTCGACCATGGTCTCGAAGGTGCGCGGAGCCACCTCGCTGACCCGCACCGGCGTGCGCTCGTCGCGTTGGGACGCGGCGGGGGCATCGCCTCCCTCGTCACGGGCGCCATCCTCGGGGCCGAACGCAAACCAGGCCGCGGCCACGATCGCCACAACCAGGACCAGCCCCAGGAACCCGCCTATCGCCTTCACTTGCCTTTCCCCCGACACGAATGCGGCCCGGCATCTAGTGTCCTTTAACAAAAGTTCGTATTTTTATCGAGGCGATCGGTTAGACGGGCGATCGACGCGATAATTTGATCGGCTGTTTTGCGCCAGATGAACGGTCGAGGCTCATCGTTGTACGTCTTCAGGTATTCGCGGATGGAGTCTTCGAGTTCGCGAGTACTGCGATGCGATTGACGCTTGATCCAGCGCTGCGAGATGAGCGC
>NZ_KB906128.1:0-21127 GCF_000381185.1 Thioalkalivibrio sp. ALMg13-2 | reverse complement strand
GCTTGCGCCACTTGCTCACCGTCTCCGCCGAGACGCCAACCCGCGCGCCAATCTCCGAAGCCTTCAGGCCTCGCGTGCTCAGCAGAATCATGCGCGCGCGCTGTTGTTCCGCCGCGGGCATCTGGCGCCGCCGCAGCCAGCTCTCGAGCTCGTCGCGTTCGGCTTCGCTGATCGTCAACGTCTTGATCGGTCGTCCCATTCCGGTCGCCTCCCGAGTGCCTGTTATCAGGATACAGGGGGACAGTCACGGAGTCGATGAACTTTTGTTAAAGGACACTAGGTGGCCAGCAGCAGGTAGGCCGCCGCCCCGATCACGCCGGCCAGAATCGCGACTGCGACCAGCCCAACGCCGAACAACAGGCGATTGGTGCGACGGGCGGCGTCCTGGGGACGGGCCGGCGCCGGTCGCTCGGGTTCGGCGTGCGCGGTATCCCGCCCGTGGCGCAGGAGGTCCAGCATCGCGTCGATGCGGTCGTTGTCGAAGGCGAAGGGGTCGAACCGGCGTTGGCCGAAGCGTTGCAGTAGTTGGCGAACGTCCACGGCCGCCGGGACGTACTTCATCGACCATTCGCCGAATCCCGGGGTATCCAGTGACTGCTCGCGCAGCACCCGGACCTCTTCGTGGCGACGATCACGGCGGATGCGGTCGATGGTTTCGCGCACCGCATCCGGGTCGCCCTCCAGGCACTGGAAGAAGTGCCCGTCGCCGTAGTAGAGCGCGCCGACAATCCCGCTGCGCGGGTTGTTCTGGCGCGACTGCATCAGGATGCGACTGACTTCGGGCTCGATGCCCTGGTTGGACGTGTTTTCGCGAAACGTGGCGCGCGAGGCGTAGACGAGCTGGAGAATGGCGGGCATGCGGACGTCCTTCCTGGGAAGTAAGGAGAAGACCGCCCCCGCTGCGCGGGGTTCACTCAATCATCTGGTTGACGTGTTCCAGACCGATCGCGTCGTCTTCCCAGTTGAGCTGGGTTGTGCCGGGCTTGGCGGCCAGGCGTCGGATGGCCGCAACCGCGTTGCGGTCGATGGAGGCCAGGCGATGCCGCGTGGCGTTGTGACTCTCGATGTTGGCCGCCTGCAGGATGTCGCTGTAGTTGACCGGATCGCCATCCTCCGGCTCGCGCTTGAGGTTCTCGTGTTCGGCCACTGCGCGGATGATCTCCGGCTCGAAATTCCAGTTCTTCAGCATCGCGCGGCCGATGGGGACATGCGCGGCGTCGGCGGCGGCCTGCAGGGCGCGCGGGTCCTCGTAGATCTCGGGTGTCTTCTCCGCGCGGCGCAGGATCGGGATCATGCCGATGTCGTGCACCAACCCGGCGAGCAGTGCGGTATCGGGGTCCAGGTGCGGGTGCCGGCGGGCCAGCAGGTAGCTGATGATCGCCACCTCCAGGCTGTGGTTCCACAGTTCTTCCATGCGTGCGCGGATCATCTCGTTCCCGCTCTGGAAGACCTCCTTCATCGACAGCGCAATGATGGTCTGGCGGGCGCGTTCCATCCCCAGGCGCGTGACGGCGGAGCGAATGGTCGCGCAGCGCGTGAGCCCACGGTAGGCGGGGCTGTTGGCGTGCCGCACCAGGCGCGAGGCCAGGGCCGTGTCGCGCGAGATCAGGTTGACCAGGTCAACAATGGAGCTGGACTCGTCCTGGGTGATGAACAATGCCTGCACCGAGACATCGGGCAGGGTCGGGATCTCGATCTGGTGACGTTCGAGGTCCTCGCGCAGGCGTTCCAGAAACTTTTCGACTTCCGCTCGGGTGGCCAAGGGCAATCCATGTCCGGCTGGGAAATGACGCGCCGATTATGCCATACCCGTCCTCGCGGACGGGGGATCCGCGCCGGTTGACGGGCCGCTGGCCCCTGCCGATGATGAAGGGAGCCGACAGGAGGTCGTGATGCGCCGATTCGTGCTGGATACCAGTGTCTTTACCAACCCGCATGTGGCCGGGCAGTTCGGCGAGGATGCCGAAGACATCCTGAGGACCTTCCTCACCCTGGCGCGCCATTGCCCCGCCGAGTTCTACATGCCGTTGTCGGTGTACGAGGAGTTTCGCGGCATGCGCGACCTCGAGGCCATGGCGGCCGATTTCGAGACCGTGGTCTGGGTGCGTTCGCCGCGGCGCTTCGCCCTGATGCTGCCGAGCGACATCCTCTACGAATTCATCGACGAGGTGCGTACGCGGATTGACCGCGGCCTGCGCATTGCGGAGGAGCACACCCGCCAGGCGGGGGCGGCCGAATCGCTCAAGCCCGAGCTGATCACCCAGCTGCGCGAGCGTTTCCGCGAGGCGATGCGCAAGGGGCTGGTGGATTCGCGCGAAGACGTCGATGCCGTGCTGCTGGCGATGGAGCTGGACGCCGAGCTGGCCAGTGCCGACGAGGGCATGCGCAAGCTGGGCAACCGTATGGGCATCAAGCTGGTCACCGCCGACTACCTGCGTCGGGTGATGGAGAACCTGGCCGAGTCCGGCGGCCACTCGCGCGAGCTCTGAGCGCTTCCCGGGTTCAGTCGTACTGCCGGTCACCGGCCAGGGCCGAGGCCAGGGTGCCGGTGATCCGGTCGAACAGGCGCTCGAACTCCAGCAGCCAGTAGCCGTTCGCCTCCTGGCGCGGCGTGTCCGGTAGAAAGCGCACATGGCGCCCGCCGGTGGCCTGCATGTGATCGATGAAGCGCTGGGCCCCGGCACGCTCGCGGAAGCGACAGTGGTAGGTGTGGCCGACGCGCCCCTCGCGCCGGCTCTTGTCCACCGCGGTCGCCAGCCCGGACAGCAGGGCCGCGCCCAGTTCGCGCTCCACGGCGGCGCGCTCCGCGGGCGGGTGTTCGGCGAGGAAGATGGCCAGGCGGGTCAGACGGTTGGTGAAATACTCCGGCGGCAGGTCCAGCAGCTGCTCGGAACACACGCGGATGTCGTTGATGCAGGAACCCCCGGCCACGTACTTGGCGCGGTGCTCGCCATCCGCGGTCTTCAGTACCAGGCCCTCGGCACCGTCGGCATCCAGTTGCCGGATCAGGCGGCCCAGGGCCTCGGTGTCTGCGGGCGTGAACCGTCCATGCAGCGGCGCCGGTGGCAGGTCATGCCGCTCCATCAGTGCAAACTTTTCGTCCTGCGGCACAAAGCCCGGCTGGCCGAGCCGCATCAGGTCGAACACGAACAAGCCGACGTCGTCCGCGACGCGCGGGGTGGAGCCCTCAAGATAGGGCGTGTCTGGCCCGGCGATTTCCGTGCAGAGCACCAGATCGGGTTCCGCCTCGAATACCGCGAGGTCCACGAAATCCGGCACCCGGTCGGTACTGAATGCACAGACAAACCCGCCCCGGCTGAAGGCGACGACCCGGCCTTCCCAGCGCAGGATGCGCACGTTGAAGCCGTCGATCTTCTCCTCCGCCCAGAACGGCTGATCGAACTGGCGCGGCAGCCCGGCCTCCAGCGACTGGATGCGCCCGATGGCCGGGTAGCCGGGGACCACCGAGCCATCCGGAAGCACCACGGAACCGCGCGGGTAGTGATTCACCGGCTCCAGCAGCCGGGCGTATTCCAGCCCGTCGAACGTCAGGGCCTCGGCCCGGTGGTTCGCGATGGCGTCCTGCAGGGTTTCGCCGTCGATCATGCGTTCTCCGGTTCCAGCGTCTTGCGCAGCCCCTGGATCTGGTCCTCCAGGGCCTCGGTGTGGCGGCGGGCCTTGTCGGCCTGGGTGACCAGGCGTCGCGCCATACTAATGATGCGGAGTTGGCGTTCCATCTCGGTCATGCTCAGCGAGCCGAAGGTGCCTTCGCGCAGCAGGGCTGCCTTCAGTTCGGCATAGGCCGTCTCCACCGTGCTTACGGCCTCGGTGGCCGCCAGGTCTCTGCCGTTCTCGCTTTCCAGGTTGGCGAGATCCAGGGCGCGGATCGCTTGCTCCTGCCAGGCGCGGCGCTGTTCGCTGACGATCGGGCGTTCCTCGCCGGTCGAGTGGCGGCGAAGCTCGGCGATCTGGTCGGCCAGCACCGCAGTCTCGCGATGATAGCGCGCGATACGTACCGCCTCGGCGATGCCGTGCCCGACCGCCTCGGGCATCGGGTGGTTGGCCGTGCGGGCGGCGAAATCGCTGATGGCAGTGGTCAGCTGTTCCACGGCGGCGCGCCGTGCGTCCAGGGTGCCCGCGGCCGGCGGGTCCGGGCGCAGGGCCTCGCGCGCCATGGAGTGGCTGATGTCGGCCAGGCGCTCGGTTTCCTGCAACAACGACTGCAGCGCCAGATCGGGGACGCCCCCGCTGTGCTTGTCGAGAAAGCGCGGCTGGGCGATGTCTTCCTCCCGGGTACGGAAGCGCGTCTGCAGAAAGCGGATCATCGGCGGGGCGACCGGGACCATCAGCGCCACGCCCAGCAGATTAAAGGCGGTGTGGAACAGGGCCAGCAGTACCGCGGGGGCCGGGGCCTCGCCGGTGCTGCCCCAGATCCAGGCGATCGCGGCCAGGAACCACGGCAGGATCAGCAGCGCGACAATCGCGGTCAGGCCGTTGAAGATCACGTGCGCGGCCGCGACGCGCTTGGCGTTCGGGGTGGCACCGATGACCACCAGCAGGGCCTTCACCGTGGTGCCGAGATTGGCACCGATCACTGCGGCGGCCGCGGCCTCCAGTGGCACCGCACCACTCATCGCGGCGGTCAGGGCCATCGCCATTGATGCCGACGAGCTCTGCATCAGCACGGTCAGCAGTGCGCCGATGCCAACCATGATCAACAGCCCGGCAAAGCCCGGCCGGGCCAGGGCGGAGAGGTCGAAGGTTGCGCTCAGGCCCTCGAAGGTCTCGCGCAGCACGTCGATCCCGAAGAACAACAGACCGAAACCGGCCAGGGCCAGGCCCAGGTAGCGCGGGCGTGCGGCCTTCATGAACAGGTAGAGCAGGGCGCCGATGCCGATGGCCGGCAGGGCGAAGGCCTCGATCCGGATGTTGAAGCCGATCAGGGCGACCAGCCAGCCGGTCATGGTGGTGCCGACGTTGGAGCCGAAGATCACCCAGACCGACTGGCCGAGGGTCAAAAGCCCCGCGTTGGCGAAACCGATGGTGGCGACGGTGACCGCGCTGGAGGACTGGACCAGCGCGGTCACGCCCATGCCGGAAGCGAGTGCGCGCGGGCGAGTCCGCGTCCAGACGCCAAGAATATGCTGCAGGGCCTTGCCGCCGGCGGTCTTCAGGCCGTCGGTCAGCAGCGTCATGCCGAGCAGGAACAGCCCGAGACCGCCGAGGAAGCCGGCGATCAGGGCGTAGGTGCTGACGGCTTCGGCCTCCGGCATGCGAGCGGATTACAGCGTGATGGTCTCGCCAAAGGCCGGCACATGGGCCTCGGCGCCCAGCTCGTCGCGCAGGCCGGCGGCCAGCGCCTCGCGTGCCTCCGGCTCGCCGTGAACCAGGTGGAACACCGGCTGATCGCGGAAGCCGCGTGCCCAGTCCAGTAGCTGAGTACGCCCGGCATGGGCGGAGAAGCCGCCCAGGGTGTGGACCTTCGCGTTCACCGCGACCTCGTCGCCCAGCAGCTTGACCCGCTCGGCGCCATCGACCAGCCGCCGCCCCAGCGTACCCGAGGCCTGGAAGCCGACGATGACCAGGTGCGCCTCGCGTCGCCACAGGTTGTACTTCATGTGATGACGGATGCGCCCGCCGTTGCACATGCCGGCCCCGGCGATGATGATCGCGCCGCCAGTGATGCGGTTGATCGCCATGGATTCCTCGACCGTGCGACAGACCTGCAGCCCGGGCAGGTAGCCGGCCGGGTTTCCGTTCGCGGCCTGATGCAGGCGTTCCATGTCCTCGTTGTTGAGCGTCTTGCGTAGCCGCGCGTAGAGTTCGGTCACCTTGATCGCCATCGGGCTGTCGAGGAATATCTTTTGCTGCGGCAGGCGCCCGGCGTGGTGCAGCATGCCCAGGTGGTAGAGGATCTCCTGGGTGCGCCCGACCGCGAAGGCCGGGATCATCACGTTGCCACCGCTGGCGGCGGCCTCCGCGAGGATCTTCGCGAATTCCTCGATGGTCTCGTCCATCGGCCGGTGGTCGCGATCGCCGTAGGTGCTCTCCAGCAGCACGTGATCCGCGTGTTCCATCCGCGCGGGTTCGTGCATCAGCACGGCGTCGGGGTTGCCGAGATCACCGGAGAAGACCAGGTGCCTGTCGCGCCCGCCGGACGGCACGATCAGGTCGACGATCGCGGAGCCGAGGATGTGCCCGGCGTCCCGGAAGGTCAGCCGGATGTCGCCGGCAATGGTTTGCGTGTCACCGTAGGGCACGGCCTTGCAGAGTCCCAGGGTGGTTGCGACGTCGTCGATGTCGTAGACCGGCTCGACCAGGGGCTTGTCCGCGCGCCGGCGCCACTTGTTCTCCCACTCGATGTCCTTGCTCATCACGAAGGCCGCGTCCTCGAGCATGATCTCGAGCAGTTCCTCGGTCCCCGGTGTGCAGTAGATCGGGCCGCGGTAGCCGTCGCGCACCAGCTTGGGCAGGAGCCCCGAGTGATCCAGGTGGCCGTGGGACAGGACGACGGCGTCGAGTTGACCGGCGAGTTCCGCGAGCGGTTCGCGGTTGGCCTCGTCGGCGTCATTGCCGCCCTGATGCAGGCCGCATTCCAGCAGGATGCGGGCGTCGTCGGTCTCGAGGAGATAGCGCGATCCGGTGACCTCGCCGGTCGCGCCCTTGAATGTGAGCTGTGCCATACCGCGAAGTGTACGCACGGAGCGGGCTCTGCGTGCAACCGTGCGGGGGTTGGTTCATTGACCGGGATCAATTCCGGTTGCGATCCGGTCTCGCGGCGGTTGACCCGCTGGCGGCGGCGGGGGAGGCTGAGGATCTGTGGATACAGGAGACGAGGGGATGCGGCTGATCAGTCCTGCCTTCCGTGACGGCGAAGTGATGCCGGTCGAGGTGTCGGCCCGCGATGCCAACGAGCTGCCACCACTGGAGATTCATGAGGTTCCGGATGGCGCACAGAGCCTCGCGCTGATCCTCGAGGACCTGGATTCGCCGCTGGGCGAGGTGACGCACTGGCTGGTCTGGAACCTGCCGCCAGACACGCATCGGGTGGACTCGCTGCATCTGCCGAGTCAGGGGCGCGTGGGCCTGGATGCCTTCGGCAAGGCCGGGTATCTGGGCCCGATCCCGCCGGAGGGCTGCCACCACTATCGTTTCCGCCTGCTCGCCCTGGATGAGGCGCTGGATCTGGCGCCGGGTGCGACGCGTACGCAGTTCGACGTCGCGGCCGAGGGGCATGTGCTGGCCAAGGCCGATCTGACCGGCGGGCTTTGTGCGGGCACCCCGGACCCCGACGCGTCGAACTGATGCCCATCCCCGGACTGAAGCCAGGCCGCTCATCATGAGCCAGTACCGCCCGGAAGCCTTTTTCTCCACGGTCAACCCCACCGTGTTTACCGCCTCCGCGATCATGGTGGTGGTGTTCGTTGCCTTCGGGGTGGCCTTTCCGTCTACCGCCAGCATGGTGTTCGATGGCATCCACGGATTCATTACCGAATACCTCGGCTGGGGCTACCTGCTGGTGGTCACGTTCTTCCTCGGGTTCCTGGTCTGGCTGGGGTTCAGCCGCTACGGCGCGATCCGGCTGGGGCAGCCGGACGACCGGCCGGAATTCGGGTTTGCCGCCTGGTTCGCGATGCTGTTCTCGGCCGGCATGGGCATTGGCCTGGTGTTCTGGAGCGTGGCCGAGCCGGTCCTGCACTATCAGAACCCGCCGATCGGTGATGGCGAGACCGCCGAGGCCGCGCGCCAGGCGATGGTCTACACCTTCTTCCACTGGGGGCTGCATGCCTGGGCGGTGTACGTGGTACTGGGGCTGTCGGTGGCGTATTTCAGCTTTCGCCACCGCCTGCCGCTGACCATCCGCTCGATCTTCTACCCGCTGCTGGGGGATCGCATCTACGGCCCGATCGGGCACGTGATCGACATCCTCGCGGTGTTCGGCACACTGTTCGGGCTGGCCACCTCGCTGGGTTTCGGGGCGATGCAGCTCAACACCGGGCTCAACGTGCTCGTCGACATGCCGGTCTCGCACTGGTACCAGGTCGGCATCATCACCGCGATCACGGCGGTGGCCGTCTTGTCGGTGCTCTCCGGACTGGATCGCGGGCTCAAGTGGGTCAGCGTGTTCAACCTGGTGCTGGCGATCAGCTTCATGCTGTTCGTGCTGTTCGCCGGCCCGACGCTGTTCATCCTGCGCTTCCTGCTCGACTCCACCGGCGGCTACTTCCAGCAGCTGATCGAGCTGAGCCTGCATACCGACGCGATCGGCGGCTCCGAGTGGCAGAAGGACTGGACCATGTTCTACTGGGCCTGGTGGATCGCCTGGTCGCCGTTCGTGGGCATCTTCATCGCGCGCATCTCGCGCGGGCGCACCATCCGCGAGTTCATCGTCGGCGTGCTCGCGCTGCCCACACTGTTCGTGTTCGCCTGGATGGCGATCTTCGGCGGCACCGCGCTGCACATGGAGCTATTCGACGAGGGCGCGGGCATCGCCGCTGCGGTCGCCGAGGACACCACCGTGGCCCTCTACGCGACCCTGGCCCAGCTGCCGTGGACGACCTTCGCCTCCGGGATCGCCACGCTGCTGATCGCGACCTATTTCATCACCTCCTCGGCTTCGGGCACCTACGTGGTGGATGCGCTGATCTCGCGCGGCTCGAAGCACTCGCCGAAGCGCCAGCGCGTGATCTGGGGCATTACCGAGGGCGCGGTGGCCGCCACGCTGCTGATCGTCGGCGGCGAACGCGCGCTGGACAGCCTGCAGACCGGCTCGCTGACCGCCGGGTTGCCGGTCGCGATCATCCTGGTGTTCTGCTGCTTCAGCCTGATGCGCGCCCTGCGCCGCGAATACCGCGTCGAGGGCGTGGAGCCGCCCTGGCGCTGAAGGCTACGCGGGGCCGTCCGGGAGCGTGCGGAGCAGGTGTTCGATCTGCTCCGGCTTGATCCCGGCGATGTCCTTGATGGGCAGAGTGACGGCAAAGCCGTTGCCCAACTGGCTCAAGTCCAGTTCCGTGTCCAGCTGCTCCAGCATGCGTCGGGCCAGTCCGGTCTCCAGGACCATCAGTAACACCTTGCGGCCGGACGAGTCTTTCAGGTCCATCACCGGGTTGCGCCGCAGCTGGGCGATGCCCTGACCGTCCAGCAGGGTCAGTCCGGCGGCTCCGACACGCTGAACAATCTCGATGGCGCGATCGGCCTGACTGCGAGGGACTACGGCGACGAGCAGAACGAATTGCATGGCGAAGTCTCCGGCGTTCGGAACGTGTCAGGGCGTATGCGTCAGGTGGCCGACGAATTCCATGCCCTGCAGCGCGGCGGTATCCAGGGTAAAGGCCAGTCCGTTGTAGGGCTGAAACAAGTCCATCTCCAGGTTCAGACGGCGGGCGATGCGTTCGGCCTGCTCGGTCTCCAGTTGCCATACACAGACCGATTCGTTGCCCTGGTAGGTCACACCGAGGAAGGTCATGTGCTCGGGGAAGCCGAAGCCCGAGCCGTGCAACACCGTGCCGTCCGCGCCGCCTTCTTCGTTGGCGATGGCCAGGGCCTGTTCTTCGCGGTCCTGGTCGATGATGGCCACCAGAAAGGTCTCCGCCATGAGGCGTCTCTCCCTGCTGCGGTTCGCGTCAATTACCGAGGTAGCGGCGCAGCACCCGCTGCCACTCGTCGGATTCCAGAATCTCGAGGATAGCCACGTTCATCGGGGCGCGCAGCGGCGAGCCCTGGGGCAGGGCCAGGGCATAGTCCTGGCGCAGGAACTCGACGGGTAGCACCTCCAGTTGACCGGCGAAGTGTTCGCGCACCTGGTAACGAAGCAGCGGGGCGTCATAGACCATCGCGTCGGCGTGCCCGTTGGCGACCGCGTCGAGGGCGGACCTCAGGTCCGCGTGGTCGCGGTAGGCGAAGCCCTGGTCGTCCAGCCAGGCGGCGGCACTGGAGCCGCCGATGGTGGCGATGCGCTGGCCCTCCAGGTCGGAGACATTCTGGATGCCGGTATCCAGTGAGCTGACGGTCAAGGTGGTGGCGATTGCGGCGGTGAAGGTGGAAACCAGGATCAGGGCCGCGAACATCCAGACCAGCGCGATCGCGCGGCCGGGCAGGGTGCGCGGGGCCTTGTCGCCGTAGCCGACCGTGGTCATGGTGACGGCGGCCCACCAGAAGGCCGAGCCCAGCCCCTGTGCGGAGCTGCCGCCGAACTCGTCGGCGTTGCGGTGACGCTCGAACAGCCATAGCAGTGCGCCGACCAGCAGGAGCAGGCCGGCGAGCGCCAGTATGATCATCAGGAATGGCACCGAGATGAATGCCCGCAGGGCGCCGGCGACCGGGTTGCCCTGCTGGGGCACGGCAATGGACAGCCCGGTGCTGTAGTACGGATGGGTGAAGTCGACGCGCTCGGCGCGCTCGGCGGTCGCGGTGAGGGCCGCGACCGAGACATCGATGCGGTCGTCCCCCAGGCCTGTGATCAATTCCTCGAGGCTGACCTCCCGGTACCCGTAGTCCAGTTCCAGGCGTTCCGCTACCCGTTCCCAAAGCTCGATCGCGATACCGGTCGGGGTCGCGTCGGCCGCGTCCGGGGCGATCACGAACGGCGACACAAAGCGGGTGCCCACGCGCACGCTGGAATCGAGGTCTGCGGCGCTGGCCCCCGTCTCCTGGGCCTGGGCGGCGGGGATTGCCAGCAAGGCGGCGAGCAACCAAAGGGCCGTGGCGAGCAGTGCGGAGGGCGCGATCAGGGAGCGGGGCATGCGAGCTTCCGGTGGGGGCTTGGTCGTACCATAACCGGTACGCTGTCACCGTGGCAGTCCGCGTTGCCGCGTCAGGAGATAAGCCCATGCGGGACCCGTTTGCCAACTGGATCGAGGCGCCATCCCGGTCGAATCCGGGCGACGCAGCGGATACCGGGTTCATGCTGGACTGGGCGAGTGCCGAGGCCCGTCACCGCGAATGTCTGTTTCTGCCGAGGCTGTTGCCGGAACGGGACCACTGGCCGGGTGATCTGGGCACAGCCCTGCACGCGCTGGGAGTGGGGGCGGTACACGAGGCCTCGCGGGCGTCAGCCGCGGTCCTGGTCCCGCCGTCCGAGATGGATCGGGTGCGGGAGCTCCCGGGGTCGGCGTTCAATCGCGGCCTGCGCAGGCATCGCCGGGTGGAGCCCCGTGCGGGTCGTTTTTACCCGAGGGCGTTCATTGCCGGCCATGCGGGCGTCGAGGCCGGGGATCGCGAGCTGTTTCGGGTCGGGGCGCTGGAGGAGGACCGCCTGGTGGCGGATCTGAACCATCCACTGGCGGACCATGAGCTGCGGTTGCAGGCACGGGTTATGGCCCGCCACGCCCACGGGCGCGATGACGACCAGTCGGTAGATGTCTCCCGCCTCCTCACGACCCGGGGGCCCGGCATGCAGGCGCGCTGGCGCGGCCGGCCGACCGACTTCTGGACCGACGGCGCGCTGGAACGCGAGGATCCGGACCCCGATGCGGCGTTCTACGCCGAACCCCGCCGGGTGCATCACCTGGACGCCACCGCGCGCGCCGAGATTGCCGCGCTGTATGGCGCCTGCATCCCGGCCGGTGCGCGGGTGCTCGACCTGATGAGCAGCTGGGAGTCGCACCTGGACCGGGTGGAGACGCCGGAAGCGGTGATCGGGCTGGGCATGAACGCGCAGGAGCTGGCGGACAATCCCCGTCTGACGTCGTCCCTGGTGCACGACCTGAACCTCCGCCCGGAACTGCCGTATGCGGCGGGGAGCTTCGACGCCGTGGCCTGTACCGCGTCGGTCGAGTATCTGACGCAGCCGGAGGCGGTGTTCCAGGCAGTACGCGAGGTGCTGAGGCCGGGCGGGGTGTTCGTGGTGACCTTCTCCGACCGCTGCTTCCCGACCAAGGCGATCGCGGTCTGGGAACGCCTGTACGACTTCGAGCGCGTGGGGCTGGTGCTGGACCTGTTCCTGCGCGCCGGTTTCACGGATCTCGCGACCTTTTCCCTGCGCGGCCTGCCGCGGCCGGCGGATGATCCCTATGCCGGACGGCTGGAGCATGCGGACCCGGTGTTTGCGGTGTGGGGTTATCGATGGGACTGAGGGATGGGCCTTTGCCGACACGGGCGGAGGCTTCGCGGGCAAGGCCGCTCCAGCAATGGCAGGGCTCGCCGAGCCGAGGCAGCCTGCCGGAAAGCG
Source organism: Thioalkalivibrio sp. ALMg13-2 (assembly GCF_000381185.1). Classification (NCBI taxonomy): domain Bacteria; kingdom Pseudomonadati; phylum Pseudomonadota; class Gammaproteobacteria; order Chromatiales; family Ectothiorhodospiraceae; genus Thioalkalivibrio; species Thioalkalivibrio sp. ALMg13-2. The sequence goes on along the minus strand of NZ_KB906128.1, from coordinate 8,958 downwards.
ATCGGACCGGACTCGGTTCTCAGGCTGGGCAGGTCTGGCCCCCCGAAGAACGTTTTAACCGGTAAACTGCGCGATGATCCCGGGAAACGCCGATTCATCGGCGTTTCCCGGCGGCACAAGGAGGTGCCGCCGCAATCGACCACCGCAGGGGGTTGATTGTGAAGCAAGCTGCAAACCGCGTTTGCAGTGCAGCGTGCGCTGAGAAAGCCAGGATGGCTTTATTCAGCGCTTCCTTGAAAAGTTGCCCGCGCCGCGGGCCGGACCAGTGGGGAGCGCATGGCCGCAAGCAAGGCCAAATCCGGGGGCAAGGGCAGCAAGACGGCAGAGCCGGCCGCACCGCCGAGCCTGAGTGGGCAACTCCTGCGTGGTCTGCGCGAGGGTGCACTGCTGATCTTCGGCATGCTGGCGCTGTATCTGCTGGTGGCGCTGGCGAGCTATCACCCGGGCGATGCCGCCTGGTCGACCACCGGCGACGGCGAGGGTCTGCGCAATCTGGGCGGCACCACGGGCGCCTGGTTCGCCGATATCGCTTTCCATCTGCTCGGCTATCTGGCCTACCTGATTCCGCTGGCCGTGGGCGGCATTGGCTGGTGGCTGTTCCGGCACCGCCGCGAGGCGCAGATCGCCAGCCCCATGGAGCTCACCGTGCGCGGGCTGGCGTTGATCGTGGCGCTGATCGCCGGCTCGGCCCTGGCCGCGCTGCACCTGATGCCGGGCGGGATGCCGGTGCATGCCGGCGGCATCCTCGGCGACCTGTTCGGCGGCTGGGCGGTCGCCGGGCTGAGCCTGGTGGGCGGGACACTGGTCCTGCTGGCGCTGTTCCTGGCCGGGGTGACCCTGTTTACCGGGCTGTCCTGGTTTCTGCTGATGGATCGTCTCGGACAGCTGGCCGTGCGTGGCTGGGAGCGTGCCCGCGTGGCGATCGACTCGGCCCGTGACCGCCGTATCGGCGCCCGCGAACGGGCCGAACGCGAGACCCGGGTGGAGAAGGAGCGCAAGCGCACCGAGAAGCGCATGCCCTCGCGGGTGGAGCCACGTATCGAGACGCCCCCGCCCAGCCCGCGGGTGCAGAAAGAGAAACAGGTCCCGCTGTTCACCGAGGGGACGGGCGCCGATCCACACCCGCCGTTGGCCCTGCTGGACGAGCCGCCGCCGCCGCCCGACGGATTCTCCGAGGAGTCTTTGCAGGCGCTCTCCCGCCTGGTGGAACTGAAGCTGAAGGACTTCGGGGTGGAGGTCGAGGTGGTCGCGGTGCAGCCGGGGCCGGTGATCACCCGCTTCGAATTGCAGCCGGCGGCCGGGGTGAAGGCCTCGCGTATCTCCGGGCTGTCCACCGATCTCGCACGTTCGCTGTCGGTCATGGCCGTACGCATCGTCGAGGTGATCCCGGGCAAGTCCACGGTGGGGCTGGAGATCCCCAACGAGAACCGCGAGATCGTGGCCCTCTCGGAGATCCTGCGTTCGGATCTGTTCGACTCGAACAAGTCGCCGCTGACCATGGCGCTGGGCAAGGACATCGGCGGCGGCCCGGTGATCGCGGATCTGGCGAAGATGCCGCATCTGCTGGTCGCCGGGACGACCGGTTCCGGGAAATCGGTGGGCGTCAACGCGATGCTGCTGTCGCTGCTGTACAAGTCCACGCCGGAAGACGTCCGCCTGATCCTGATCGATCCGAAGATGCTGGAGCTGTCGGTCTACGAGGGCATCCCGCATCTGCTGTGTTCGGTCGTCACCGACATGAAGGATGCCTCCAACGCCCTGCGCTGGGCGGTGGCGGAGATGGAGCGGCGCTACAAGCTGATGTCGGCGATGGGCGTGCGCAACATCGGCGGCTTCAACAAGAAGGTGCGCGATGCCCAGGCCGGCGGCGAGCCGCTGAAGGATCCGTTGTTCAAGCCGGAGGAGGCGATCACCGAGACCGAGGCGCCGGAACTGGAGCCGTTGCCGTTCGTTGTGGTTGTGGTCGACGAATTCGCCGACATGATCATGGTCGTGGGCAAGAAGGTCGAGGAGCTGATCGCCCGCCTGGCGCAGAAGGCCCGCGCCGCCGGCATCCACCTGATCCTGGCCACCCAGCGTCCGTCGGTGGACGTGATTACCGGGTTGATCAAGGCGAACATCCCCACCCGCATCGCCTTCCAGGTCTCCTCGCGCGTGGACTCGCGCACCATCCTCGATCAGATGGGTGCCGAGCACCTGCTGGGTCACGGCGACATGCTCTATCTGCCGCCGGGCAAGGCGATGCCCGAGCGCGTGCACGGTGCGTTCGTCAGCGACAACGAAGTGCATCAGGTGGTCGAGTACCTCAAGTCCACCGGCGAGCCGGACTACAACGACGCAATCCTCGACGAGCCCGAGGCCGGTGCGGCCAGCATCCCGGGGCTGGAGTCGCCCGAGGGGAACGGCAACGAATCGGACCCGCTCTACGATCAGGCCGTGCAGGTGGTCATCGAGTCACGCAAGGCCTCGATCTCGTTCGTCCAGCGCCGGCTGAAGATCGGCTACAACCGCGCCGCGCGCATGGTCGAAGACATGGAGGCCGCCGGCCTGGTCAGCCAGGTACAGTCGAACGGCAATCGCGAGGTCCTGGTTCCCGGCCCGAACGACTGAGCGCCCCGAACCCGAGGGCCTGGTTGGTGTCCATGTCCCTGATCGCGTGACGCGGTTCGTCATCCCTGTGCAGCACATTCACGCCGGGTTAAGCCTCGCGGCGCATCATGAATCGCATACTCATCCATCCTGGAGACTGCATGAACGCTCGTCCCCTTACGTGTCCGGGCGCCCTCTGGCGGGCCCTGTCCCTTGGCCTGGTACTGGCCTTGACCGCCGTTCCGGCCCTGGCCGCCGACCGCGGTATGGAGGATGCCCGCGCGGCGCTGGATCGCTTTGTCGATGGCCTTGAAAGCTTCTCCGCCGAATTTACCCAGACCGTGCGCGACGACACCGGCTACGTGCTGCAGGAGTCCGATGGCCGCATGCAGCTGGGGCTGCCCAATCGCCTGCACTGGGAGGTGACCGAGCCGTTCCCGCAGACCATCGTCTCCGATGGCGAGGACCTGTGGATGTACGACCCGGACCTGTCGCAGGCCACGGTGCGTCCGCTGGGGGATGCCTTCGACGCCACGCCGATCGCCGCGATCACCCAGCCGGAGCGTCTGGACGAGCACTTCCGCATGTCACTGCGCCCGGTGCCGGGCGGCGATGCCTTGCGCCTGGTGCTGGTGCCGCGCAACGAACAGGCCGACTTCACCAGTCTGGACCTGGACCTGACCGCGGATGGCGACCTGACCCGCATGGCCTTCCGCGACATCTTCGGCCAGGAGACCGTGATCCTCTTCCACGAAACCGAACGCAATGGCGAACTCGACCCGGGCGTGTTCACCTTCGACCCGCCGGCCGGGACCGACATCTATCGGCCTTGAGCGAAACCCGGCCGCTGGTTATGTACCACAGAGCGCACAGAGGACACGGAGAAAATCAATAAGCTTTCAGGTGCGTAGGATGCGTAGAGCGCAGCGAAACGCATCGGTCGGAAGGCGGCGATATTCCGGGTGATCGATGTTGATGCCTTTCGCTTTGCTCAACGCATCCTACACATGGGCTGCGACACCCTCCCTTGGGTTTTCTCCGTGTCCTCTGTGTCCTCTGTGTCCTCTGTGGTGCCATTCGCCCTTCTTCGTGCCTTCGTGTGCTTCATGGTGAACAAGGCTCTTCGGCTCGAGGGGTTACAATCCCTCCATGAGTGATTCCCCCGAAGGCGATCTGTTCGGCCCCGATCCGGACGTGGCCTCGCCCGAACCCGAACCGGCCCCGGTAGCCCTGGATCCCTCGGCGCCGCTGGCCGAGCGCATGCGTCCGGCGCGTCTCGACGAGATGGTCGGCCAGGACCACCTGGTCGGCGCCGATGCCGCGCTGCGCCAGGCGATCGAGCAGGGCCAGACCCCGTCGATGATCCTCTGGGGCCCGCCCGGCTGCGGCAAGACGACGCTCGCGCGGCTGGTGGCGGCGGCCGGAGCCCAGCGCCTGGTCACGCTGTCCGCCGTGCTGGCCGGGGTCAAGGACGTCCGTGCGGTCGTCGAAGCCGCGAAAACCCGCCGCCGCAATGGTGTCGGGACGCTGCTGTTCATCGACGAAATCCACCGCTTCAACAAGGGGCAGCAGGATGCGCTGCTGCCGCACATTGAGGACGGCACGCTGACCTTCGTCGGCGCGACCACCGAGAATCCTTCGTTCGCACTCAACAGCGCGCTGCTGTCGCGCGCGCGGGTCTATCGCATGGAGGCGGTCGGGGCGGAGGCCATCGAGGCCCTGATCGACCGGGCCCTCAATGACCCCGAGCGCGGTCTGGGCGGGCGCGGCCTGACGCTGGACCCGGAGGAGCGTCAGCGTCTTGCGCGCGCCGCCGATGGCGATGCCCGGCGTGCCCTGAACTGGCTGGAGACCGCCTCGGACCTGGCGCGCGATGGCGCCATCACCGGCGACGCGCTGCGCGCGGTGATGGGGGCGCAGTCACTGGCCTTCGACCGTCAGGGCGATGCCTTCTACGACCAGATCTCCGCCCTGCACAAGTCAGTGCGCGGGTCCGATCCGAACGCCGCGGTGTACTGGCTCACCCGCATGCTGGATGCGGGCTGTGACCCGGACTACCTCGGTCGCCGCCTGCTGCGCATGGCCTACGAGGACATTGGCCTGGCCGCGGTTGGCCTCGGTGCGCGGGTGCTGGTGGCCTGGCAGACCATGGAACGTCTGGGCCGGCCGGAAGGCGATCTGGCGCTGGTACAGGCAGTGATCGAACTGGCCTCCGCACCCAAGAGCAACAGCGCCTATGCCGCGCTGAACGGCGCGCGGGCCGCGATCCGCGACAGCGGCAGCGCGGGCGTGCCCCTGCACCTGCGCAATGCCCCGACCGAGCTGATGCGTGCCGAGGGCTTCGGTGCCGGGTATCGCTACGACCACGACGAACCGGACGGGTTTGCGCGTGGACAGGTCTATCTGCCCGAAGGGCTGGAAGAAGCGCGCTTCTATAGTCCGCGCCGGGATGGTACCGAGCGCGCGCTGGCGGAGCGTCTGGAGCGTCTGCGCGGCGGCGGTGAAGATCCCGGGGACCGGGGTGACGGGGTGACATGAGGATTCGACATCACAAGAGCTGGCTGACGGTCGCGGCGATCCTGTTCGGGGTCTCGCTGGCGTGGATCCTGTTGACCACCGAGTGGCCCAGCCTCGGCGTTCCGCTGGGCGAGCTGGAGGTCTGGCTGCTCAGCTGGGGCCCTGGGGCCTACCTGGTATTCGTGCTGGCGTTTGTCGTGCTGGCCCTGTTCCCGCTGCCGAGCACCTTCTGGATCCTGCTGGGCGGGGCCTTGTTCGGTCCCTTCACCGGTGGCGCCCTGAGTCTGCTGGCGGCCACCGTGGCGGCGGTCATCGCCTTCATGCTGGCCCGTACCTGGCTGCAGCCCTGGCTGGTTCCGCGCATGGGGCCGCGCAGTACCCGGCTGCGCGAGGATGTGGAGGCCGAGGGCTGGCGCGTGGTGGCCCTGACCCGGCTGGTACCGGTGTTTCCGTTTGCGCCCACCAACTATGCCCTGGGGCTGGTGCGCCTGCCGCTGCCCGTGTTTGCACTGACGACGGTGGTGGCGCTGATCCCGGGCCTGTTCGCCTATGCCTGGCTGGGGCATGCCACCCGCGAGGTGGCGAGTGGTGCCGACAGCGGGGTGCAACTGGGTCTGGCGCTGCTCGCGGTGCTGGCATTGCTGCTGTTGCTGCCGCGCCTGGTGCGGCGCATCTGGCTGGGACAGAAGATGCTGCGCTCGGAGTCAGACCCAGGCGAGCAGGACTCCGAGGCCCAGGGCGAAGAACAGCAGCGCGGCGAGCGCGCGTAGCAGCCGCAGCGGCAGGTGGCAGGCGAAGCGCTGTCCCAGCCATACGACCGGCGCATTGGCTACGACCATGCCGATGGTCGAGCCGATCACGACCAGGATCAGGTTGTCGAAGGTCGCGGCCAGCGCGGCGGTAGCCACCTGCGTCTTGTCGCCCATCTCGACCAGGAAGAACAGCACCGTGGTGGTCCAGAATACGCCGTGTTTCGAGGTGGCCGGCAGCTCGTCCTCGCTATCCGGCACCAGCACCCAGGCGGCCATGACGATGAAGCCGATCCCCAGCCCCCAGCGCAGCCACTCGTCCGGCACGCTGGCGCCGACCCAGACGCCGGCCAGCGCGGCGAGGAAGTGATTGGCCAGGGTCGCCACCACGATGCCCCAGATGATGGGCCAGGTCTGCTGGTAGCGGCAGATCAGGAGCAGCGCGAGGAGTTGGGTCTTGTCGCCCATCTCGGCGATGGCGACGATGACGGTGGAGACGAGCAGGGCTTCCATGATGGTCTTCCGGGCCAGGCGGCCAATGCGGGCAGCGGTGAGGCCAGGGGGTTCCCGGGCCCGCCGCGTCGCGCCCCCCTGAAGCAGGCAAAAGTGTAGAAGGCGGCCCCGTTACCGGCAAGAACGGGCTGCGCCGTGCGCGGGCCTTGGGTAGGATGCGCGCGATGAAAGCCTTCGTACGCTGGGTCGATCGCGCACCGCTGTGGCTGTTTGCCCTGTTGGTGGCCACGCTGGGCCTGGCCCCCTGGATCCCCGAGCCGCATGTCGCGGAGAAGCTGCGCTGGCTGCTCGCCGGCGAGCTGACCCGGGTGCGGGACATCCTCGACCTGGTCATGCACGCCATCCCCTGGCTGTTGATGGCCTTCAAGCTCTACCGGACCAGCGTTACGGTTAGGGGCAGGCCCTGATCCGAGTGTTTCTCCGCAGCTTGTGGGAAATCGACGCCGGGCGTGCCTGCCGCTACGGTTGCAGCACGTTTCAAGCACTCAGGAGAACTCCATGCGCTTTATTGTTGCTGTCACCGCCGGTACCGACGACCCCACCCGTGCGACGCTCGGCATGATCGCCGCCAACGTGGCCAAGCAGCAGGGCCATGACGTGACCGTCTGGCTGCAGGGCGAGGCCGTGAACATCGCCAACCGCAATGTCTACGACAAGATCGTCGGCCACAACATGCCGGCAATGAAGGACATCGTCGATTCACTGGTCAGTGAAGGCGTCCCGTTCTGGGCCTGCGAGGCCTGCGCCAAGGGCCGCGACGTCGGCGAACACAATTTCCTGCCGAACGCCGAGATGGCCGGCATGGGCCAGTACGTCCAGGCCGTCGCCGACTTCGACCGCTCGATGAGCTTCTAATCGTTCATCGTTGCTCGCGGGCGGGGGTGTGATCCCCCGCTCGTTCTGATCTCCCGCCCCTGCCAGTGCCCCGAACTGGCACATTGCATGCTTGTTTGTTCCGCGAGGCATCCGCGGATCATGAGCATGAGTCAGAATCTCCCCCCGAATACCCTGTCCCCGAGCGTTTCGTATGAAGAGGCCATTGGCGACTTCCTGGTCGCCTCGCGCAAATGCGAGGTAGTGAGCCTGGAGCGCCTGCTGGAGGCCGTGCAACTGGTCGGGTGCATCCGTGCCCTGGTGCATCAACTGCAGCGTGAACGCGGCGCTTCCAGCCTCTGGATCGGCTCGGCTGGCCAGCGTTATGCCGAGGAGCTGGGGCAGTATCGAACCGAATCCGACACCACGGCGGCGGCCTTTCGCGAACACCTTGATGGCTGGTTACAGCCGGGGGCCTGTGCCCACGCGCGCAGCCGGTTGCTGGGGCGCATGGCACTGGCCCTGCACGGGCTGTCCGGGCTGCCCAGCCTGCGCGAGGAGGTCAACGAGCGCACGCTTTCGCCGATGGAGGCGATGCGCGGATTCAGCGAACTGATCCGGTCGCTCCTGGCCGTGGTATTCGAGGCAGCGGATTCGGCTACTGACCCGGAGGTCTCCGGTGCGTTGGTCGCTCTTTTGAACTTCATGCAGGGCAAGGAGCTTGCGGGTCAGGAACGCGCGATCGGTGCTGCGGGCTTTGGCCAGGGCGTGTTTGACGGCGAGCTGCGCCAGGCCCTGTTACACCGTATCGATGCCCAGGAACGTTCGTTTCGCATCTTCTCCGAGTTCGCCCCGGAATCGGCCTGCGGCGCCTGGCGTCAATTACAGGGCGCGAGCTTCGCCGCCGAGGTCGAGCGCCTGCGCCGTCAGGCCTGCACCCAGGCCGATGGCCAGCCGGCCCCGGCCCGGGCCGAGGCGTGGTTTGCCTGCACGACTGCGCGTATCGACGCGATGAAGGAGATCGAGGATCGGCTGGAGATGCACCTGAACGAGTGCTGCTCCGCGCGCATCGTGGCGGATCGCGCGGACCTGGGTGCGGTGCGTGACCGTATCGCGCAATTGGCCGAGTCGGAGTTGCGCGACAGCGTGCCGTATGCGGTGTTCTTCGGTGCGCCCGAGGGGCTGGATTCCGACGGCGTGGGCGGCGATAACCCGCTCAATGTGCCGATCGTCGGACATTCGGTGATGGACCTGGTGCAACGCCAGGCCAGTCGTCTGCAGTCGGTGGAGGACGAGCTGCAGGCGGCGCGCCAGGCCTTGGCCGAGCGCAAGACGATTGAGCGAGCCAAGGCACTGCTAATCCAGCATCGCGGCCTGACGGAGGACCAGGCCTACAAGCTCCTGCGCCAGACTGCGATGAACCAGAACCGGCGTCTGGCCGAGGTGGCCGAGGCGACCGTCGCCATGTCTGACCTGCTGGGGAAGGGCCTGTAGGAGATTCTATGTCTCTCCACAAGGGATCTTAGGTTGGTAATCGGTCTGATTTTTCATCAAGGCGAAGGCGACGCGGGCCAGCTTTCGAGCCAAGGCGTTCAGTGCCTGGGTCGTCGCCAGGCCACGGTCCAGGCAGCGCTGGTAGTAGTCGCTCCAGGCGGCTTTCGACTTGGCCTGCATCGCGGCCAGATAGAGCAGCCGTCGCAACTCTGGATCGCCCTGTTTGGTGAGTTTGCGCTGCCCCCGTTTCGTGCCGGAGTCGCGTATGCGGACATCCAACCCC
>NZ_KB906127.1:0-21679 GCF_000381185.1 Thioalkalivibrio sp. ALMg13-2 | reverse complement strand
CACAGGCCAGATGCCGGCCTCGTCCCTCCACCCCGACAGACCCTTTCTAGGCCTGCCGGGGTTAAACATACAAGCCGCCTTGGCGGCGAAGCCCCTGCCAAAGTCCGGCGCGGGCAGGGGCTTCGCCGCCAAGGCGGCTCCTACGGCGGGTTAGGTCGCCCTCTGGCAGCGCACTATTGCAGGTCAACTGCACCGCAAGTGCGCCCCAGGCTGGTGCCTTAGGGATCGGCTTCCGGACTTCGGGCTTCCCGCAAGCGTTCGACCCGGTGTTCGAAACCATCCGATTTTTCCGCGCCACGTGGCGATTGTTTCCCGCAGGGTCACCTAGCAACGGCTAATTGGCACACCTCCTGCAGGAGTATGGGCAAGACGAGCCAACGGCGGTTCGTCGCCTGACAACAGGGAGACCCGATGACCGGGGCTCCCGTGAGACTGGACAAAGGCGTCCATCACCCGGCTGCACAAGCGGCCGGGCTGATGCGACGCCTTTTTTCGTTTTTGGGATGTGTTTGCTGACAAGGGGAGTGAACCCGTAATGACCGATCAAACGAACGACACGAAGAACACCTCCGGCCTGTCGCGCCGGCGTTTCCTGGGCGGCATGGCCGCCGGAATCGGCGCCACGGCAATGGGCCTTTCGGGCGCGGCGCCCTGGGGCTATGCGAAGGCCGGCAATGGCAAGCCGGAGACCACCGAGGCGAAGCTCGGCTTCATCGCGCTGACGGATGCCGCACCGCTGTTCATTGCGTTGGAGAAGGGCTTTTTCGCCGCTCACGGCATGCCCGATGTGCAGGTGCTGAAGCAGTCCTCCTGGGGCACGGTGCGCGACAACCTGGATCTGGGGTCGCAACGCGGCGGAATCGATGGCTCGCACATTCTCACGCCAATGCCCTACCTGATCCATCGCCGGGGCACGCCGATGACGATCCTCGCGCGACTGAACCTGGCCGGGCAGTGCATCTCGGTCGGGGACGAGTACGCGGACCTGAAGGTCGGCACCGACACCACGGAGTTCAAGGGCGCCCTGGCCGAGAAGGCCGCCGGCGGTGACGACATTCGTGCGGCGATGACCTTCCCGGGCGGGACCCATGATCTGTGGATCCGCTACTGGATGGCCGCCGGCGGGATCGATCCGGACCGCGACATCGCCACCATCGTGGTCCCGCCGGCGCAGATGGTTGCCAACATGCGCGTCGGGTCCATGGACACCTTTTGTGTCTGCGAGCCGTGGAACATGCAGCTGATTAATCAGGGCATCGGCTACACCGCCAACACCACCGGCGAACTGTGGCACAACCACCCGGAGAAGGCGCTGGGCATGCGTGCCGACTGGGTGGAGGCTCATCCGAACGCGGCGCGCGCCCTGACCATGGCGGTTATGGAGGCGCAGATGTACTGCGAGGACCCGGCGAACAAGGAGGAGGTCGCCGAGATCTGCTCGCGCCGGCGCTACATCCACGCCCCGTACGGCGACATCATCGACCGCATGCAGGGGAACTTCGACTACGGCACCGGCCGCGTGGTCGAGGACCACCCGGACCAGATGCGCTACTGGAAGGATCACGCCTCCTATCCGTTCAAGAGCCACGACTTGTGGTTCCTCACCGAGGACATCCGCTGGGGTTATCTGCCGCCGGATCTGGACATGCCGGCGCTGGTGGACGAGGTGAACCGCGAGGACATCTGGCGCGAGGCCGCCGAGGCGCTCGGCATCGACGGCGCCGACATCCCCGAGTCCACCTCGCGCGGCAAGGAATCGTTCTTCGACGGCAAGGTCTTCGACCCGGAGAACCCGCAGGCCTATCTCGACAGCCTGGACATCAAGGCGCTCGCGTCCTGACGCGTTGCCCGACTGACCCCCGAACAAACGATTCAAGAGGATTTCGCGATGAGTGCCATTCTCGACCGCACCCTGACCTTTGGCTCCGGGCGCGAACGCCCGGCGGCCGACGCGTCGCCCACCCGGCCCGTGGCCCGGAAGGCCACCACCATTGCGGCCAGGCCCCAGCCGCGCCCCGGGGCAGATCCCGGGGCCTGGGCCCGGCGCCTGCGCAATACTGCCGCGGTCGTGGTGCCGCCGGTGGTCGTCACGGCGCTTTTTTTGCTTATCTGGGAGATGATGGCGTCCTCCCCGGGAGCCGTGTTGCCCGCCCCGAGCCAGGTGATTACCGACACCTGGGAACTGATCGTCAATCCCTTCTATGACTACGGCGGCAACGACGTCGGCATGGCCTGGCAGTTGCTGGCCAGCCTCGAGCGCGTGGCCTATGGCTATGCGCTGGCGGTGGTCGCCGGCATTGGCCTGGGCGTGCTGGTGGGTCAGTCCACCTGGGCGATGCGCGGACTCGACCCGCTGTTCCAGGTCCTGCGTACCGTGCCGCCGCTGGCCTGGCTGCCGATCTCGCTGGCTGCGTTCCAGGCCAGCAATCCGTCGGCGATCTTCGTGATCTTCATCACCGCGATCTGGCCGATCATCATCAACACCTCCGTCGGTATCCGGAATATCTCGCAGGACTACGTGAACGTGGCCCGCGTGCTGCGCCTGAACGGCTTCGAGTACTTCACCAAGATCATGCTCCCGGCCGCCGCGCCGTATGTCTTTTCCGGTTTGCGCATCGGGATCGGTCTCGCCTGGCTGGCGATCGTGGCCGCCGAGATGCTGATCGGTGGTGTTGGTATCGGTTTCTTTATCTGGGATGCCTGGAACGCCTCCATGCTCAGCGACATCGTGCTCGCGCTCGTCTACGTCGGCCTGGTCGGGTTCTTCCTCGACCGTCTGGTTGCCATCGTCGGCAACTGGGTTACCCGTGGCACGCAGGCCGGCTGAGCCGGCCCCTTACAGGAGAAACATCATGACCAGCTATCTCTCCATCGAACATGTCCACAAGACCTTTGGTGAAGGGCCTTCGGCTACCGAGGTGCTGCGCGACGTCGACCTGCACGTGGACCGCGGCGAGTTCATCTCCATCATCGGCCACTCCGGCTGCGGCAAGTCGACGGTGCTCAACATCGTCGCCGGGTTGCTGGAGACCAGCACCGGCGCGGTGATCCTGGACGGCAAGGAAGTGAGCAAGCCGGGACCGGATCGCAGCGTGGTGTTCCAGAACCACTCGCTGCTGCCCTGGCTGACGGTGCGCGACAACGTCGCCCTGGCGGTGGACAAGACCTTCAAGGGCACCAAGTCGGCGGCCGAGCGTCGCGAGTGGATCCTGCAGACGCTGGAGATGGTCGGCATGGGCCACGCACTCGACAAGCGCCCGGACGAAATCTCCGGAGGCATGAAGCAGCGTGTCGGCATCGCCCGGGCACTGGCGATGGAGCCGAAGGTACTGCTGATGGACGAGCCGTTCGGTGCGCTGGACGCGCTGACCCGGGCGCACCTACAGGATGAGGTGATGCGCATCCAGTCGGATCTGGGCAATACCGTGCTGATGGTCACCCACGACGTGGACGAGGCCGTGCTGCTGTCCGACCGCATCGTGATGATGACCAACGGCCCGGCCGCGACCATCGGCGAGATCCTGGAGATTGACCTGCCCAAGCCGCGCGAGCGTCTGGCGATGGCCGACAACCCGCAGTACAACCACTACCGGGCCGAGGTCCTGCGCTTCCTCCACGAGCGTCACAAGAACCCGGAAGCGGAGGCTGCGTAATGAACACGCCAAACGACAAGCCGCGGCTGGTCCTGATCGGCAATGGCATGGCCGGGATGCGCACGGTCGAGGAGCTGCTGAAACTCAAGCCCGACATGTACGACATCACCGTGTTCGGCGCCGAACCCTGGGGCAACTACAACCGCATCATGCTCTCGCCGGTGCTGGCCTCGGAGAAGACCGTCGACGAGATCATGCTGAACGACGATGCCTGGTATGCCGAGCGCGGGATCACCCTGCACAAGGGCAAGTGCATCGAGCGGATCGACCGTGTTGGTCGTCGGGTAATCGCCGAGGACGGCACCGAGGCGCCGTATGACCGGCTGTTGCTGGCGACCGGCTCGGATCCGGTGATGATCCCGATTCCGGGTGTCGATCTTGACGGTGTGGTGGGCTTTCGCGACATCCACGATGTCGACGCGATGCTGGCCTCCAGCCGTGAACACAAGCGCGCGGTGGTCATCGGCGGTGGCCTGCTGGGGCTGGAGGCCGCAAACGGCCTGATGCGCCAGGGCATGGACGTGACCGTGGTGCATCTGATGGATCACCTGATGGAGCGCCAGCTGGATCCCGCGGCGTCCGGCATGCTGCGCGCCTCGCTGGAGGAGCGCGGCATGGACTTTCGCATGGCGCACCAGACCCAGGCGATCCTCGGGGACGCGCGGGTCACCGGCGTGCGCTTTGCCGATGGCAGCGAGGTCGACACCGATCTGGTGGTGATGGCGGTCGGCATCCGCCCGAATACCGCGCTGGCCGAGTCCGCCGGGCTGCACTGTGAGCGCGGCGTGGTAGTGAACGACACGATGCAGACGTATGACCCGGCGATCTACGCGGTCGGGGAGTGCGTGCAGCATCGCGGCACGACCTACGGCCTGGTCGCGCCGCTGTGGGAACAGGCCAAGGTCTGTGCCAACCACCTCGCGGAGTACGGCATCGGGCGCTACGAGGGCTCGATGACCTCGACCAAGCTCAAGGTGACCGGGATCGACCTGTTCTCCGCCGGCGACTTCGCCGGTGACGAGACCACCGAGGATCTGGTGTTCCAGGACGCCGCGCGCGGCGTCTACAAGCGCCTGGTGCTGAAGGACAATCGCATCCAGGGCGCGGTGCTCTACGGCGACACCCTGGATGGCTCCTGGTACTTCCAGTTGATGCGCGACGGGACGCCGGTCGCCGATATCCGCGAGAACCTGCTGTTCGGCCAGGCGCATATCGGCGACTCCGGCCACGGCGACGAGGCCTCGCGCGTGGCGGCGATGCCGGACAACGCCGAGATCTGCGGCTGCAACGGTGTGTGCAAGGGGGATATCGTCCAGGCGATCAGCGAGCACAAGCTGTTCACGCTGGAGGACGTTCGCGCCCACACCAAGGCCTCGAATTCCTGCGGTTCCTGCACCGGACTGGTCGAGTCACTGCTGGCGACCACGCTGGGCGGTGACTACTCCGATGCCCCGGCGAAAAAGCCCGTCTGCGCCTGCACCGATCACAGTCACGACGAGGTTCGCGCGGCGATCACCCGCGACGGCCTGAAGACCATGGACGCGGTATTCCAGGCCCTCGACTGGAAGACCCCGAACGGCTGTCACGTCTGCCGGCCGGCGCTCAACTACTACCTGCTGGCGGCCTGGCCGAAGGAGTACCAGGACGACGCGCAGTCGCGTTTCATCAACGAGCGTGCCCACGGCAACATCCAGAAGGACGGGACCTACTCGGTGATCCCGCGCATCTGGGGCGGGGTGACCACGCCGGCCGAACTGCGCGCGATCGCCGAGGTGGCCGAGCGCTACGAGGTGCCCACGGTCAAGTTTACCGGCGGCCAGCGCATCGACCTGCTGGGTGTGGAAAAGAGCGACCTGCAGGCCATGTGGCGCGATCTCGGCCAGGCCGGGTTCGTCTCCGGCCATGCCTACGGTAAGGCCCTGCGTACGGTGAAGACCTGTGTTGGCTCCGAGTGGTGCCGTTTCGGCACCCAGGACTCCACCGGTCTCGGCATCCAGCTGGAACGGATGAGCTGGGGCTCGTGGACCCCGCACAAGTTCAAAATGGCCGTCTCCGGCTGCCCACGTAACTGCGCCGAGGCGACGATCAAGGACCTGGGCGTGGTCTGCGTGGACTCCGGCTACGAGCTGCACGTCGGCGGTAACGGCGGGGTGAAGGTTCGTGCGACCGATTTCCTCTGCAAGGTGGAGACCGAGGCCGAGGTGCTCGAATACGCCGGGGCCTTCATGCAGCTCTACCGCGAAAGCGCCCGCTACCTGGAGCGTACCGCGCCCTGGATCGAGCGTGTCGGGCTGACGCAGGTGAAGGAACGCCTGGTGGACGACGCCGAGAACCGTGCCGCGCTGTACGCCCGCTTCCTTCAGTCGCAGGAGGTGGCGCAGGTGGACCCCTGGGCCGAGCGGGCCGCCGGCCATGCGGCGCACGAGTTCATTCCCATCCGGCCGGTGGATGACCCGCCGAAGGGCCCGCGCCCGGAGGTGTCGGCATGAGCTGGATCGCGATCTGCCATCTCGCCGAGATCCCGCCGCTGGGCGCGCGGGTCGTCGCCGGCCCGCAGGGTGACATCGCCGTGTTCCGCACCGCGGACGACCGCGTCTTCGCCCTGCGCGACCAGTGTCCGCACAAGGGCGGGCCACTGTCGCAGGGCATCGTCCACGGCGAACGTGTGACCTGTCCGCTACACAACTGGGTGATTGACCTGCAGTCCGGCGCGGCCACGGGCGCGGATTCGGGCTGCACACATGCCTTCCCGGTCCACGTGACCGAGGGCCAGGTGTGGCTGGACCTGGCCGCCGCGGCCGCCGATTCGGACGCGGCGCCGGTGGTTGACTGCCGCGAGGCGGGCTGAGATGGCCACGTCCGAATCGGTGACGCGTACCACCTGCCCTTATTGCGGGGTGGGCTGTGGCGTGGAGGTGACCGCGACGCCCGATGGCGAGTTTCCGGTGGCGGTACGTGGCGACGCCAGCCATCCGGCGAACGCCGGGCGCCTGTGTTCCAAGGGCGCGGCGCTGGCCGAGACCCTGGGGGACGAGGGCCGGCTGTTGCACCCGGAGATCCAGGGCGCGCGCGTCGACTGGGACGCAGCACTGGATCATGTCGCGGGCGGCTTTCGCGAGGTGATCGACCGCCACGGGCCGGATGCCGTGGCGTTGTATGTCTCGGGGCAGATCCTGACCGAGGACTACTATGTAGCCAACAAGCTGATGAAGGGCTTCGTCGGCTCGGCCAACATCGACACCAACTCGCGGCTTTGCATGTCCACGGCCGTGGCCGCACACACCCGGGCCTTTGGTGTGGACGGCGTACCGGGTAGCTACACCGACTTGGAACAGGCGGACCTGGTCGTGGTGGTCGGCTCGAACATGGCCTGGGCGCATCCGGTGCTGTTCCAGCGCCTGCAGGCCGCCCGCGCGGCGCGCCCGGAGATGAAGCTGGTGGTGATCGATCCGCGGTGCACGGCCACTGCCCAGGCGGCCGATCTGCACCTGCCGCTGGCGCCGGGCACGGATGCCTGGCTGTTCAACGGCCTGCTGGATCACCTGCGCCGCGAGGATGCGCTGGACCCGGCATTTCTCGAACGCCATGTCGATGGCTTTGCCGACGCCCTGGCGGCGGCGCGCGCCTCCAGCCGGTCGATTGCCGTGACCGCCGAGACCTGCGAACTGGACCCCGAGGCGGTGGCCACCTTCTTCCGCTGTTTTGCTCGAACGGAGCGGACGGTTACCGCGTTCTGTCAGGGCATCAACCAGTCCGACAGCGGTGTGGACAAGGCCGGGACGATCCTCAACGTGCACCTGGCCACCGGCCGCATCGGCCGCCCGGGCATGGGCCCGTTTTCGCTGACCGGTCAGCCCAACGCGATGGGTGGGCGCGAGGTTGGCGGACTGGCCAGCCAGTTGGCCGCGCACATGGGCTTCGACGATGCGGCCCTGGATCGCGTAAGCCGCTTCTGGAATGCACCGAATCTCGCCCGCAACCCGGGGCTCAAGGCGCTGGATCTGTTCCGCGCGGTCGAGTCGGGGCAGATCAAGGCGATCTGGATCATCGGCACCAACCCCTTGTTCAGCCTGCCCGAAGCCGAACGCTTCGAGCGGGCCCTCCGCGACTGCCCGCTAGTCGTGGTCTCCGACTGCGTGCGCGAGACCGAGACAACCCGCGTGGCCGACGTGCTGTTGCCAGCGACCACCTGGGGCGAGAAGGACGGCACGGTGACCAATTCCGAGCGGCGCATCTCGCGCCAGCGCCCGTTCCGGGAACCCCCGGGCGAGGCGCGTCACGACTGGTGGGCGCTGGCCGAGGTCGCCCGCCGCCTGGGCTTTGCCGAGGCCTTCCCCTATACGCAGCCGGTGGAGATTTTCCGCGAGCATGCGGCCCTGTCCGCGTTCGAAAACGACGGCACGCGCGACTTCGACATCGGCGCGCTGGCCACGACCGACGCGGCCGCCTTTGAGGCCCTCGAACCGGTGCAGTGGCCGCTGCCCGCCGGAGCCGAGGCGGGTACGGCGCACCTCTACGCCGATGGCCGCTTCTTTACGGCCAACGGTCGTGCGCGGCTCGCGGCGGTCAGTCCGCAATCGCCAACCGATCCAATCGATGCCGAGTACCCGCTGCGCCTGAACACCGGCCGCATCCGTGACCAGTGGCACAGCATGACCCGTACTGCGAGTACCCCGCGCCTGAGTGCCCACCAGCCGGAACCCTTCGTCGAGATCCATCCGGTGGATGCCGGCCTGTTCCGTGTGCAGGCGGGTGATCTGGTCGAGGTGACCAGCCGACATGGGCGTTTGCTAGCGCGGGTGCAGGTGAGCCGCGAGCAACGCCCCGGCAGCGTGTTTGTGCCGATGCACTGGAGCCGCCCGATCGCCCGCCTGGCGCGGGTGGATGCCCTGGTGCCCGCGCATGTCGATCCGGTCTCCGGGCAGCCGGCGTTCAAGCACACGGCCGTCTCGGTGCGCCCGGCGGCGATGGACTGGCACGGCTTCGTGCTGAGCCGCGAGCCGGTGAGCCTACCGGAGGCCGACTACGCGGTGACCGTGCGCGGCCCGCGGCATCTGCGCGTCGAACTGGCCGGACGCGGCGCGCCACCCGAGATCGCCGACTGGCGGGCACGGCTGGACGGCCCCGGCGAGTGGCTGGAGTTCGCCGACCCCGCGGGCGGGCGCTACCGCGCCGCGCGCATCCACGAGGGCCGGCTTGCCTGCGTGCTGTTCGCGGGTCCCGACCGGGGCCTGCCCGAGCGCGAATGGCTGGGCGGTCTGTTCGCGGCCGAGTCGATCACCGATGACGAACGCATGGCCCTGCTCACGGGCCGTCCGCCGAATGGACAGGCCGCGCGCGGGCGCCTGGTCTGCGCCTGTTTTGGCGTGGACGAGACGCGCATCCGCACGGCGATCCGCGAGCAGGGGCTGGCGAGCTGCGAGGCCGTGGGTGCCTGCCTCGAGGCCGGCACCAACTGCGGCTCCTGCCGCCCCGAGATCCAGACCCTGTTGAATGAAGAATCCGAGGCGCCCACGGAACCCGTGGCGCGGGAGGGATGAGCATGGAACACCTGCCGATCTATATGCAGTTGCACGGTCGCCAGGCCCTGGTGGTCGGGGCCGGTCCGGTGGCCGCGCGCAAGGCAGCGCTGCTGCTGGAGGCCGGGGCGCGGGTGCGCCTGCGGGCCCCTGAGTACAGTGATGCCGCCGAGCGCTTGTTGCGCGAGCACCCGGAGTCGATCACCCGCGAGCCGGGTGCCTACCGAACCGAGTACCTGGGGCAGGTGGCGATCGTGATCGCCGCGACCGACGACGAGACGGTGAACCGCCAGGTCTCGGAGGACTGTGTTGCGCGCTCGATCCCGGTGAATGTGGCGGACCAGCCCGAGCTTTGCAGCTTCATCCTGCCGGCCATCGTCGAGCGCGGCCCGCTGACCATCGCAATCGGCTCCGGTGGCCGCGCCCCGGTCCTGGTGCGTCTGCTGCGCGCGAAGATCGAGAGCCTGATCCCGGCCGGCTACGGGCGCCTGGCGGAGCTGGCCGGTCGCCTGCGTGACCGGGTGCGCGCCCACTTCGACAGCGTGAATGCGCGGCGCGCCTTCTGGGAGCGGGCGTTTGCCGGGCCGGCCACCGAGCTGGCCCTGGCCGGACGTATGGACGCGGCCGCAGAGCGTCTGGAGCAGGAATTGAATGAAGCGGAAGCCGCTACGCCAGGCGAGGTCTACCTGATCGGCGCCGGGCCGGGTGACCCCGACCTGCTGACCTTCCGCGCACTGCGGCTGTTGCAGCAGGCGGACGTGGTCGTCTACGACCGGCTGGTGTCCTCCGAGGTGGTGAACCTGGCCCGGCGCGAGGCCGAGCGCTTCTATGTCGGCAAGGAGCGCGATCACCACTGCGTGCCGCAGGAGGCGATCAGCGAACTGCTCTCGCGACTGGCGCGCGAGGGCAAGCGCGTGGCGCGGCTGAAGGGCGGCGACCCGTTCGTGTTCGGCCGCGGCGGTGAGGAACTGGACGTGCTCGCCCGCGACGGCGTGGCCTACCAGGTGGTGCCCGGCATCACCGCGGCCAGTGGCTGTGCCGCCTATTCGGGCATCCCGCTAACCCACCGTGATCATGCCCAGTCGGTGCGCTTCATTACCGGCCACACCCGCGAGGGCCGGCTGGACGTGGACTGGTCGCAGCTGACGAACACCTGCGAGACGCTGGTGTTCTATATGGGCCGCAAGGGGCTGGTGGAGATCTGTCGGGGGCTCAAGAGTGCGGGCCGTGCCGGGCGAACCCCGGCCGCGATCATCGAGAACGGCACGACCGCGCGCCAGCGCGTGGTCACCGGCACGTTGGATACCCTGGCCGCCCGCGCCGAGCGCGAACAGGTCGGCTCGCCCAGCCTGATCGTGATCGGCGAGGTCGCCGCCTGCCACCAGCGCCTGGCCTGGTTCCGGCCGGATGCCGGGTCGGCCACGACGTTCCCGCAGCTGATGCCGGCATCCGGTGTCGCGACCGCGGCGTGAGCGGATTGGAGGATCGTACGCATGCGGTCTCTGGCGAGCTGGCCGGCGTCCGGGTCGCGCTCCCGGAGAGCCGTGCACTGGAGGTCTTTGCCGGGCTGCTGGAGCGGCGCGGGGCCGAGGTGTGGCGTTGCCCGCTGGTCGCCATCCACGACAGCCTCGACCAGGCGGCCATCGAGTCCTGGCTGGCATCCGCCATCGAAGCGCCGTTCGATCGGCTGATCTTCCTGACGGGCGAGGGGTTTACTCGGCTGACCGGCTTTGCTCGGCGCGCCGGGTGCGAGGATGCCTGGCTGACGGCCGTGGCCGGGACCCCGACGCTGGTGCGGGGCCCCAAACCCGGCCGCGCGATGAAACCGTTCGGTGTGCAGCCCGACGCCGTAGCGGCGGCACCGACCACCGAAGGGATCATCCAGACCCTGTCCGCTCAGGACCTGCACGGACAACGTATCGGTGTGCAGCTCTACGGTGCGGAGCCCAACCGCCGTCTGCTGGATTTCCTGAGGGCGGCAGGCGCGGAGGCGTTCCCGGTCTGGCCCTACCGCTACGCGGATGCTGCCGAGACGGGGCGTGTGAGCGAGCTGATCGAGGCCCTGATCGCGGGCCAGGTGGATGCGATCGCCTTTACCAGCCAGGCCCAGGTCCGGCGTCTTCTGCGGGTCGGCCAGGCCGATGATCGTCAGGATGCGTTGCGAGAGGCGTTGCGGCGCACCATCGTCGCGGCGATTGGCCCCGTGGTGGCGGATGAACTGCACGCTCACGGTATTACCCCCACCGTGGTACCGGATGGTCGATACTTCATGAAACCGCTGGTCTCGGCGCTGGCCCGGCACCTGCAGGCCGTCGCATAGGGAACTTGTGGCGCGGCCGGATGGCCCACGGATGGAGTCTTCTTCGGTGATCACGTGCCATGAAACATCCATTTCCGCGGCGTTCGCGCCGATCCTTCCTGCGCTGGATGGCCGGGTCCGCGGTGGCGGTCGGCGCGGGGTGGCCCCTTGTCGGTGGGACCGCCGAGGGGCGTGAGCCGCAGCGCAAGTCGATCCCGTCTTCCGGGGAGAAGATCCCGGTGATCGGGATGGGGACGTGGATTACCTTCAACGTGCCGGAGGATCCCGAAGCGCTGCAGGTGCGTACCCGCATCCTGGATACCTTTGTCCGCCGTGGCGGCGGGATGATCGACTCCTCGCCCATGTACGGGCGAGCGGAGGCGGTGGTCGGTCACGGCCTGCGCGAGCTGGGCCATCCCGAGGGCGTGTTCTCGGCGACCAAGATCTGGACGCGCAGCACCTCGACCGGCCGCGACCAGCATGCGGAGTCGCGGGATCTGTGGGGTGTCGACACCCTGGACCTGCAGCAGGTGCACAACCTGCAGAACTGGGAGGCGCACCTGGAAACCCTGCGCGAGCGGCGTGAGGCGGGGGAGGTTCGCTATATCGGCGTGACTACCTCGCACGCGCGGCGCCACGATGAGCTGGAGCGCATCCTGCGGCGCGAGGACCTGGACTTCGTGCAGCTGACCTACAACATCCTGGATCGCGAAGCGGAACAGCGCCTGTTGCCGTTGGCGCGGGAACGCGGGGTGGCGGTGATCGCGAACCGCCCGTTTCGGCGCAAGGCGCTGATCAACCAGTTCGAGGGGCATCCGCTGCCGGAATGGGCGGCGGAGATCGAATGCGAGAACTGGCCGCAGTTCCTGCTCAAATTCATCGTCTCGCACCCGGACGTGACCTGTGCGATCCCCGCGACCTCGGTGGTGGCGCACATGGAGGAGAACATGGGCGCGCTGTACGGCCCCATGCCGGACGCCGGAATGCGCAGCCGCATGGTCGCGTATGTGCAGGACCTGTAGGGTTGGCCTCCGAATCCTTGCGACCGGGGAGCCGACATGCTGCCGTTTGAGGCATCGACCTGGCTGGCGATCCTGGGCCAGTACAACACCGCGATCTGGCCCCTGCACGGGATTGGCGCACTGCTTGCTCTGGTGGCTGTGGGGCTGGTGATTCCGGGTTCGCGTGCGGCTGGTCGTGTCATTGGCCTGTTGCTGGGCGTGCTGTGGATCTGGACCGGGGTGGCCTTCTTCGGTGGTTCGCTGGCGCCGTTCCACTTCGCCTCCGAGTGGCTGGCTGGAGTGTTCGTGGCCCAGGGCCTGATGCTGGTGTTCGCGCTGACCCTGATGGGCCAGGCCCGCTTCGGCTGGCCCGGCCGGCTGGGGGGAGGGGCCGCGATGGTGGTGATCGCCCATGCCTTCGTGGGGTACCCGCTTCTGGACGCTGCGCTGGCCGAAACGCCCTGGACGCAGCTGCAATATGTCGGCGTGGCCCCGGGGCCGGTGATGCTGCTGACCCTGGGGCTGCTGTTGCTGGTGCCGTCGCGTCCGCCCCTGGTGCTGGCGATCATCCCGCTGCTGTGGGCGCTGGTCACCGGATACATGGCCTGGGGCCTGGGTCTTCCTCTGGAATACTTCCCCGCAGTGTTGGGGGTTGCATCATTCGCGGTGCTGGTGGCGCTTCGTTTCCGGCGCAAGAAACGACGCTTGTCCGGCTGATCCGGTTCTGCAACGCAAAGCATCTGCAGGAGCCTGCTAGCAGGCGAAGGGGACACTGGACCTCCCGGTCGCACAGGAGAATGGATGCCGAAACTCTCGACCCGTGCTGGGCGGGACCCCTGACTTCCCTGACCGGTTCGCGCATCCGCTGCGTGTAATGCACAATTCACCGATGGTTACGCGCCCGGTTATGACCCTGCGGGCCCACAGGGCCAGCGTCGGCGTTATCGGCACTTGCACGCCATTCAGCACCAACCGCCGCGAACCACGCACCCCTTCCCAGGCGACACCTGCAGGGGCCATTGGGCCCCGATGAGCGTTTACGACGCCCGCGGGCGTGGGTGCTAAACAGAACCTGCTGACTACCCCTATCGCAGAACCTGTCTTAATTGCGGTTAGCCCCCACCACCCGAGGGTGGTGCATCCAAACAGCACTGGTGACTGAATGTTCGAGCAAACCTTCCGCAACATCGATGACGTGCTCTGGAAAGAGGCCGGCTGCGCGACGGAGCTGGACTACACGGAGCAGACGTCATGGATGTTGTTCCTCAAGTATCTGGATGATCTGGAGTACGAGCGCGCGCAGGAGGCGGAGCTGGTGGGCAAGTCCTACCAGTACATCATCGATGAGCCGTATCGCTGGTCGGCATGGGCGGCGCCGAAGACGGCGGATGGCACATTCGACCATGACGAGGCGCTGACGGGCGCGGACCTGATCGCCTTCGTCAACCACGAGCTGTTTCCGTATCTGCAGGGCTTCCGCGAGCGCGCGACGGGGCCGGACACCATCGACTACAAGATCGGGGAGATCTTCAGCGAGATCCGCAACAAGTTCGCCAGCGGATACAGCCTGCGTGATGCGCTGGAGCTGATCGACGGCCTGAGCTTCCGCTCGCAGCAGGAAAAGCACGAGCTCTCCCATCTGTACGAGGCGAAGATCCGCAACATGGGCAACGCGGGGCGCAACGGCGGCGAGTACTACACGCCGCGCCCGTTGATCCGCGCGATGATCCAGGTGGTGAAGCCGCGCATCGGCGAGCGCATCTACGACGCCGCCGCCGGGTCAGCGGGCTTTCTGTGCGAGGCGCACGACTATCTGCGTTACGGGCCGGACGGCCAGGGCGACGGCAGCCATCTGTCCACCAGCGACCTGAATACGCTCCAGACCCGCACCTTCTACGCCAAGGAGAAGAAGAGCCTGCCGTATGTGATCGGGATCATGAACCTGATCCTGCACGGCATCGAGGCGCCCAATGTCATCCATACCAACAGCCTCACGGAGAACCTGAGCGACATCCAGGAGAAGGACCGCTTCGACGTGATCCTGGCCAACCCGCCCTTCGGCGGCAAGGAGCGCAAGGAGGTCCAGCAGAACTTCCCCATCAAGACCGGCGAAACGGCCTTCCTGTTCCTGCAGCACTTCATCAAGTACCTGAAGGCCGATGGCCGCGCCGCCGTCGTCATCAAGAACACCTTCCTCTCCAACAGCGACAACGCCTCGCGCGCGCTGCGCAAGGAGCTGCTGCAGAGCTGCAACCTGCACACCATCCTCGACTGCCCCGGCGGCACCTTCCTCGGCGCCGGCGTGAAGACCGTGGTGCTGTTCTTCGAGAAAGGCGCGCCCACCCGCAAGATCTGGTACTACCAGCTCGACCCCGGCCGCAGCCTGGGCAAGACCAACCCGCTCAACGACAACGACCTGGAGGATTTCGTTGCGCGTCAGGCCGGATTCGAGGATTCCGAGAACTCTTGGACCGTGGACGCCAAGGACATCGACCCGGACAGCGTCGATCTGTCGGTGAAGAACCCCAACAAGGCCGAGGCCGCCCCCCTGCGCGATCCCGAGGTAATCATCAACGAGATCGAGACGCTGGACCGGGAGAGCGAAGAGATCCTGGAAGGCATTCGGGGGATGTTATGAGGGAGGGGTGGAATAACGTCAAACTGACGGATGTTTGCCGGCTGATCAATGGAAGAGCCTATAAGAAGAACGAGTTGCTACTTTCTGGCCGATACCCTGTCTTGCGGGTAGGGAACTTCTTCACGAATCAGTCTTGGTATTACTCTGACCTAGAGCTCGACAGCGACAAATACTGCGACAACGGCGATTTGCTCTACGCCTGGTCGGCCTCATTCGGGCCTCGGATATGGGAGGGCGGCAAGGTAATTTTTCACTACCACATTTGGAAAGTCGAGTTTGATCAGTCGAGGATTGACAGAAAGTTCCTGTACTACTGGTTCGACTGGGATAAGGAGAAGATAAAAAAAGAACAGGGTGTCGGAACCACCATGATCCATGTCACCAAGGGTGCTATGGAGCAGAGGGCAGTTGATCTTCCACCTCTCCCCGAACAAAAGCGCATCGTCGCCATCCTCGATGAAGCCTTCGCGGGAATCGCCACCGCGGTCGCCAACACCGAAAAGAACCTCGCCAATGCCCGGGAGTTATTCGAGAGTTATCTGAACGCAGTGTTCAGCCAACGGAATAAAACGTGGACCAAGCGAGAATTGGGTCAACTTGCCGACTTTAAGAACGGCTTGAACTTCACCAAAAACAGCTGCGGGGAAAGTGTTCGTATAGTCGGCGTGAAGAATTTCAAGTCGAATTACTGGGTCCCGACTGACTTCCTCGAAGAGGTGGAAGTCGAAGGGTCGTTACCAATAGGGTATGAGCTGAAAAAGAATGACATTTTGATAGTTCGATCAAATGGCAATAAACAGTTGATTGGGCGCTGCTTGTTAGCCGGGGATGTATTGGAAAAGACTTCACATTCGGGATTCACAATTCGAGCACGTTTAAAAAGAGATGAGTTGCATCCAGAATTTCTTATGCATTACCTCCGGACAGGCCCTATACGAGAGCAGCTAGTCGCGTCTGGCGACGGAGCCAACATTAGTAGCCTGAACCAGAGAGGGTTGGCAACGCTAACCGTAAGGTATCCCGCACCGGACGAACAGCTTGAAATTGTTCGAAAGATTCAAGAAATCGATACTGAGTCCAAGCAACTCGGGTCTACATATCAAGATAAATTCAACGCTCTGGCCGAACTGAAACAATCCCTCCTGCAAAAAGCCTTCTCCGGCGAACTCACCGCAGGCAAGGCAGCCTCCGATGCCGTGCGCCAGGGGGAGGAAATCGCATGACCGCCGAAACCAAGGCCCCCATCGTCATCTTCGAGGAGGCCGACAAGGCGGTCGAAGTTCGGCTGGATGCCGACCGCGAGACCGTCTGGCTGACCCAGGAGCAGATGACGGTGATCTTCGATGTGCAGAAGGCGGCGGTATCCAAGCACCTGAAGAACATCTATCAGGATGGGGAACTGGAACGGAAGGCAACCGTTTCCATTTTGGAAACCGTTCGAACCGAGGGAAAACGCCAGGTCACCCGGCAGATCGAGCACTACAACCTCGACGCGATCATCTCCGTGGGTTACCGGGTGAACTCGCGCCGTGCCGTCAAGTTTCGCCAGTGGGCCACCCGCGTCCTACGCGAGCACCTGACCCAGGGCTGGACCCTGAACCGCCAGCGCTTCGAGGAAAACGCGCAGGAGCTGGAGGCGGCCCTGGCGCTGGTGCGCAAGGCCGCGCAAAGCCCGGCGCTGGATGCGGGCAGCGGTCGTGGCCTGGTGGATATCGTCAGCCGCTACGCCCAGACCTTTCTGTGGCTGCAACGCTATGACGAAGGCTTGCTGACCGAACCGCGCGCCCAGACTGGAGGCACGCTGCCCTCCTGGGAACAGGCGCGGGCCGCGCTGGACGGGCTGAAATCCGACCTGATGGCGCGCGGCGAAGCCACCGATCTGTTCGCTCGGGACCGGGGCGATGGCCTGACCTCGCTGCTCGGCAATCTCGATCAGAGTGTGTTTGGTGAGCCCGCCTATCCCAGCGTCGAATCCAAGGCCGCGCACCTGCTCTATTTCGTGGTGAAGAACCACCCGTTTTCCGATGGGAACAAGCGCAGCGCCGCCTTTCTGTTCGTGGACTTCCTCCACCGCAACGGTCGCCTGCTGGATGAGTCCGGCGAGCCGGTGATCAACGATGTGGGCCTCGCGGCCTTGACCCTGCTGGTGGCCGAGTCCGACCCTGCCAACAAGGAGACCATGATCCGTCTGATCATGAATATGCTGGCTGGAGACCAAGGATGAACGAGGCCGGCCTCAATGAGGCAGACACCCGCGCCGAACTGATCGACCCGGCCCTGAAGGAGGCGGGCTGGGGCGTGGTGGAGGCCAGCCGGGTGCGGCGCGAGGTGATCACCCTCGGTCGGCTGCAGGGTGGCGGCAAGCGCGCCAGGCAGGACATCGCCGACTACGTGCTGATCTATCGCGGCCAGAAGCTGGCGGTGGTCGAGGCCAAGAAGCGTAGCCTGCCGGTGACCGAGGGACTGGCCCAGGCCAAGCGCTACGCCGAGCGCCTGCAGGCGCGCTTCGCCTACGCCACCAACGGTGACGGCATCTACCGGGTGGACATGGCAACCGGTGCGGAGGGGCCGGTGGAGGCCTGGCCCGCGCCGGATGAGCTGTGGGCGGAGACCTTCGGCGCGAGTGTTGGCGCGCAGGACACCTGGCGGGAGCGCTTCGGGGCCGTGCCGTTCGAGGACAAGGGCGGCTTCTGGCAGGCGCGCTACTACCAGCACAACGCCATCAACCAGGCACTGGAGGCGGTTGCGGCGGGACGGGACCGCATCCTGCTGACCCTGGCCACCGGCACCGGCAAGACGGCCATCGCCTTCCAGATTGCCTGGAAGCTGTTCCATGCCCGCTGGAGCCTGGCGGCGCGTGCTGCCGGCACGCCGGGGCGGCAGCCGCGCATCCTGTTTCTGGCGGACCGCAACATCCTGGCCAATCAGGCCTTCAACGACTTTTCCGCCTTTCCCGAGGATGCGCTGGTGCGCATCGATCCGGAGGTGATCCGCAAGAAGGGTCGGGTGCCGAAGAACGGCAACGTGTTCTTCACCATCTTTCAGACCTTCATGACCGGGCGCGATGCCGAGGGCCACCCGGCGCCCAACTTCGGTGACTATCCGCCGGACTTCTTCGATTTCATCATCATCGACGAGTGCCACCGGGGCGGCGCCAATGACGAGAGCAACTGGCGCGGCATCCTGGAGTACTTCCAGCCGGCCGTGCAGCTCGGCCTGACCGCCACGCCGAAGCGCACGCACAACGCCGACACCTACGCCTACTTCGGTGAGCCGGTCTACATCTACTCGCTGAAGGAAGGCATCAACGACGGCTTCCTGACGCCGTTCAAGGTGCGGCAGATCGCCACCACGCTGGATGACTATGTCTACACGGCGGATGACGAGATCATCGAGGGCGAGGTGGAGCAAGGGCGGCGCTACACCGAGGAGGACTTCAACCGGGTCATCGAGATCCAGGAGCGCGAGCGCTACCGCGTGAAACTGTTCATGGAGCAGATCGACCCGCGTGAAAAGACGCTGGTGTTCTGCGCCACCCAGGAACACGCGCTGGCGGTGCGCGACCTGATCAACCAGTTCAAGACCAGCACCGACCCGCACTACTGCGAGCGCGTGACCGCCAACGACGGCAAGGAAGGCGAGCGTTTCCTGAAAATGTTCCAGGACAACGAGAAGACCATCCCGACCATCCTTACCACCTCGCAGAAGCTTTCCACCGGCGTGGATGCCCGCAACGTGCGCAACATCGTGCTGATGCGGCCGGTGAACAGCATGATCGAGTTCAAGCAGATCATCGGACGCGGCACGCGCCTGTTTGAGGGCAAGGACTACTTCACGATCCACGACTTCGTGAAGGCCTACGAGCACTTCAACGATCCGGAGTGGGATGGGGAGCCCTTGCCGCCCGAACCCTGCGAGCAGTGCGGCAACACCCCTTGTAGCTGCACCAGGGAGCCTCCGCAGCCCTGCCCGGTTTGCGGCGAGCGGCCTTGTGTTTGCGAGAAGGAGCCACCGGAACCCTGCGAGGTCTGCGGCGAACGGCCCTGCATCTGCGAGAAACGCAGCAAGGTGAAGATCCGACTCGCCGACGGCAAGGAACGCACCATCCAGCACATGACCGCCACCAGCTTCTGGAGCCCGGACGGCAAGCCGATCTCTGCCGCTGAATTCATCCAGCGACTGTTCGGCGATCTACCCGAGCTGTTCCAGGACGAAGATGAGCTTCGCCGCCTGTGGGGCCGTCCGGACACCCGGGAAAAGCTTCTGGAGGGGTTGGAGGAGAAGGGCTACGGCACACAACAGTTGGCCGAAGTCGGCAAGCTGATCGAGGCCGAGAACAGCGACCTATACGATGTATTGGCCTACATCGCCTTCAACATGGCGCCGGTAACCCGAGCCGAACGAGTGGATGCCCACAAGGAGCGCATCTTCCGGGGACACGACTACAGACAGCAGGAATTTCTGAGATTCGTGCTCGATCACTATGTCGCCCAGGGCGTAAGCGAACTGGATACGGCGAAGCTCCCCCAGCTGATTGAATTGAAGTACCACAGCCTCGGTGATGCTGTGCACGAGCTGGGCCCGGTGAGCAGCATTCGAGAAGTGTTCGTGGACTTTCAGCAGTACTTGTATTGAGCTGACAAGCAAAGAACACCCACTTTCCACAGAGACCACTAGAAAGTCAGATGCAGACTCCAGCCCGCTTTCTCAAACTGTCGAGGAATCTCCCTCACCGGGCACAACAGTGGGGTCGGACCACGGTAACTTGCGGAAACCTTGCGCAAAATACCGGGTAGGGCGGGCGGATTTCGGCCTTAAAGGCGATTTTGGCGGCCAGAATTGCCTGGTGCGGCAATCCTAATAGGGGGCTCGGCGTGGCCAGTTGGTCTGGCGGCGTTCGGATGACGGCCTCGGGCGGTTGAGCGGGCCGGCGCGGACAGATGCGCAAGGAGTCGGGAACTCGGCACAATGGGCAGGTCATTTCCGCTTGAGCGAGGATTCCATGTCCATCGAAGTTATCCATCGTCCCGACCACGATCACCTGGAACGCCTGGGGGTGTTCGACTGGCCGGTCTGGGAGAAGGAGGTCTCGACCTTCCCCTGGCACTACGACGAGCGCGAGGTCTGCTACATCCTGGAAGGCCAGGTCACGGTGACCCCGGACGGCGGCGAGCCGGTCACGGTCGGCGAGGGCGACCTCGTCACCTTCCCCGAGGGCATGGACTGCACCTGGGAGATCCACCGCGACATCCGCAAGCACTACCGCTTTGGCTGAGCCGCTTGTCAGTCGAGTGAATTGACCACTGTAACGTTACAGATTACAGTCTAAGTTGAGTGCCAAGGAAGGCCGATGATCAGGAAGATTCGTCACAAGGGACTAAAACGCTTGTATGCGAGCGGCGATCGCCGTGGATTGCCGGCGGACCATGTGGAAGACCTGGAAGACATTCTCGCGCTGCTGGATGCAGCGACCCATCCCGGGCAGCTAGGGAAACACTGATCAATGTACACGCTCGCGTTGGCACCCCAGGTTTTCCGAGACAAGGCGCGTCGAGCAGCGGGTAGTGGTTCTACCCGCCCGTTTTTTATGGATTCGGGGCGCAACGCAGGATCGGGGAACCTGGGGTGCCAACCCCACAAGCCATTGAATGCAAGGGGCTCGGTCGCCCGTTTTTGATAACAACGGGCGCGCGCACGGCGTTGCGGCTCCCTTGTGCAGAGTGACTGCACGGCAGTCGCCGCGCCTTGTTCGCGCGCAAAAGCGACTCGAGCGCGAGTGTGTACATTGATCAGTGTTTCCCTAGATCTCCCGGGCATGGATTTTCATCCGCTGCGTGGGGATCGCGCCGGCTTTTTCTCGGTGCATGTGAACGGCAACTGGGTCGTCACCTTCACTTTCAGTGGCGACGATGCGGATCAGGTGGATTATGAAGACTACCACTGACCTTCAGGAAGACACGGCGATGCGGAACCCGCCCCATCCCGGGCGGATCCTGCGCCGGCGTGTGCTGCCGGGGCTGGGTCTTTCGGTGACGGAGTTTGCCGCGCATTTGGGGATGTCCCGCAACGCGGTCTCGCGTGTTCTCAACGAACACGCCGCCATTTCACCGGACTTTGCGGTGCGCCTGGAGAGTGGAGGGATCGGCGAGGCACGCCACTGGCTCACGATGCAGACCAACTACGATCTGGCCCGGGCCGCGTCCCGGGACGAGAATCATATCCGGCGGTTCGCGGCTGCGTGATCCCCGATGCCGCAGGTGCGATTGAAGCGAAATCCTGTATCTGACGTCAACTATTTTGGCCGGTCAGCGACAACCACTTTGGCCGGTTGGTCGTCGGTGTTGTCAGACCGCTGAGGCGGTCTTGGTTTTCTTGCGTTGCTCGGTGTGCGCGCGCTTTCTGTAGCTCTCGCCGCTGAGCTCGACGACATGGGCGTGATGGATCAGCCGGTCGATGGCAGCGACGGCCATCATGTCGTCGGGGAAGATGGCGTCCCAAGCGCTGAAGGGCTGATTGGAGGTGATCAGCAGGCTGCCCGCCTCGTAGCGATGGGCGATGAGCTCGAACAG